>JADMJQ010000149.1 GCA_018780415.1 Roseateles sp. | reverse complement strand
CCTGCAGGCCGCCGCTGTCGGTCAGCACGACGATGGCGTCTTTCCACAGGTGCAAGAAGGACATATACGCCTGCGGGCCCATCAGGGTGACGTTGGCGCCGAGGTTGATGCCGAACTTTTCGATATTGGCTCGTGTGCGCGGGTGCACCGGGAACACCAGCGGCAGCTCCGGCGAGACGGCGCGCAGCACGCTGGCGATGCGCTCCAAGGCTTCTGCGCTGTCCACATTGCTGGGGCGGTGCAGGGTGACAACGCCGTAGCGGGCGTGCAGGCGCTTGAAGGCGTCGGTCTCGAAGCCGGATGTGTCGGTGGTCTCCAGCTTGTGGGCCTGGAACAGCACGTTGTCGGCCATCACATGGCCAACGTCGTAGACCACGCTCATGTCACGGCCTTCACGGCGCAGGTGTTCGGTGGCGCTGGGCTCGGTGACGAAGAACCAGTCGGTGATGGCGTCGGTGACCAGGCGGTTGATTTCCTCGGGCATGGACATATCGCCGCTGCGCAGGCCGGCCTCGACGTGGGCGACAGGCACGCAGGCCTTCTTGGCGACGATGGAGCAGGCGGCGGTGGAGTTGACGTCACCGACCACCAGGCATGCGGCCGGTTTGTCTGCGGCGATCAAGGTCTCGTAGGCGACCATGATCTTGCCGGTTTGCTCGGCATGGGTGCCGCCGCCGCAGCCCAGGCGCACATCGGGGGCGGGGATGCCGAGTTCCTCAAAAAACACCTCATTCATATCGCGGTCGTAATGCTGACCGGTGTGAATGATCTTCCAGGCCAAGCGCCCGTCGGCCTGCAGCGCCCGCACGATGGGTGCGATCTTCATGAAGTTGGGGCGCGCGCCGGCGATCAGGTGAATGCAGGGCTTGGTCATGGGTGTGTTCTCGCGGATGGTTGCGTTGCTGCTACTGAGTGGCGCATTCTAGGCGGCGAATATGTCGCTTCTTTCGAGAGGGAGCGCGCGGCGGCTGGGCTTGTGATGGGTGTCACGGGGCGGGCGAGGTGAATGCCGGCAAACGTGGCCGGGGCCGATTCGCCGGATTTGAGCGCTGGTAGAGGCTTGGTTGGGCCGTCTTTTGAGGCTCATGTTTCGCGGTCTGAGATCGTTAAATCGAGCGCTGAGATGATTTTGCTCGAATTGACGATCGTGCCTGATGGCGGCCAGCGTAAAATGCTAGACTGTTCGTTAAATCAATCCATAAAAGATCAAAACTCGTTTTAAGGTACATGAAAGTCAAGCAATCAGCCGTCTTGCCTGCCCAGTTGCTGGCGCAGAGCCATCGCATGGGCCAACTGCTTGCGCGGCTGCGGCTGGCGCGCCGTATCAAGCAAACGGACGCTGCACTTCGTGCGGGGCTGTCTCGCAACACGGCCTACCGTATCGAGCAGGGCGACCCAGGGCTGGCCATTGGGCAAGTGCTGCGCTATTTAGATGCCATCGCGCCGGGGAGTACCTTGGTCGATTTGCTGACCGAAGCCGACCCTGCACTGGTCGCGCTGAACGTGCGCGAGCAGACGCGACGTGTTCGAGACCTGAGTTCATCTGAACTCGATGAGATCAACTTCTGAATCAGGACATGGCAGCCAAAGACAGGAAACTGACGGTTTTTGCGCATCTGGACGCTGCTTGGGCCCCCTGCGGGCAACTCACCCTGACCGAAGACGGGGACAGGCTGCTGGCATCCAGCTTCGCCTATGGCCTGAACTACCTCGGGCGAGCTGACGCTCAAGAAGTGGATCCCGTCGGGCTGCGCATAGCCGACCGTGAGGCGATTCGCGCTAAACGTCTGCTGCCACCCCATGGCCTCAGCTTCTTTGGCGGCATCCGTGACGCGGCACCTGATGCTTGGGGACGGCGCGTCATCGAAGCCAAGCTAGGTGTGCCGGCCAACAGCCTTCCAGAGTCGCAGTACCTGCTGCATGCAGGCAGTGAGCGCGTGGGTGCTTTGGATGTGCGCGGCAATCTACAAGATGTTCCGACGCCAGGCACGAGCAACTGGCACGGCTTGGCTCATCTGATGGAAGCCGCTGAGCGCATCGAGGAGGGCGCACCTGTACCTGCCCATCTGGAAGCCATATTCCAAGACGGGACCGCCTTGGGCGGTGCCCGCCCCAAGGCCTCGGTGCGTGACGAGGCCGGCGTGCTTTGGCTGGCCAAGTTCCCCAGCCGGCAGGACCGCCTCGACATTCCTGGCCTTGAGTGTGCCGCCCTGCTGCTGGCGCAGGAAGCGGGGCTGCAGGTTCCGCCGGTCCGCACCCAGGTGCTGGGTGAGCGACGCATCATGCTGATTCGGCGTTTCGACCGCTATTGGTTGGGGTGGGGCGAGCAACTGGCCCGGGACGCCGACTGGCTGGCCCTTGGGCCAGGGGAGGGTCGGGTTGAACATCGGATGGGCTTCGTCAGCGGCCTGACGCTGTTGGCCTGCGATGAAACTGAGTCGCGCAGCAAGTCTTACGCTGACTTGGCCGAGGCCGTACGTCGGTACTGCCACCCCAGCGTCATCCGGGCAGACAACGAAGAGTTGTTCAAGCGCCTGATCTACAACTTGTTCGTCAGCAATGACGACGACCATTTGCGCAACCACGGCTTTATCTGGGACGCGCGATTGGCGGGCTGGCGCTTGAGCCCTCTGTATGACGTGCTGCCCCGTGCGAGCATGGCCTCGGAGCGCTTCTTGCATCTGGGGGTGGGGCCTCAGGGTCGCCTGGCCACATTGGACAACGCACTCGGCTGGCATACGCGCTTCACGCTCTCCCAGGCCCGCGCCTGCGAACTGATAGATCAAGTTTGGCGGGTAGTTCGGCAGTGGCGCATGTACTTCGAGGCCTTCGGCGTTGCCGCTGAGCAGATGGAGCGAGTGGCGGCTGCATTCCGCCACATTGACGATGTATCGACACCGGCGCTGCGCAAGTGGTTGCCATGAGAGAGATCAAAGCGTCAGAAAATGACAGGCAAGCCACCGCCACCGAACAAGCAACAAGCGTGAACAATGCCGCTTGAGCCGGCGCCAATGCCGGCCAACTGGCCCGCTTGAGCGAGAATGCCGGGCGCGTTGGGCGGCATGCCCATCAACCTCAGGAAACACCCAGGAGAATGCATCCGTGAAAGTACTCGTCACCGGCGCGGCCGGCTTTATCGGCATGCATGTCAGCCAGCTGCTGCTGGCGCGCGGCGACCAAGTGGTCGGCCTGGACAATCTGAATGATTATTACGACCCCCAGCTCAAGCTCGACCGCCTGGCGCGTTTGACGCCGCTGCCGGGTTTCAGCTTCGTCAAGATGGACGTGGCTGACAAGGACGGCATTGCCAAGCTGTTCGCGACCGAGAAGTTTGACCGCGTCGTGCATCTGGCCGCACAGGCCGGCGTGCGCTATTCGATCGAGAACCCGCACGCTTATATCGAAAGCAATATCGTCGGCTTCACCAATATCCTGGAAGGCTGCCGCCACAACCAGGTCGCGCACTTGGCCTATGCGTCCAGCTCCAGCGTCTACGGCGGCAACACGCTGATGCCGTTTTCCGAGCATCACAGCGTCGACCATCCGGTCAGCCTGTACGCGGCGACCAAAAAAGCCAACGAGCTGATGGCGCATACCTACAGCCATCTGTTCCGCCTGCCGACCACGGGGCTGCGCTTCTTCACCGTCTACGGGCCCTGGGGCCGGCCGGACATGGCGCTGTTCTTGTTCACCAAGGCCATCATTGACGGCAAGCCCATCAATGTGTTCAACCACGGCCAGATGGTGCGCGACTTCACCTATGTGGACGACATCGCCGAGGGCGTGGTGCGGGTGCTGGACCGGGTGGCAACGCCCGAGCCCGGCTATGACGCGATGAAGAGCGACCCGGCGCATTCGAACGCGCCCTACCGCATCTTCAATATCGGCAACCATGCGCCGATTCAGTTGATGGAATTCATCGAAGCGATTGAAAAAGCGGTCGGCAAGGAGGCGCAGAAGAACTTCATGCCGCTGCAGGACGGCGATGTGCCGGCCACGCACGCCGATGTTGAAGAGCTCGCCGCCTGGACCGACTTCCGCCCGGCCATGCCGGTGCCGGACGGGGTGGCCAAGTTTGTGGCTTGGTACCGGGATTACTACAAGGCCTGAGCCTAGGCTTCCAGCAGGCGACGCATCAGCAGGCGGCTCATCTCGCGGCGGCCGTCGGCGATCAGGTAGATGTAAACCTGCAAGCCCAGCACGCGGTAAATGATGCGGTAGGGCTTGAAGCTGATCTGCCTGAAGTCGCGAATCCCCAGGCTCAGCAGCTCCTTGGGGTAGGTGCCGCGCTCGGGCGCGGTCTGCAGGCGTTGGGCTGCGTCCAGCAACTTGTCTTGCAGGCTGTCGGCATTCGCTGGGCTATCGAACTCGGCGACGTAGTCGTAAATTGCCTGCAGATCTCGCTCGGCGCCTGCCGTGAACAAGATATCAAAGGTTTGCACGGCGCTGCGCCTGTAGTCAGCCTAGCTCGCGCGCCTGGCGCGCAAGCGTGCAGCAACGTCGGCCAGTGGGCTTACCTGGCCCGACTCCAGTTCGCGGCTGCCAAGGGCCAGGATCTTCAGCAGCGCCAACGTGTTCTGCGTTTCTTCATACGAGGCCAGGTCTTGAATTACCGCCTTGGCCTCACCGTTCTGGGTAATGATCAAGGGCTCGCGTTCGGCCGCCAGCAATGTCAGCACCTCGGCCGCATTGGCCTTCAGATAGCTGATTGGTTTGACTTGAGTGGAATAGCGCATGAGGCGGGCCCATTGATTTTTCGATAGGACTGAATATAGACTCTTTTTGGTCTTGTGTCGCAATTTAAGGTTGGGTCTTGTCCAGCCACACCGCCAGCCCCTGCGCATTCAGCTCGATGTCCATCTCCAGCAGCTCGGCCTGCTGATCCGGTGGTAGACGGCAGCCATGCTCTAGCAGACGGCGTAGATACAGCTCGCGCAGACCGGCCTTCAACTGCTGATGCCGATCCGGCGCGTTGCGTAGCTTCAGGCCCAAAGCTTCCATCTCGTCCACCTGCGCGAGCAGCAGCGCGGCCAGGCGCGGCAAATCCTGCTTGTCAAAGCCGATGCGGCTGTAGTGCGTCAGGTACATCGCCCGCTGATCAAAACTCATCAGCCGCTGCACCTAGGCGCGCAGCGCTTGGGGGTCGAACTGCACCGGCGTGCTGGTGGGCATCAGCCACTCAAGGCCGGCTGCGGTGTCGAACTCGCGGTAGCTCAGGCCAAAAGTGTCGCCGGTGAACCAGCCGCGGCTTTGCGCATCCCAGATGCAATGGTGGTGGCGGGCATGGCCGGGGGTGTCGATCAGCAACAGCGGCCGACCGGCCAGCTCAATCGTTTGACCGTCATGGCTGGCCTGCACCCGCTCGGCCGCCACCGGCTGCAATTGGCCGTAAGAGCGCTGCATTTCCTCCATGCCGTAGACCGCCAGCGCGCCCTCGAACAAGGCCGTCGGGTCGACCATATGGCGCAGGCCGCGCGGGTGCACCAGCACGGTCGCTTGCGGCAGCGACTGCATCAGCAAGCCGACGCCGCCGGCATGGTCCAGATGCACGTGGGTCGGAATCACCCAGTCGACGGCCGCCGGCGTCAAATCGACAAAGTCCAGCGCCGCCAGCAGGCGCGGCACCGCGTGGTTGGTGCCGGTGTCAATGAAGGCTGCGCGGCCGTTCTCGACCAGCAGATAGGCGGCGTCGAAGCGCGGGCGCTGAAAGCCGGTGTCTATGGCGTAAATGCCGCCGCCCAGCGGCACAATGTAGTCAGGAACCATTTTTCTGCCCTCCGTAGAATGCGCCCACGATAGCGCAGAGGACAAACGCAATGGCCGTGCATGAGATTTTGAAGATGGGGGACCCGCGCTTGCTGCGCGTGGCCAAGCCGGTGACCGAGTTCGGCACGCCCGAGCTGAAGGCGCTGATCGCCGATATGTTCGAGACCATGAAGGCGGCCAACGGCGCCGGCCTGGCCGCGCCGCAGATCGGCGTCGATCTGCAGTTGGTGATCTTTGGCTTTCAAAGCAACGAGCGCTACCCGGAGGCGCCGCCGGTGCCGCCGACGGTGCTGATCAATCCGACCATCACGCCGCTGTCGGATCAGATGGTGGAGGGGTATGAAGGCTGCCTGTCGGTGCCGGGCCTGCGCGGCGTGGTCGATCGCTTCGTGCGCCTGCGCTACAGCGGCTTTGATGCCGACGGCCAGGCCATCGAGCGCGAGGCCGAGGGCTTTCATGCCCGCGTTGTTCAACATGAATGCGATCACCTGATCGGCGTTTTGTACCCCTCGCGGATCAAGGACTTCAGCCGTTTCGGCTTCACCTCGGTGCTGTTCCCCGAGATGGACCCGAATGCGGACGATTGAGAATTTGCAATAGTTTGTAAAGGCGGTCGGCAGGGATGGCGTTGCAAACGTTAGACCGCGACTGAAGGAGCACCACATGCTTGCCGCCGCATTGAAACGATTGTTCATTCCCGCCCTGATCTTGCTCGGCCTGCTGGCCGGCCCGCTCACCGCCCACGCTGCTGACAATGACCCGCCGGCGCGTGCCGGGCGGGTCTCCGAGGTGATCGGCGATGCCTGGCTGTTCGACACCGAGAGCAAGGACTGGGTGCGCGTGACGCGCAACCAGACCGTCGCCGAGGGCGACCGGCTGCGCACCGATGAGCGCGCCCGCGTCAGCCTCAGCGTCGGCTCGACCAGCTTGTGGCTGGATGAGCGCAGCGATCTGGAGTTCAGCCAGCTCGACGAAGGCCGCGTCCTGTTGCTGCTGGCCAAGGGCGACCTCGGGCTGCGCCTGCGCTCTCAAGAAGCCGTCAGCGAATACAAGGTGCAGACCCGCGAGGGCAAGTTCTACGCCGAGCAGCAGGGGCTGTTCCGGGTTGAACAGCTGGATCGCGGCAGCCGCGCCTACAACTTCGAGGGCCGCATGCGCTTTGAGTTCGAACGCGGCGAGGCCAGTCAGCCGGTTTGGCTAGAAGACGGCGAGCAGGGCGAGTTCTGGTGGGCCGGAGGCCCGCGCACCGAGCGCCAGCGCCTCAACAACGACGGTTTTGGCGACTGGCTGCTGGCCCAGAGCCGGGCCGAAGGCGACCGCTTTGCGTCCGGCATCAGCCAGCGCTATGTGTCGCCCGAGACGACCGGTGCCGACGAGCTGGATCGCCATGGGCGCTGGGAGTCGTCAAGCGACTACGGCAATATCTGGATCCCGACCACGGTCGCGGTCGATTGGGCGCCTTACCGCTACGGCCGTTGGGCTTGGTCGCGTCATTGGGGCTGGACCTGGGTCGACGACGCACCCTGGGGCTATGCGCCGTTTCACTATGGGCGTTGGGTGTCCTACGGCGGCCGCTGGGGCTGGGCGCCGGGTGTCTATGTGGCGCGGCCTGTCTATGCGCCGGCGCTGGTGGGCTGGGTGGGCGGGGTGTCGGTGAGCGTGGGCGGCAGCTACGGCTACGGCAATCGCCCGCATTACGGCTGGTACCCGCTCGGCCCCCGCGAGGTTTACCGGCCGCCCTATCGGCACAGCCCGGCGCACCAGCACCGCATCAATATCGACCCCGATCCGGTCACGGTGAAGCGGCCGCAGCGCAGCAACCGCGATGTGGCCGGTGCGGTCAGCTATTTACCGGGGCAAGGCGCCGCCGTGCGCGCGTTGCCGGCGGCCGGCATTGGGCCGGTGCGGCCGTTGCCGACGGCGCCGGCGCGCAATGAGTTGGCGACGGTTTTGCCGGCCCGCGCCGTTGTCGACGCGCAGGTCAAGCGTGCCCCGCCCGATATGCCTTGGCGCAGCGAAAACCTGGGTCGGCGTGAGCGTGAGCGCGATCGCCAGCAGCAATTGAACGACGTGAGTGGCCCCTTGCCGTCCGCCAGGCCCATGCCCGAGGTCCGCAGCGAGGTGCAGGCACCGCAGCAGACACAGCCGCAGCAGCGACGCGAACGCCCCGAGACGCAGCGCAATGAGATGTTCCAGGCGCAGCAGCAGCAGCAGCAGCAGCAGCAGCAACAGCAACAGCAACAACAGTCCCAGGTCCGCCAGGCCACCGACCGCGCGATGGAGCAGATGCGCGAACGCCAGGGGCCCAGCCGCCCGCCGGGGTTCGAGCGCCAGCCTGAGCGTTCAACCGAGCGTTCAACCGAGCGCCAGCGCTCGCCCGAGCCTCAAGCCCAACAACCGCAGGCGCAAGCACCGGTGCCTATGCCGGTGCCAGCGCGCCCGCAGATTGAAGCGCCACGGCCGCAGCAGCCCCAGCCGCAGCGCCAAGATGATGCCGGCCCCCGCCGCAACCGCGCCGAGGACGGACAAAGAGCCAACGGTGAGCGCCGCCGGGGCGAAGTCGAACGATGAAGGCCGAGCGCTGATCAGAGCAAGGGCCGCAAGCTGGTCCAGACCAGCTCCAGCATGACCGGATGGGCCTTGGCCAGCGGGTGAATGCGGTCGGGCTGGAACCACTCCAGCGCGTCCGGCCGGTCCGCCACGCCCTTCAGCAAGAACGGCGTCAGCGCGGTTTTTTCTTCTTTGGCGACGCGTTCGAACAAGCCGGCGAACTCGCGCCCATAGCTGGCGCCATAGTTCGGCGGCACCTGCATGCCCAGCAGCAGCACGCGCGCACCGGCCGCCTTGGCCGCGCGCGTCATCGCCTGCAGGTTGTCTTGGCTGGAGGCCAGCGGCAGGCCGCGCAACGCGTCGTTGCCGCCCAATTCGATGATGACGATGCTGGGCCGGTGCTGGCTCAATAGCGCGCCCAAGCGAGCCCGGCCGCCCGAGGTGGTGTCGCCGCTGATGCTGGCGTTCAAGACCCGTTGCGGCAACTTTTTGTCCTTCAGCCTTTGTTCGAGCAAGGCCACCCAGCCCTGACCACGAGCCAGGCCATACTCGGCCGACAAGCTGTCGCCGACCACCAGGATCAGGGGCCCGGCCTTGGCTTGCACGGCGGGGGCGGCGGCGCTGGCAAGACCTGGCACAAGACCTGGCACAAGGCCTGTCACCAACGCCGCCAAGCCCAAGGCGCTAAAGTACGCGCAGCAATCACGCCGTCTCGATGTCATCACTTGGGAATCTCCGTTCAATGTCCGTCAATATTGTTGAAGTCGACCGGGTCAGCAAGCGTGTGCAAGACGCCTCCGGCGAGCTGACCATTCTGCATGACATCTCGTTCACGCTGGCGGCCCAGGAGTCGGTCGCCATCGTCGGCGCCTCCGGCTCCGGCAAGAGCACCTTGTTGGCGATTCTGGCCGGCCTGGACACCCCCAGCGGCGGCACCGTGCGCCTGCGCGGCCAGGATTTGTTTGTGCTGAACGAAGACCAGCGGGCGGCGGTGCGTGGCGCCGAGCTGGGCTTTGTGTTCCAGAGCTTTCAGCTGCTGCCGAATTTGAACGCGCTGGAGAATGTGATGCTGCCGCTGGAACTGCGCGGTGACCGCGATGCGCGGGCGCTGGCCACGCATATGCTGGGCCGCGTCGGCCTGTCACAGCGGCTGGGCCATTACCCGCGCGTGCTGTCGGGCGGCGAGCAGCAGCGCGTGGCGCTGGCGCGGGCCTTTGTGATGCGGCCGGCCTTGCTATTGGCCGACGAGCCCACCGGCAGCCTGGACTTCGCCACCGGTGCCGCCGTGATGGAGCTGATGTTCGAGCTGAACCGCGAGGCCGGCACGACGCTGGTCTTGGTCACCCATGACCTGGCGATTGCGCAGCGCTGCCAGCGCCAGTTGCGCATCGAGGCCGGCGCACTCGTTTAGTTTCTGCGAGCGCGCTGGCGCAGGCGCCGCCAGCGCTCGCCCTTGATGACCGCCCACCAACCGAAATAAACGATCAGATAGGCCAGCGCACCCAGCAGCAGGCCGGCCAAGGGCAGTCCGATCAACAAGGGCTCGCCCAAGGCCTGCACCCAGGTCCACAGCGAGTGCAGCCAGGTGCCGGGCTGCTGCCATTCGATGGCCAGCATCTCAGGTGTGGCGATCGGGCCATGGTGGCCCGAGGCCAGCCGACCCAGGGCGATCGCCAGACTCCAGATCGGCACCAGGGTGAGCGGGTTGGTCAGCCAGGTGGCGGCGATGGCCGCGGCCACATTGGCGCGGCAGGCTATCGCCAGCAAGGCGGCCAACACCATCTGGGTCGGCAGCGGGATCACGCCAGCGGCCAAGCCCACCGCCACGCCCATGGCGACGCGGCGCCGATGCGCGACCCACAGCCAGGGGCGCGGGGCCAGGTAGCGGCCCAGCCATTTCAGGCCCTGGGTTTGCGCCAGGGTGTCGGGATGGGGCAGTATGCGGCGGGCCAAACGGGAAGCGGACACGCAAATCCTTAGGCGCGAGAATCAAAAAACCCGCGCTGCCGATGAGGGCGCTGCGCGGGCTGAGCAGTTCTTAGCAACTGGGCCCTGACACGGCGATTTCAAGCCGTTTGCTCAGTGCCCGGCTTGGTTTTATCAGTTCGGGCCGACGTTGGCGAACTTGTAGTCCGTCTTGGCCTTGGCTTTCAGCTCTTGCTGATAGACGCCCAGCTTTTGCTGTTCCAGGCGCTTGACGATTTGCGCCTTGACGTCGTCGAAGGCCGGGAACTGCGCTTCGCGGCTGTCTTCCAGCTTGATGATGTGGAAGCCGAACTGCGACTTGACCGGCGTTTGCGTCATCTCGCCCTTTTGCAGCAGGGCCAAAGCTTCGGTGAATTCCTTCACATAGCTATTGCCATTGGCCCAGTCCAGATCGCCACCATTGGCGGCCGAGCCGGGGTCTTTGGAGTTCTTGGTGGCCAGCTCTTCAAACTTGGCGCCGGCCTTGATCTGCTCGATCAGGGCCTTGGCTTCGTCTTCCTTTTCCACCAGGATGTGGCGGGCGCGATATTCCTTGC
>JADMJQ010000137.1 GCA_018780415.1 Roseateles sp. | reverse complement strand
AAAACGGCGTGGCTGAACGTCACGCCACCTTGTGCGACGGCATGGAACACGCCGGTCTGGATCAGGCGCGCCGCGCCCTGGTGGCCAGGCCGGTGGACATGGCATGGGAATGGCCGCAAGCCGATCAACTGGTGCTTACGTTCTCTTTGCCCGCCGGGAGTTACGCCACTGCCGTGCTGAACGAAATCCTCCGCACCACGGAGCCTGAGCGCCACACCGAGAACGAGTCTGCGGCGGTCGAATGACGCTGTTCTCGGCTCACCTCCCGACAACTCGAAAGCCTTCGTAGCGAGCCGTCGTCAGGCTAGGCGGGCCGAGTTGAGGGACCGGAACGTACTTCCTGTACGTGAGGATCCCGAAGCTCGGACCAACGACGCATGGCGGCGGCGCAGTAGAAGGCCTACCCGTCCAGCCGCTTTTGGAACACCAGCCCCGCATGCTCGCGCAGCGCGTGGAACTTGATCTTCGGCCAGTTGGCTTCGATCGCCCTTAACTCAGGTGCGTATTCGACCAGCACGGTCGGCGCGTCGACGGCGTCGTAGGCCATGCGGTGGTCATTGGCGTCGATGAAGCGCTTCAGCTCGTTCGCATCGTCGCAAGTGACCCAGCGCGCGACCTGGAAGCGGCTGGGCATGATGCGGGCCTTGCAGCCGTATTCATGCTCCAGCCGGTGCGCCACCACTTCAAATTGCAGCTGCCCCACAGCGCCGAGCAGCAGCACCGAACCGGCGATCGGGCGGAAGACCTGGATCGCGCCCTCTTCGCCGAGCTGGGTCAGGCCGGCCTTCAGCTGCTTGGTACGCAACGGGTCGGCCACTTCGACCGAGCGGAACATTTCCGGTGCAAAGAAGGGCAGGCCGGTGAACTGCAAGGCCTCGCCCTCGGTGATGGTGTCGCCGAGCTGCAGCACGCCATGGTTGGGGATACCGATGATGTCGCCGGCAAAGGCCTCGTCCAGTAGCTCGCGGCGTTGTGACAGAAAGCTCACCACGGTGTTGGGACGTAACTCCTTACCCGAGCGCACGACCTTCAGCCGCATGCCGCGCTCGAAGTGCCCGCTGACGACGCGCAGGAAGGCAATCCGGTCGCGGTGCGAGGGGTCCATATTGGCCTGGATCTTGAACACCACGCCGGTAAACTTGGGCTCATCCGGCTGCACCACGCGCTGCATGGCGGCGCGCTCGGCCGGCGCGGGCGCCAGCTCGACCAGGGCGTCAAGAATCTCCTGCACGCCGAAGTTATTGACCGCCGAGCCGAAGAACATCGGCGTTAGCTTGCCACTCAGGAAGTCGTCCAGATTGAACTCGGCCGCCGCGTCCTGCACCAGCTCGATCTCGCCCTCGGCCTGTTCATACTGCATGCCGAAGCGTTCGGCATAAGCCGGGTTGTTCAGGCCTTGCAAGATCTCGTCATCGCCGCCGGCCTTGCCCTCGCCGGGCGAGAACACGCGCATCTGCTTTTGACGCAGGTCCATCACGCCGTGGAAATGCTTGCCCATGCCAACCGGCCAGGTGAACGGCACCACGGTCATGCCCAGCTCGCGCTCGATCTCGTCCATCAGGGCCAGCGGGTCTTGCACCTCGCGGTCCATCTTGTTGACGAAGGTCAGGATCGGCGTGTTGCGGGCCCGGCAGACCTGCAAGAGGCGGCGGGTTTGCGGCTCGACGCCGTTGGCCGCGTCGATCACCATCAGCGCCGCGTCAACGGCG
>JADMJQ010000342.1:10230-11114 GCA_018780415.1 Roseateles sp. | reverse complement strand
TTTTTTGGCCAAATCTCCAAGTCTGTAGTGACGACCGCCCGCGCTCAGATGGACGCCGTCGACAAGGCCGTGCAGGCCTACCGCATGGACACGGGCCGTTACCCGACCGCCGCCCAAGGGCTCAAGGTCCTGAGCGAAGCGCCCAGCGATGAGCCGCGCTGGCGCGGGCCATATTTGCAGGCTGCTGTGCCTGCAGACCCTTGGGGTATGCCTTATCAATATCGCTCGCCCGGCAATGCGGGCAAAGAATATGAGCTGATGAGCTTCGGCCGTGATCGCGTGGCCGGCGGCACGGGCGATGACGCCGACATCGTCAAATGACTTTGCAACAGGGTTTCGCTAACGTGGCCGATATGGCTGACGGCGCCGACTGCGGAAGGCGCGCTTGATGCGTTTCCAGGTGCGCTATCTGCACGAGTCGGATCGCCGCGTTTGCGAGGAAGTGATCCAAGCCGACGATGCTGCGCAGGCGCGTGCGCAATTGCTCTCGCGCGGCTGTGTCGTGCTCACGGTCCGGCCTCAGCCGGCCGAGCGCGCCACGGCACGCTTCGACGTGCCCTGGTGGTGCCGAGAGCTGCGGACATTGCTGCGCTCCGGTATGACCGTGGTGGAGGCGATTGACACCCTCTCGGCATCGCGTCACCAGGCGTCTCAGCACGGCGTGCACGGCCGCTTGCTGCGCTCATTGCAAGAGGGGCAGTCGCTCTCGCGGGCGATGCGTGAGGCGGGCGTCTTCCCTGAGGTGCTGGTCGCCAGCGTCACCGCCAGCGAGCGCACCAGCTCCTTGGCCGACGCGCTGGATGACTATCTGCGCTACGACGAAATGCTCGGCAGCATGCGCCGCAAGATCATCAGTGCGGCGATCTACCCGGCCGTGGTGATTG
>JADMJQ010000342.1:5071-10220 GCA_018780415.1 Roseateles sp. | reverse complement strand
TCGGTTTGATGATCACCTTGTTCTTGCTGGTCTTCGTCATCCCACGGTTTTCAACCATGTATATGCGCTCGCCCAAGGCACTGAGCGCGGCCACCCAGGCAGTGCTGTGGCTCAGCAACATGATGCGTGAGCAGCTGCCGCTGGTGTTGACCGCGCTCGCGCTGTGCATTGGGCTGCTGGCCTGGCTGATCGTTCAAGGCCATGCGATGCGTATGGCCGCCAAGCTGATCGACGGCTTTGCACCGCTGCGCGAGCAGTGGAAGCACTTCCGCCTGGCCAAGCTCTATCAGTCCTTGGCCCTGATGTACAAGGGCGGCTACACCCTGGATGAGGCGCTGCAGGTCGGCCAGGGCATGGACCTCGGCCCGCAGTTGGCCAAGGGCGTCAAGCTGGCCCGCCAAGAGATTGCCCGGGGCAAGGCAGCAGCGAATGCCTTCGAGCTGGCCGGCTTAACCGAACCGGTGACGCTGCGTCTGATTGCCGTGGGTGAACGTACCGGCAGCTTTGACACGGTGATGCAGACGATTGCCGATCGCCATGCGCAAGCCTTCGCCACCTTTATCGAGCGCAGCACCCGCATTGTTGAGCCGCTGCTGATGCTCTTGGTGGCGTTGATGGTGGGCGGGGTGGTGGTGATGATGTACATGCCTATTTTTGATATGGCCAACGGCCTGGGGTCTGGAGTGTGAGCGTGGTTCAAGCAGGCAATACGGCGGTCGATTGGCGTGAGGCGCTGCGCGCGGCACGGGCCCAGCACAAAAGCGGCGGCGGCACGGTGCTCGATGTGCTGCTGCGCACCGCGCATCACCAAGAAGCGGCGCTGATCGAGTGGCTACGGGCGCAGGCCGGCGTGCAGGTATTCGGCTCCGGTTCGCCGCCGCTCGCGCCCGACTTTGAGGCCTGGCCCCTTGAGATCAGCCGCAAGACCCGCAGCGTCATCCTGCGCGATCAACAGGGCGCTGTGTTCTCCGCCTGTGAGGATCCCTGGGATATTGGGCTGCAGCAACGCCTCAACCGGGCTTGCGCGAGCCAGACCCAGCCGCTCGCAGCGCGCAGCGCCGACCTGGATCTATGGCTGGGCGCCGAAGCCAAGGACCAAGCGCAGCTGGCGGCCGGTAACGGTAATGGCCCAATGTCGGCCGACGGGCCCATCGTTCAGTTTGTCGACCAAGCCTTACGCGCCGGCTTCAAGCGCGGCGCCAGCGATGTGCACTTCGAATGCGACCGTGAAAGCGTCAGCGTCAAGCATCGCTTGGACGGCGTGATGGTGGGCTTCGCACGCATGTCCGGCGCGCAAGCGGCGCAGGAGGTGATCTCGCGCATCAAGGTGTTGGCCTTGCTGGACATCACCGAGCGCCGATTGCCACAGGACGGTCGTTTCCGGTTCGCGCTGGGTGAAGGTCAAACCGAAGCGATCGACCTGCGCGTATCCATCATGCCGAGCGTGCACGGCGAAGACGCGGTCTTGCGCTTGCTGGACAAAGCCCAGCTGCGCGGCCGCGACACCGGGGTGACCTTGGCGCACCTGGGTTTCAGTGATGAAGCCACGCTGACCCTGCGGGATTTGGCCGAAATGCCGAGTGGCATGTTGCTGGTCACCGGGCCGACAGGCAGCGGCAAGACGACGACCGTCTACGCCATGCTGTCCGAGATCAACACCGGGCAAGAGAAGATCATCACCATCGAAGACCCGGTCGAGTACGAACTGCCCGGGGTGCTGCAAATACCGGTCAATGAGCGCAAAGGCCTCACCTTCGCCAAAGGGCTCAGATCGATCTTGCGCCATGACCCGGACCGGATTCTGATTGGTGAGATCCGCGACGCTGAAACGGCCGAGATCGCCGTGCAGTCTGCGTTGACCGGGCATTTGGTCTTCACTACCGTCCATGCGAACAGCGTGTCCGACATCGTCGGGCGGTTCAGGCATTTCGGCCTCGATATGTTTGGTTTCATGTCCTCGTTGAACGGCGTGGTGGTCCAACGCTTGTTGCGCCGCTTGTGTCCACATTGCCTGGAGTTCCGCCAGGCCACCGGCATCGAACTGCATTGGCTAAAGCGCCTTGGCACCGAGTCTTTGACCGAGCTCCCGCATGGGCGCGGCTGCGAACATTGCAACGGGACTGGCTACAAGGGGCGATTTGTGATCGCCGAGCTGCACTGCGTCGACGACGAGCTGCGCGACCTCATCACCGGCGGTGCGCCCTTGTCCGTGGTGAAGGCTCACGCCGTCAAGCAAGGCGTACAAAGCCTAGCTGAACAATCGATTGGCCACATTGTTCGAGGCACGACGAGCGTCGACGAAGTGCGCCGCGTCGTAGGGGCTGCCTAGGATGTTCAAACTGCCGTTTCAACTCCCCCGCCGTTTACCGCTCCCCAAGAAATGGCAACTGTTCTGTGGCCTTGAGCAAGCGTGGCTGCAGTCACCGGCCGGTGAAGTGAGCTGCTTCAACACCGAGGCAAAGGCATCCGCCCTGCAGCAATGCTTTGATGCGCTTCGGCTAGAACCCCGTCCGTGGCCTCGCTTGCAGCCCAGGTTGCAGGTTTTGGTATCAGGAGCTTTGGCGCAACCCTTTGTGTGTGGGCCTGCGCCTGGCTTGCAGCACTGGAAAGAAGCGACTGAACTGGCTCAAGCGATGGCGTCAAGTGCGACACAACTGCCGGAGGGCTGCATCAGCAGCATTGAACACTGGCCCGAGCACGTAGCCGTGTTGGCAACTGCTTTGAATGAGAGGTTTTTTAGTGAGCTAACGGAACTGGCTCAGGGAGCAGGCGTTAGCTTGACTTCCGTGCGGCCATGGTGGGCTATGGCAATGTCGGCATTGAAGAGCAACAGAGCCTCTGGGACGACGGCCGACGCAGACCTCGCTCAAAGCGTGGTGGCTTTCTCGGACCCCGATTCCTTGACGATCTTGATCGGACATGGGCAGGTGCCCACTTTGGCGCTCTCAAACATTCCGCGGCCTAACCCGCAACAACAGTCCGACCTCTTGCATCGACTCTTGGTTTCTGAATCGTTGGAAGAAGGCTCCCTGAGCAGGTTTGAAGTATTGCCGGGACAGGGGGCTGACGCCTCATTGCCATGGATCCATGCGATAGCTGCGAATCAGAACCTGCAAGAAAGTACTTCAACATGAAGCCAGTACGTGCTGAGTTCATTCGCCCGAATCGACCGACTCGAAAACAATGGCAGTTCGCGCTCGCACTTGCCACACTACTTGCGGCGGCAGTGGCAGGTCTGGGCTGGCAGTATGGCAAGCTAGAGGTGCTCAAACAACTCAACACTCAAAGCCTCTTGGCGCAACAGGCGTCGAAGGCCCCAGGATCGGTCTCGCCACAGTTTGCCGTGGCGCCGCCGTACCTTGAAAGCGCTCTGGAACTTCAAGAAGAAAGAACGCTCCCCTGGCCCAGTGCGCTTGCAGCGCTAGAAAACAGCGCCATCGTGGGCGTCACACCGACCGCCATCGAACTCCAACTCAAGGAGCACGCGCTGCGTGTCGAGTTGGCCGGCAGCGACCCTCAGTCCTTGTTGGACTACGTCGACGCGCTCAATGCAGGGACAGCACCGCAAACCCCTGAGGCTTGGCATTGGGGCATCCGGCAAATTCAACGGACGCCAAATGGCGGGCAAACAGCGGTGTTGATCGGTGTTTGGCAACAGCCGACTGCAAGGTAAGCATTAATCTGCCAGCACAAACAAAACGAACCAGATCTCATTGAATCAAATTCACCCAGACCAAACTACAGCGCCCGGCAAAGGCCGTGAAGTTTGGATCGTCGGTAATTCTCAACTGAACGGCTTGCTTCGTGCTGTGAGCCACGGTCAATAGTGAGAAGAGCCGCTTGTCAATATCAACGCTCTTCAACGTCGTGATGTAATTCGGATCGCAGATGACGCCATTCGATAAAGAAAACCCACCCTTGATTTTCACTTCGAAATTGCCTGCTAAGTGGCCGCCTGACGGAATGGCAATTACACTAAGATGCTCAATAAAGACAGGATAAATTTCGGCATGACCGGCAGATACTTGTCCAGCCAGAGCCGACATCAGGACCAATGATGCTGTCTTTAAAATTTTCATTTGAATTTTCATTCAACTATTTGGCGATAGATAACGTTGTACCGGTAACTACTCTAGTACTACCGGCGCCCCACAGCTCAGTGCATCCGTTGACCCATCCTTCGACTTGCCTGCCAGTCGCCAGGGCGGTGAGCAACATCGAATAGAACAACTTAAAGTTCGGATTATCCTTCCGAAAAAGGACGAGTTTTTCAGTACCACTTGTTGCACAACCTTCTGTATTGCTCGAGCCACCTAAGCTTACCAAAAGATGCCCCGAGTCATGAATGACAACAGCCAGTAATTCATGACTACCATTTGCACTATTGGCATGGGCTATACCCTGACCACTCAATAGCGCGAGGGACAAGATTATGGACTTGATAAACATCGCGTGCTCCTAAATTCCATTAACCACCGAAGGTTTTTCTCTTGCAGAAAAATTAAGAATTACGGTCGTTCATTCCCAGCCGCCAAGAATCATTTCACCGACTCTGCAGGTGTTGTCAACAAAATATAGAGCCACCTTCCTGTCAGTGAGGTGGGCGATCAAGAGATCAGCCTTCATTCTGTTTATTCCCGGGTGATTGGGATAGATTGACGCTACAGCTGGGCCATATCCACTGTTCGAAACACAGCCACTCGGCGGCGGAGATAAGAACACGTTAACGCCGCCGTCTGATGTGTTCACGAGCTTAGTGACCTTTGAGTCTTGAGTCCACCCGACAACGCCAGCCATCGCCGGGATAGCCCATCCGGCGAAAACCATCAACATACATCTGACGACTGCATGACTCAAACACGTTTTGGCGCTCAGTGAACGAAGCCAGAATATGCGATGCGGATTCAATGACTTAAGGCCGCTTGGAAGTGGATCATTTCGCATGATGCTGTATGGCATGAAAACTAATTTATGTTAATTTTTACATTCAACAAGTTGCTATACCGACACAGCATGCGAAGGCTTGATGCGCCTAAGTTTACTGTCAAACTTACCAAACCAATCTATTTCACAGCGATGTACCCAATGTGGCAATAAGATCCAACTAATCGAGAATGTACGAGAACCGTACTAGATTGAGCCTTTGCTA
>JADMJQ010000342.1:3437-5061 GCA_018780415.1 Roseateles sp. | reverse complement strand
CTAACAGCAGCGCTGCGACAAATATTTTGTAATTGCTGTCAGTATCAAGCAGATAGGCCCAATTGGGTCCACCCGAACACATCGAAGGCGAATTCTTTAAAATAACGCGAAATCCATAATTTGAACCTTCTGTGATATCAATGCTCTCGATAGCACCGCTTACAATTCCATCCCATGCGTAGACGCTTGGCAAGCCAAGCAGCATTGCAGCAGCCAAATATGTTTTAAGAAAAAGTCTTGATAGTAATTTAATATGCATTATTTACCTTATGCGAATTAGTGCACCACACCGTAAGACCAGTCTTCAACGTGACCGCCATAGATTTCGCATCTGCCGGATCCATAAACCGACAAAAGCTGGTTCGAGCTCTTTGCTGTCAGCGCCAAAGCCATGATAGCGTTGCCACCCGGTGTCCGCGTATCGAATTCAAGCGCATTTGAATAGGCTGCGGCATGTATGCATGAGGGTGGTTCATTACCAACCGCCTTGTCGAAGATCACCATTCCGCGACCGTCTTGATCTATTCGAACTTGGACAACTTTTGCGCTAGAAATAAAACCGTAGGCGAAAGCTTCGAAACTCATCGCGCAAAGGATGAAGACAAGTGCAAGTACGCGAACAATAATAATATTCATTTTTTGATAAATATTAAGTAGAAATTCTACTTAATATAGAAATATGTGATGGTATCCGAGACGCTCTGATCTACACAAGCCCCTTCGGTCCTGAATTCCACAAGTTTCCCCGTGGCAAACGCCATCATCAGTCCAGACAAATACTCTTTCGCTCTTGGACGCTTCAAACTGTAGGATAGATAATCACCATTGCTACCGGCACACGCTGGTTTTCCTTGCGTTCCGCCTTCTACGAACACATAGACAAGGTCACCACTTTCATAAAGCAAGATGCCTGAAATCTTTCCAGTAAATAAAGCTGCACTCGAAAGTGTTGGAGCCATCCACGCCGCTGCCGCAACTGTGACTTGTAGTAGAAATTTCACGAAAGTTCCCTTTGATGGTATTTGTCAAAACCCAGTCGTGCTCCAAATATTCAGCTCATATTACCGATATATGCCGGCGCGGGTGAACCACCATAAATTGGAAGTGTCGCGCAGGAGCCATCTCCTCCAAAGTAAAACTGCGCAGTCCCGTTTGATTTTTTGATCTGCTGCAGCATGCTAGTCCACATTGCACACACTGTCGGAGAAACCCCCAACCTATCTTGGTTTAGATTGCAAATATGGGTGTAGTCGCTTCTTCCCGAGTGCCACACATTGACTGTTCCGTCTTGATAGACCAAAACGTTTCTCACAGAAACATTACATTCAAAGGAAGCGTGTGAGACGCTAGGAAATGCGGCAATTGCTGCGCTTGCTACTATTGAAATAACGAGACGTCGAGAATGTTTCATGATAGTCATGCTCTATTGATTGCTTAAAACTGGACCCCAATACCAGCCATATTGATGTATTGACGACCAAGCGGGTTTCGAACAAACACCAGGAGTAGCGGTATTGAAATACATGGTGATGGGGCGCTGCGCCTGATGCGCCGTCATGAGTACAGCCAATATTGCCTTGCAGGTTGACGGCTTAACTCCTTGCCAATCTTCATTTACGCTACA
>JADMJQ010000342.1:470-3427 GCA_018780415.1 Roseateles sp. | reverse complement strand
AACTGGGTGGAAACGAGAAACTGACATTGACTATTCCATTTGGAGGGACTGTCAGTTGCGCGACGACTCCAGCGCAAGAATAGGCGTCAGCCCTCAGTTGACTACCCGATGACAAGGCGCAAGCGAAGGCGACGGCTTTAAAGATGACTGAGGCAACTTTTGGCATCGAACATCCATAGAAGTTAAAACTTTTCAGCAAACTAGGCAGCCGCAGAACTTACATCTCGAAAGGGTCGAATTGCCCTATTTCACAGAATCCGCTGCTGCCAACTCCGTTCGTGTACACAACCACACCCTTTTTTCCCGTAGCAATCATCAGCATTGCCAATGTGAGCATCGCCTTGTGTTCGGATTTGATCAACATCCAGCCGTGTGGACTATTGGCGCAATTCGTGGGCATCCCAGTATCGAGGCGAATCATCAGCCCGGCGGGAATACTTGTCGTATCAACAATTGTTCCCCCAATATAGCTGTCAGCTGCAAATGATGCTGCTGCAAACGCGAGACACGACAAAGTCAATAACAACCTGAAGACAAATTTTTCAATCATGTGCAAGCTCAAATTGAACCATACGAAGATCTAATACTGTATAGAAATATATCGACAACATTTTTAAAACCTTAGCGCCAATTTATTTATACTATCCTGCCAATACCAAGCCATATCCGGTTTTTGTAATATCGCACGCAGTACTTCCATTGAATGTACTGATGTTCGCGATGTAGACAGCTTTTCCTTTGCTCACCGAAGTCATCAGCATGGCAAAATAATATGGATATTCCGGATGACCGCTTGGAATATACATATTTAAATTATTCCACCCTTGCAAGCAGAAGCTTGCCGCGAACTGATTTGTAATTCGGAACCATATTTTTCCATCAGGCGCGATTTGTACAATTTCTACCGGACCAGAGACATCCGCTCCGGCGTGAGCCCCTGAACTCAATAGAAGTGAGCTGACAACGGCTACACGCGCTGCGCGATTAATTAGATACTTGCTCATTGTATATCCATAACATAAAATAACAGTAAAACCACTTAAAATGTGAGCGGGCCTCATTTGCGCACAACTTAGTTTACTTCAAGATCAAACTCAAGCGCGATATTGCATATTGAGCTCAATCATCGCGCAGTTTGCGACTTACTATCTTTCTGGAAAATGTGGGTTTGTCACAAATATTATTTGTGATTTCGCTAGACTCGCCATTTAAATGCATCTAGCTATATATTTTTCAGTCAGTCTGGCCCCTGGACAAAATAGACTCCATAAATTCGCCCCCAATTCGTTAAATTGCTGCAATTTAGTCCGTTCTCGTTGTAGTAGACCACCATGTTCTTAGCTGATGTTTTGGCAGTAAGAAATGACGCATAGACCAATTTGCAACTTGGCACTGTCATTAAATACGATCCTTTGTCAAAAACATTGCAGATTTTATGAATTGGTGGAACACCTACCGCAACTACTACATCACCCCCTTGGTCGATCCCCGGGTAAGTAACTGGACCTGCGCAGGAGTAGTTGGCTTGAGCGCTTGAGATCGTCGTGACCATGAGCATCAAGGAAGCCAATAAGCGCTTTACAGATACTTTGTTTCGCATCTTCGTTCTCAATGGAAGATATGTAATAGTCGGGTACATGCAAGGGTTCAAGGGTAGCTGTAGTTGGGAGTAGGTCTGGAATACAAACTTAAAACTAAGGACTTAAATTGATATGTGTACACACTGCTGTAAACTACTGATTTTGGGGTATACATTAAAGACCGAACCCATCTTCTTACGATTTGGTGCTTGATACATGGCGAATTCTAGAAATTCCCTGAACGCAGTCTTTAACTTCAATAGTTAACGGCTGACCAGAAGCGTGAGCTATCAGGATGAGAGCATAGATTTCCTTAAAATAGGCGTGACTATCATCGAGAATATAGTAATCAGTTCTTCCGCACCCACCTAAATCAGACATGCCATCTTGAATAATTAGTACACCGGAGTGACCCTCATACCAATGGATGGTCTTGATAACTCCGCGACTGAATCCTGAGCCTGCGCATAATGCAGCTGTGTTAAAAAGGGTGCAAAATACAGCAACGCTTATCAGAATTAGTTTCTTCATGTATTTATTGTCTGGATTCGTTAAAGTTTTTTCATTGCAAGTCGGAATTGCTTGGAATTACCTAGGTACTGACAGTACGCTTCAAATTGCAAGAGTTGCCTCAGTCTTTCATATTTTCATTTTCCAAAATAGATTTGGACTAAGGACCTAATCCTATTCTTCTTTCTCTTATACGGAATTTGGCAATTTGTCCACTCATTTTTAAATCGCACCGTTTCCCATGTGCCTTGGCCCACTTTTCCAGCCTAGAGGTTCAGATTATTGAATCTATCTCGTTATTTCTGAAAATTTAATGAACCTGACCCCATTTCTCTTCTTGGACTCAATGTAGTACACCCCATGACTCACAAACACCTCCAAACTCTGCCATCTCTTGAGAGACATCACGCTGAGTACAGATGACCAAATCGTAAGTTAGCTTTCCGTATATTTGGAACTGCACATAACCGCCAGTGCCGGAAGGATAGGCTTTTGTACTTGGATACTGCTGCTCCAGCATTCGCATGGCTGTCTCAGATGGTGGCCACACCTCAAAGTCAACATTGAAGTCAATCAAACACGGTTGCTCGAAGTCGAAGTCCCGGGCTTTCATGCGTCGCAGAACATCACCGTCTGCATCGTCGGGCCATTGCTTCACAATGCTGTTCATACGTGTCCGTCCTTTTCTCTCATTTTCTTTCCGGGTGATTCAATCTTGTTGTGGTTCCGATCGCTCTTTGGACCACCATTTGAGTCCAAACGCTTTGACTCTTGCTTGAATCCTTCACGGTCGTTTTTGGCAGGAGTCCAGTCAGTTGCCGTGTGTTTATCGCCTGTTTCGGCCTCTACTCGCTTTCCTGAGTCTTG
>JADMJQ010000342.1:0-460 GCA_018780415.1 Roseateles sp. | reverse complement strand
TTCCCGTCATATGTCTTTCCGCTCCCATGTGTATTTGTGTAAGAGCCCGATTCCTTTGGCTCAGCTGAGCTTGCTGCCCCAGATGCCGAGGGCGAGCCCTCTGCCGCTGCAGGGGCCGATGCCGAGGCCGGTCCCTTTTCGCCACCTTGTGCGCCGCTCGAATTTATCGCGGCACCTAGTGCGACTCCCCCTGCAATCCCGACAACTGCCACTCCGGTATTCGATGCAACTGCAGTGGCTATGGCATCAATGATCGCAGGTACGAATGCAGCGACTGCAACTCGACCATCAGGATCAATCCGGCCGTAGGGGCTGTTATCGACGTAGGTATATAGCCCAAAGCCCTTGCCAGTGTTGGCATCAGTGACGACCGGGTCAACAGACAGGAAGCGACCGGCTATTGGGTCGTAATACCGCTGCTGCATGTACACCAAGCCGGTATCCGGATCATTCACATGCC
>JADMJQ010000327.1 GCA_018780415.1 Roseateles sp. | reverse complement strand
TTTGAAGCAGATTAGGCAGGAACGGTCTGAGAGGAAGACTGCAACAGAATCGCATCGATTTCCGGTGCATCGAGTACTTCTTTTTCAAGCAACGCTTCAGCCAAGGCCTTCAAACTGACCATATTCTCAGTCAGAATCCGCTTGGCCCGTTCATAGTTCTCCGTCACAAGACGTCTGATCTCAAGATCAATATCCAGCGCGATTTGATCGCTAAAGTCTCGCTTCGTAGCAATCTCACGACCCAGGAAAATTTCTTCTTCCTTCCGTCCGAACGTGAGCGGTCCAAGCTTCTCGCTCATTCCCCACTCACAGACCATCTTTCTCGCCAGATCCGTCGCCCGTTCAATATCGTTTCCAGCCCCAGTCGTGACATGGTTGAGAACCAACTCTTCAGCGACTCGTCCTCCCATCAAGATAGCGAGGTTGTTGTACAGGAAGTCCTTTGAGTAATTGTGCCGGTCATCGGTCGGCAACTGCATCGTGACGCCCAACGCCCGTCCACGCGGAATAATAGTGACCTTGTGAACCGGGTCCGTACCCGGCAAGAGCTTCGCCATCAATGCATGGCCGGCCTCATGATAGGCCGTCGTGCGCTTTTCCTCGTCCGTCAGCATCATGCTCTTGCGCTCGGCACCCATCAAGACCTTATCTTTGGCCATTTCAAAATCAACGACCTCGACTTCTTTTTTATTCTGACGGGCAGCCCAAAGCGCAGCCTCATTCACAAGATTCTCCAGATCCGCGCCGGAAAAACCAGGGGTCCCACGAGCGATCTTCTCCAATTCCACGTTGGCCGCCACCGGTACTTTCTTCGTGTGCACTTTCAGAATCTCAGATCGGCCTCTCAAATCAGGCCGATTCACAACGACCTGCCGATCAAACCGGCCAGGCCGCAAGAGTGCAGGATCCAGCACATCAGGCCGGTTCGTGGCGGCAATCAGAATCACACCTTCCGTCGTATCGAATCCGTCCATTTCAACCAGCAACTGATTGAGCGTCTGCTCCCGTTCATCATGCCCACCGCCTAAGCCGGCGCCGCGCAGCCGTCCCACCGCATCAATTTCATCGATGAAAATGATACAGGGGGCGTGCTTCTTCCCCTGCTCGAACAAGTCGCGCACACGTGACGCGCCAACCCCCACAAACATTTCAACGAAATCAGACCCGCTGATACTGAAAAACGGCACTCCGGCTTCGCCGGCAATCGCCTTGGCAAGTAGCGTCTTACCGGTTCCTGGAGGGCCGACGATCAGGACGCCCTTGGGAATTCTTCCGCCAAGTTTTTGGAATTTGCGCGGATCTCTCAGGAACTCGATGATTTCAAGAACTTCTTCTTTCGCCTCTTCAATCCCCGCCACATCTGAAAACGTGACCTTCTTGCGGTCTTCCGTCAACATCCGCGCCCGACTCTTCCCGAACGACAGCGCTTTATTGCCCCCGACTTGCATCTGCCGCATCAAGAAGAACCAGAGTCCGAGGAACAGAATGAACGGCCCCCATGTCACCAAGAAGGTAATGTACCAAGGGCTTTCTTCCGGTGGCTTGACCTCGATCTGCACATCCTTCTCGCGCAAGACCTTCACCAGATCCGGATAGTCCGGCGAAAAAGTCCGAATCCGCGTCTTATCTTTCAAGACCGAGCTGATGTGGTTCCCTTTTATAATGGCCTTTTCAACATCGCCTTTTTCAATCTTGGCCATGAAATCGCTAAATATCACATCTTCTTCGGGCG
>JADMJQ010000213.1 GCA_018780415.1 Roseateles sp. | reverse complement strand
TAGGTCGGTTTGCTCCAGCTTTTGCTATAGCTATTGATGACCGGGCTGGGGTAGACGCCCAGACCCGCAAATGGGCCCATCTGCTTGGTCAGATCGCCGCCGTTATGCGGTGTACCCATGGGGGTGTAGACGCTGGTGGCCGCGTCCCAGCCCGGTGGCGTGAACTTGCCGTTGTAATACCAGGGCGTGCTGGCATCCCAGAGGCCGGCGCTGGTGCCGCCGTTGTCGGTGCGCTTGTCTTGGCTGTAACGGAAGCCGGCGGTACCCGTCAAATTATCAGTTAGCTTCAAGTCGCCCTGAGCGAACAGGGCCTTGGACTCGACCTGGCGGTCGGGCTGGGCATAGAACTGGCCTTGCGGCATGCCGTAGGGCGCGGAGACCAGATTGTCCTGCGCGAAGTTGATCGCGTTCTTCTCCGACATATAGAAAGCGCCGGCCACATAACGCCAATCGCGCGTGGTCTGCTTGAACTGCAGCTCATGCACCCAGGACTTGTACTTGGAGTCCAGCGTGTAGCTGGCCTTGTCGATCGAGTGCTGGCGCCCCCAGTTGCCCCAGGGCTGCATGATGCCCACATCGGCGTCCAACCAGCTCTCGCCGCCGTCGTCATCGTGGTGTTGCTCGCGCTGCTGCACCGCATAGGCGCCCTTGTAGATCAGCTCAGCTGTTTCACCCAGCTTCCAGCTGAGGCTGTTGCGGAAGGTGTCAATCGTCATGTCGAGCTTGCCCGGCACATTGATGATGGCATGCCACTGGCCCTCGGGTCCGCAGGCGTAGACGGTGCCGGCGGCTTGCTTGCAGTCCTTCAGCCCGACATCGCCGGCACCCTTGTTGGTGTAGTGCTCGAAGCCGCCCTGCCATTCAATTTCGCGGCTGATGGCCCAGCGGCCGGTGACACGTGCGGCCCATTGGTCGGCGTTGGAATAGGCGTCGGCCTGCGACACCTTGCGGTTCAAACGCTGGTCGTTGTCGGGCTTGCCGTCGGGCGTGAAGTGGCCGCCGTCGCCGACCGCGTCGGGCAGCTTGACGCCGCGGTCGCGCAGGTCCTGTGTCTGCTTGATATAGCCGTCACGTTTGTCCACCATCACAGCGGCCCGCAGCGCGAAGTTGTCGGCCAGCGAGACGTTGTAGACCGAGCGCAATTGCTTGGCGTTGTAGTTGCCCAGCTGCAGCGAGGTCCAGCCGTAATTGGACTTGAAGTCGGGGCGGGACGGGATGATGTTGATGACACCCGCGGTGGAATTGCGTCCGAACAAGGTGCCCTGCGCGCCGCGCAGCACTTCGACCTGGTCGAGGTCAAACATCAGCGCCAACGATCCCTGCGGGCGCGGCGAATAGATGCCGTCGATATGGATGCCGACGGCGGGGTCGCCGATCTCGGTGAAGTTGGTCGAGGTCACGCCGCGTATCGACACCAGCACGCCCGAATCGGCGCTGGACAGGCCCAGTTGCAAATTCGGCACCGTGCCACTGAGGTTCATCAGCTCCTTGACGTTCTCGCGCACCAGGTCGTCGCCGCTCAAGGCCGTCACTGCCACCGGCGTCTTGAGCAAATTGGTGACGCTGCGCGTGGCCGTCACGGTGACTTGCGGCAACTCATTTTTATCGGCGGATCGGTCGCTGCTTTGGGCCTGCGCCCAGCCCATGCTCGCGCCGCCCAGCAGGGCACAGACGGCCATGTGGGTGGCGCTGCGCCGTGAGGGTGCAAAAACAGTGCGCCCATTCAGTCGTTCTTGATTCATTTTTGTCTCCTTACTTTTTTAGAACTTACCAACCCATTCGCCGACTCAGCAACCGAGCTTGTCGCCCGGCGCCACCTCGAACTTGGCGCTGGCACGCTGATAGAAATCAATCCGCCGCGCCACTTGTTTGCCGGCGTAGGAGGCGGCCGGCTGGCCGCATTCCAAAGCACCGTTGATGCTGCGGATGGTTTCGCCAAAGCCCGCACCGCCGACCATGGCCTGATGCGGCGTCATGCTGCCGGGGCCGTTCTGGTTCATCCAGTACCAGAGCGCGGTTTGCCAGGCCACCTTGGGATCGCGGGCAACGCGGTCGGGGTCGGCCCAAAGGTCCAGCCCGAGCGCACGGCCGGCGGCCAGGTATTGGTAGTTCCAGGACAGCTGGATCGGGCCGCGGCCGTAGTACTGCTGACCCGGCGCGCAGCTCTGGCCGGCCTCCAGGCTGCAGTACTTGTCGTGGTTGGCCTGGTTGTATTCACGCACCGCCTTCAGCTCATCCGACTCATGCGCGATATTGGCCAGGAAGGCCGCCATCTCCTGGCGCCGCTGATCGGCCGTGCCGGTGCCGGCAAAGGCCGGAAAAGAACGCACCGCCGCGACAAAGCCCTCGTAGGAATAAAAGTCAATGCGCTGCGGGAAGAGCTGCTCGAACTGCGCCTGCGTCGGCAAGAACTGCGTGGCCTCGGCCTTGGCCGTGGGCGTGGTCACATTTGCGCAAGCCGTGCTCAGCAGCACCGCTGCCATCAATGCCATCGACATCCCTATTGTTTTCAATTCGCTGCCTGCTTTCTTTGCGGTAACTTTGATACCAGTAATGTCGCTCGACATAAACCGGTACTCGACTGGTTTTGACTATCGCTGTTTACGCGCCGTCCATTCTCAAGAATGCCTTAAGAGTGCGTTAATGCGACGCTTGCTACAGTCCAGCGCATGAAGATCTGCCTCGTAGAAGACGACCTGGAGCTGGGCCACTCGGTGCAATCCCTGATTCAAGATGGCGGCCATGACGTGGTATGGGTGCGCCGTATCACCGAAGCGCGCTATTGGCTGGAGCAGCTGGTGTTTGACGCGGTGGTCTTGGACCTGGGCCTGCCCGATGGCAATGGCCTGGATCTGCTGCGCAGCATCCGCCTGCAAGACACGCAGATGCCGCTGATCGGCATCACCGCCCGTGACGGCATCGAGGACCGGCTGCACGGCCTGGACAGCGGCGCCGACGACTATCTGGTCAAGCCCTTTGCCGGGCCGGAGCTGCTGGCGCGCCTGCGCGCGGTGGCGCGGCGCTCGGGAATGACGCAAGAGTGCGAGCTGCAGGAATGGCAGGTCCAGGACCTCAAGCTGGACGAGCGCCGCATGCTGCTGACGCGCGGCGACGCCGTCATCAATCTGTCCAAGACCGAGTTCACCATTTTGCTGACCCTGCTCAAGCTGCCCGACCGGGTCGTCACGCGGCGCGAGCTGGAGGCGCGCGCGCTGCCCAACGCCGACAGCCATGCGCTCGACGTCCATATGTTCAATCTGCGCAAGAAGATCGGCGAGGGCTATGTGCGCACGGTGCGCGGGGTCGGCTTCTTGGTCGAGCGCAAATGACGGCCAACAGCGCGGCCCGAGCGGCCATGCCGGTTGCCACCAGCTCCTTGTTCGGCCGCACCTTCGGCGCCTTCTGCGCGGTGCTGCTGCTGATCTGGGCCTTGCTGATGCTGCGTGAGTTTCATGAGGTGCGCGTCGTCAACACCCGCAATGGCCAGGCCTCCAACCAGCTCTGGGCCGAGCACGCGCGCATGCAGGCGACGCAATGGGCCGGCCAGCCCGAACGCTTGCAAGCGGCCATGGCCGCGCTGGAACATTTGCGCGAACAAGAGTGGATGGGGATTGGCTATGAAGCGCCCATCATTGCGCTGCAGGTGTGGCAAGCCGATCGCCTGTTGTACCGCCAGGGCCCGCCGGAAATGGGCGACCGGCTGACGCCCGATGAGCAAAAGTTCGAGAGCGATGCGCGCTGGCTGTTTGTGCAGACACAGTCGCCCGAGCTGGGGCTGGTGGTGAAACGCTGGCAAGAGGTGCCGGGCGACTGGCATTTCAGTTCCGACGGCATCACCCACTATGCACGGCCGCTGTTCTACAGCTTGCCGCTGATGCTCTTGCTCGCCTGGCTGCTGCTGCGGGCCGGCTTTGCGCCGCTGCAGCGGATTGGCGCGCAGATTGCGCAGCGCTCGGCCACCGACCTGTCCGCCCTGCCGCCCACCCCTTACCGCGAGCTGGCGCCGGTGGTCAACTCGGTCAATGACCTGATGGCCCGCTTGCAGGAGCGGCTGGCGCGCGAGCGCGAGTTCTTGCTCGACGCCGCCCATGAGCTGAAGACGCCGCTGGCCGTCATGCAGCTGAACGCCGAATCGCTGCAGGACGCGCCGCCGGGCCCGCGCCGCAATGAGTCGGTGCAGCGCCTCAACGAAGGCGTCAAGCGTGCCACCCATACGGTCCATCAGTTGCTCGCCTTGGCGCGCTCGGGCGCCGATCAGGAAAGCACCGCCTTGCGCCCGCATGATCTGGTGGCCTTGGTGCGTGACCGCATCGCCTTGAGCAGCCAGCTGGCGCTGCAGCGCGGCACCTGGGTCGAGCTGGAAGCCCCCGAGCGCTGTGTGCTGGCGATGAACCGAGAAAGCGTCGGTGCGCTAGTTGACAACCTGGTCGACAACGCGGTCAAGTATTCGCCCGCCGGCAGCCTGGTGCATGTCGCCATCGCCGCCCATGAGCAGGAGGTGGTCTTGAGTGTCAGCGATCAAGGGCCGGGGATTCCGCTTGAAATGCGCCGCCAGGTCTTCGAGCGCTTTTTCCGCTTGCCGGATCAGACCCAGTCCGGCAGCGGCCTCGGTCTGGCCATCGTCGAGCGGGCGGCGGCTCAGCATGCGGCCGAAGTCAGCTTGAGCGACGGCGCCGATGGCCGCGGCTTGTGCGTGCGGGTGCGCTTCAAGCTTGGATGAGCAACCCGCCCTGCTGTGCTGGCGCGCTACAGCGGCAGCTCGGTGTAATAGCGGCCGCCGTGATAGATCAAGGGCTGGGCACCCTCGCGCCGGCTGCAGCTCTCGACCTCGCCGACAAAGATGACGTGGTCGCCCTCCTCGTACTGGCTGCGGTTGGCGCATTCAAACACCGCCGCCACGCCCTCCAGCACCGGCGCGCCACCGGCGCCCTCATGCCAAGCGACGCCGGCAAAGCGGTCGATATCGCGAGTGGCGAAGCGCTGCGCCAGCTCCTTTTGATCGGCCGCCAGGATGTTGATCGCATAGTGCGAACCCCGGCTGAAGACCGGCATCGAGCCGGCTTTCTGCCCCAGGCTCCACAGCACCAAGGGCGGGCTAAGCGAGACGGAATTGAAGGAATTGGCGGTCAGCCCGACCAGACTGCCATCGGGCGCGCGTGCGGTGACGATGGTGACGCCGGTGGCGAACATGCCCAAGGCGGCGCGGAAGCCTTGCGGCTGAAGCAGGAGCGCCTCGGTCGGCGCTTGGAGAATGGGTGCAGAAGTTGGTTGCGGCATGCGCGCATTGTTGACCAAAAGAGTCGGTCTCTGCCACGAGGACGAAATATGCCCTTCGCCAACAAGCCTCAGAATAGGCGCCGAAACCCGTCCATTGCCCCGCCCTTCGCCACACATGCCCCAAAATTTCGATTCCCGCTCGGACACTGACACGACCGCCACGCCTGGCTATGGCTTCGGCCATTGCGCCTGCCACAGTGAAAGCGCCCCTGCTCACAGCCTACGGCGCTCACGCCGGCTCTTCACCGCTTTGTTGGCCGCGCAGGCCCTGTTGCCGGTCTGGGCGCGTGAGGGCGTGGAGGTCGGCAAGACCAGCGCCTTGGCGAAATTGGTGCCGGCCGAACAGGTCGAGATGGCCGGCGCACAGCAGTATCAGCAGATGATGGGCCAGGCCAATCAACAGCGTGCCTTGGCGCCGGCCAATCATCCGCAACTGCTGCGGCTGCGCGCGATCGCCAAGCGCATCATTCCGCAGGCGATGGAATGGAATCCGCGTGCCAGGGAATGGCGCTGGGAGGTCAACCTGGTGGCAGACCCGCAGCTGAACGCCTTTGCGATGCCCGGCGGCAAGATCGCTTTTTATTACGGCATCCTGGAAAAGCTCAAGCTCAATGACGATGAGGTGGCCGCCATCATGGGCCACGAAATTGCCCATGCCTTGCGCGAGCATGCGCGCGAGCGCATGGCCAAGACGCAGGCAACCCGGCTCGGCGCCTCGGTGGTTTCCAGCTTGCTCGGCCTGGGCAATGTCGGCGACGCGGTACTGGGCATGGGCGGGCAGTTGCTGACGCTGACCTTCAGCCGCGAGGACGAGAGCGAGGCCGATCTGGTGGGCATGGAATTGGCCGCGCGGGCCGGCTACAACCCCGCCGCCGGCATCACGCTGTGGCAAAAAATGGGCGCCGCCGGCAAGGGCGCGCCGCCGCAATGGCTGTCCACCCACCCGGCCGGGCCCACCCGCATCCGCGATATCGAGGCCAATCTGCCCAAGGTACAAGGACTGTATGAAAAGGCCGACAAGCCGACACAGCGCTTCGAGGTGGCGCCACCCCTGCAAAGGCGGGCCACTCAAGGTTGAGCGTTTCTTCGATCGCAACAGAAAAAAGCCCCCAAGGCGCAAAACCTTGGGGGCTTTTTGATGGTCAGCAGGCGGCGACTACTCTTGCACGCCCATCTGCTTATTGATCATCCATTGCTGGGCGATCGACAAGATATTGTTGGTCAACCAGTACAGCACCAGGCCGGCCGGGAAGACGAAGAACATGAAGCTGAAGGCCAGCGGCATGAACCACATCATCTTGGCCTGCATTGGATCTGGTGGTTTCGGGTTCAGCCACACTTGGAACAAGCTGGACGCCGTCATCAGCAAAGGCAAGATGAAGTAAGGGTCCTTGACCGAAAGGTCAACAATCCAGCCAATCCAGGGCGCGCCGCGCATCTCGACCGAGGACAGCAGAACCCAGTACAGGCCCATGAAGAACGGCATCTGCAACAGGATGGGCAGGCAGCCGCCGACCGGATTGACCTTTTCTTCGCGGTAGATGCGCATCATCTCTTGCTGCATCTCGGCCGGCTTGTCCTTCAGACGCTCGCGCATTGCCTGGACCTTGGGGCCGACGGCCTTCATCTTGGCCATGCTCTTGTAGGCGCTGGCATTGAGCCAGTAGAAGGCGATCTTCAGCAGCACCACCAAAGCGATGATGGCCCAGCCCCAGTTACCCAAGACGCCGTAGAGCTTTTCCAGCAGCCAGAACAGCGGCTTGGCCAAGATGGCGAAGATGCCGTAGTCCTTGATCAGCTCGAAGCCCGGGGCCAGCTCGGCCAACTTGACTTCTTCTTGTGGGCCGACGAAGAGCTGGTCGCTGTGCAGCGCGGTGGCGCCTGGCGCCAGGGCGGGCAAGGTGAAGACCATGCCGACCGCATATTGCTCGGGCGCAGCACCCTTGACCTTGGTGACGAAGAACTCGCGCGGCGCGCTGTCGTTGTGCAACCAGGCGCTGGCGAAGTAATGCTGGACCATCGCGACCCAGCCGTCATTGGCATTCTTTTGCACATCGACCACGCTATTGTTCGCAAGCGCCTTGTCGATGTCCTTGAACTCGACCTTCTGGAACTTGGCCTTGTCGGTGTACAGCGCCGGGCCGGTGAAGGTCGGAGCAAAAGCCATACCGCCGGGGCCGGCGACGTTGTTGCGCACCAGTTGCACATAGACCTGCGGCGTCACGGCCGCGTTGCCGACGTTGACGATCTCGTGCTTGACGGCGATCACATGCTCGCCGCGCTTGAAGGTGAAGGTCTTGATGTATTTGACGCCGCCCTGCTCGGGCGACTCCATGCGCACGACCAACTCATTGGCGCCGTCTTTCAGCACCCGCTCGCCGGGCGCCACCGTCATCAAGGTGTTGTGCGTAGGCAGCGGCTCGCCTTGGCCACCGATCAGGCCGGTCTGAGCCTTGTAGCTCTGACCCACGCTGTCAAGCAGCACGATGGGCGTTTGCGGCGCGGTTGGCTTGGCCTTGATGCCCACCGCCTGCAGGATGGGGTCAAACAAGCCCGGCTCGGGGCCGGTCAGATAGGTAGGCAACTCCACCCGGGTGACGTCGCCGCCCAGGGTGTCGAGCGTCACATCCAGCACATCGGTCTTGATGTGGACCTTTTCACTCGTCGCGGCCAGCGGCGCGCTGACGGCCGGCAAGCCGGTCTGGCCCGCGGCGGCCGCGCTCGGGCTCGCGCTGGGTACGCCGGTCGCACCGTTGGCGGCAGCCGGCACGGTCGCAACCACCTTGGGCGCGGGAGGGCTGAACATGGACGGATGTCCATTGTGTTTTTGCCAACCGTCCCACAGCAGGACGAGAGACATAGTGAACACCACCCACAGCACGGTGCGGCGTATATCAGTCATGAGGAGGCTTCTGAATTGGAGTTTCGAGGAGGGGACGCCGACGCACACCCAAGTCGGGTGAACAGGCCGGGCGCATTGTCAGGCACGCCGTCATGGCCGCCCGCGCAAAATGGATTGCAGCGCAATATACGGTGAACGGTCAGGTAACTGCCCACACAAGCGCCGTGGCGTTGCAAGGCTTCGATCGAATACACCGAACAGCTGGGCTCAAAGCGGCAAGAGGCGCCCAGCCATGGGCTCAGCAGCAGCCGATAGCCACGCACCAAAGCAATCAACGCCCGTTGGGGAATCGCAGCAAAGTGGGTGAACATGGTGTGTGCCGCCTTGGCGCTCAGGGCTTCGCGCGCGCCAGCACGCGGCCGACCAGCTGTGCGAGCTCGGCATACACGGCCGCCCGCAACGCGTCCGACGCTGCGCTGGGGAACAGCTTGCGGTCGAAAGGCGTGCGCAAACGTACCACCCACAAGCCAGGCGGCAGGGTGGATTGCTGAGCAAAGGCGGCGCGAATTTGGCGCTTCATCAGCGAGCGAGTCACCGACCGCTTGGCGTGGCGCTTGGGCACGATAGCACCCAACCAACAGGCATCCGGCGGCAACTCATCCACAGGGCCGTGGGTGACTTGTGCGTTAGCTGTTGATAACTTGGCTGCGGCGGTGGATAAGACCTTGGCAGGCTTAGCTGCAACGCTGGGCATCGCGGCGAGATGATGCACCGCGAAATGACTGCTGCGCACGCGGCTGGCGCTGGCCAGCACGCGCTCAAAGTCGGCCGATCGCACGATGCGGCCGATCATGACTTCAGCGTCTTGAACTTAGACAGCCAGACGCTTGCGGCCCTTGGCGCGGCGCGCGGCGATGACAGCGCGGCCACCGCGTGTCTTCATGCGAACCAGGAAGCCGTGGGTACGGGCGCGGCGGGTCTTGGAGGCTTGGTAAGTGCGTTTCATGATGAGGCCCCTTTAGGCAATATCTAGGCAGTAATCTAGGCGGAACTAGCGAAGGTCTAAGGACGTCAGATGACGCTTTAGCGTTGGTTGGCGATCAGTCGCCGGCTTGCAAAACGATTTGCGCGGTTTGCGCGGTTTACGGTCCGCACCTCGGTCGTCGGGCAGTTCCCGGCTTGAGTTCAATCAAAGCCAAAAACCACGTTGCGACGGCCACTGATGTGTGCCGCGCCGGCGCGCCGCTTATGCATTCGCACGCACTCGCCAACTTCAGCTTGTGCGCTCGCATCCACTTGCCTGCTTCAGCGTACGCCACGTGCGTAAAAATCCTTGGCTTGACGCCGTGGATCCTTCGCTATCGGTGAGGTACTGCCCAAGCATGCCAGCGCGGCGTGGATAGGAGCCCGAGCAAACCGCACAAATTCTTGCGCGCCGTGACCAAACATTCCTACTCCGCCATATCCAGCGTCCGGGAAACCCGCGATTACACCAAAGATTTGAGGCACGGTCAACACTTGCGTCATTTCCAGGCATATTTACGCAGGCATTCGCGCGCCAAAAAACTGTGGATAACTTTCTGAATTTGGCTTTAGCCCCGTACAATCCAGCCGCTCTAGAACAAGTTTTCCACAATGAGCGCAGACATGCTTGATGTAATGGGCGCAGACATTTTTGGTGCAGATGATCCGATGGCGGACAACACAATTTCGGCAGGCTCCAGCGCCGACCTCAGCGCCAGCGGCCACGCGAACGATCACGCGAACCTTTGGCAGCTCGGCTGCGAAAGACTGATCTCCGAGCTGCCGGAGCAGCAATTCAACACCTGGATTCGGCCCTTGCCGCCCGCTGTCGTGATCGACAACGGCGCAACGGGCGATCTGGTGGTGTGCCTGCGCGCACCCAATCGCTTCAAGCTCGACTGGATCCGCAATCAATATGCGGGCCGCATCGAATCGATTTTGTCTGAATTGGCCGATCGGCCGGTTCGGCTGGATTTGGCCCTGGCGACACGCGACGCGCAGCCCGGCGGCGCCGCTTCAATGACCTCATCAGCCGCTGCGGCCACTCGCCCGCAGGCCATGGCGGCCGGCCAGGTGCTACACAACGGCCTGCGCCCGGTCTCGATCAACCCCACGCCAGCCGGCACAGGCGCCCAAGGCGAGATCAGCGCGCCTCAGCAAGGGCAGCAACTGCCACCGGCCAGCCCCAAACCACAGAACCTGGCGCCCAGTGCCAGCCGCCACCGCATCAATAGCGCGCTGACCTTTGACAATCTGGTGCCTGGTCGCGCCAACCAGATGGCCCGCACCGCCGCCCTGCATGTGGCCGGCGCGCCAGGGGCGATGTACAACCCGCTGTTCATCTACGGCGGCGTCGGCCTGGGCAAGACGCATCTGATCCACGCCGTCGGCAACGCCTTGTTGAAGGACAAGCCGGACGCTCGCGTGCTCTATCTGCACGCCGAGCAGTTCATCTCCGACGTGGTGAAGAACTACCAGCGCAAGACCTTTGATGAGCTGAAGGCCAAGTACCACTCGCTCGATTTACTGCTGATCGATGATGTGCAGTTCTTCGCCGGCAAAGAGCGCACGCAAGAAGAATTCTTCAATGCGTTCGAGGCGCTGTTGGCCAAACGCGCCCACATCATCATGACCAGCGACACCTACCCCAAGGGCCTGGCCGATATCGATGAGCGCCTGACCAGCCGCTTTGACGCCGGCCTGACGGTGGCGATCGAGCCGCCCGAGTTGGAGATGCGGGTGGCGATCCTGATCAAGAAGGCCGAGGCCGAGCAAACGCCGATGCCCGAGGACGTCGCCTTCTTCATCGCCAAGAATGTGCGCGCCAATGTGCGCGAGCTCGAAGGCGCGCTGCGCAAGGTCTTGGCCTACAGCCGCTTCAGCCACAAGGAAATCAATATCCAGCTGGCACGCGAGGCGCTGAAGGATCTGCTATCGATCCAGAACCGGCAGATCTCGGTCGAGAACATCCAGAAGACGGTGGCCGACTTCTACAAGATCAAGATCGCCGACA
>JADMJQ010000331.1 GCA_018780415.1 Roseateles sp. | reverse complement strand
AACGCGTGATGACGCGGCGCACCGACTCTTCGGCGTTGTCCTGCACATGCTGCATATAGGCGACGACGGTTGCGCTGCCGTACTGCGCCACCATCGCACGCAACTCCTGCGCGCCCTTTTCATTCGCCGCGATCTGGGCGCGCAAGTCGGCCAGGTTCTGGGTCGGGTTGCGTGAGGGGTAGGGGCCGCTGTTCAACAGCGCCAGCATTTCCGCTTCGCGCAATTGACCGCCTTGGACCAGCAAGAAGTTGTCGATCAACACGCCCTCTTGCTCTATCGAGCTGGAGAAAGGCGGCATCGAGCCCGGCGTGATGCCGCCAATATCGGCATGGTGGCCGCGGGAGGCGACGAAGAAACTGGGCTTGCCTTGCGCAGCACCCTCCAGAAAGACAGGCGTCACCACCGTGATATCCGGCAGATGCGTGCCGCCGTGATACGGGTCGTTCAGCACATAGACATCTCCCGGCGCCATCGAGGGGTTGCGCGCGATGACCGTGTGAATCGACTCGCTCATCGAGCCCAGATGCACGGGGATATGCGGCGCATTGGCGATCAAATCACCGTCGGCGCTGAACAGCGCGCAGGAGAAATCCAGCCGCTCCTTGATATTGACCGAGTGCGCGGTGTTCTGCAGCCGCAAGCCCATCTGCTCGGCGATGTTCATGAACAGATTGTTGAAGATCTCCAGCATCACCGGGTCGGCCTGCGTGCCGATGGCAAAGCTCTGCGCGCGCGCCTGCACGCGACAAATCGTTAGGCAGCCATCCGCCATCAAGCGGGCCTGCCAACCGGGGTCGATGACGGTGGTGGCATTGCGTTCGGCAAGAATGGCCGGGCCATCCAGCTGCGCGCCGACCGGCAGCCGCTCACGCCTATACAGCTGCGCGGCACGCCAACCGGCCGGCTCTGCGTCGGCCGCGCAATACATGCGGATGCTCGCATCGGGTGGCGGACTATGCCATGCGATATCGGCGTTAGCCTTGGATTCATCCAAGGCCATGCCGGCCGCGATGCACTCGACCGCCACCGTCTCGATCACCAGTTCGCGTCCCGGCATCAGATAAGCAAAGCGTTGCCGGTAGGCGTCCTCGAATTCGGCGCGTAGCGCATCGACGCTGCTGCTTTCTGTCAACTGGCAAGTCAGCGCGGTGTCGGTGCCTTGGTAGCGAATTTGCAGATGGCGCACCCGCTGCAACTGCTCCGCTGCCAGCCCTTGGGCCAGCAAATCGGCGCTCGCGGCCTGCAACAAGACCTCGGCCTGGGCGCAGGCGGCGGCCAGGCCCGGACCATCAAGGCGGCGCTCCACCGAGGCTTCGCGCGTGGCCATGCGGTCGGCCAGGCCCATGCCATAGGCGCTCAAGACGCCGGCGAAGGGATGAACCAGCACGCGGCTCATGCCCAATGCGTCGGCCACCAAACAAGCAGCCTGCCCGCCGGCACCGCCAAAGCATTGCAAGGTGTAGTCGGTCACATCCAAGCCGCGCGCCACCGAGATCCGCTTGACCGCATTGGCCATGCTGCCGACCGCAATCTGCAAGGCGCCGCCGGCGACCTGCTCGGCCGTTACCGCCTGCCCGCTGGCGGCCGACATTTCCTTGGCCATCGCAGTGAAGCCCAGTTCCGCAGCCTCCCGGCTCAAGGGCTGATCCGCCAGCGGGCCAAATAGTTTGGGGAAGAAGTCGGGCTGTATGCGTCCTAGCATCACGTTAGCGTCGGTGGTGGCCAAGGGCCCGCCGCGTCGGTATGTGGCTGGCCCCGGGTTGGCACCGGCGGATTCCGGGCCGACGCGCAGGCGCGCGCCGTCAAAACTGATCACGCTGCCGCCGCCCGCCGCCACCGTGTGGATGCTCAGCATCGGCGCCCGAACGCGCACGCCGGCGACTTCGGTGTTGAATGTTCGTTCGTAAGGCAGCGCCGGGCCGCCCCAAGCTGCCTTGCTCCCCTCGGGGGGCGGACGCGCAGCGGCCTTGGGGCCAACATCCTGGCCGTTGAAATGGCTGACGTCGGTCGACGTGCCGCCCATATCAAAGCCGATCAGCTTGGCATGGCCGGCGGCCAAGCCGGTGCGCACCATGCCGACGATGCCGCCGGCCGGGCCGGACAGGATAGCGTCCTTGCCCTGAAAGTGATGCGCCTCGGTCAAGCCGCCCGAGCTTTGCATGAAGAACAGGCTGACACCCGGCATCTGCGCCGCCACTTGGTCGACATAACGGCGCAAGATGGGTGACAAATAGGCATCGACGACGGTGGTGTCGCCGCGCGGCACCAGCTTCATCAAGGGGCTGACCCGGTGCGAGACCGAGATTTGCGTGAAGCCGATCTGCTGCGCCAAGGCTTCGGCGCGCAGCTCATGCGCGGGGTAGCGGTAGGCATGCATGAAGACGATGGCACATGCCCGCAGGCCGGCATCAAACGCCGCCTGCAAGTCCTGCTGCAGCGCCTGTTCGTCCAGCGGCAGCACACAGTCGCCCTGGGCGCCGTAGCGCTCATGCGCCTCGATCACCCGGCTGTAGAGCAGCTCGGGCAGCACGATCTGGCGCGCAAACAGCTGCGGTCGCGCCTGAGTGGCGATGCGCAGGGCATCGCGAAAGCCGCGCGTGGTCACCAGCAGCGTCGCGTCGCCCTTGCGCTCCAGCAAGGCGTTGGTGGCGACGGTGGTGCCCATCTTCACGCATTCCACCAACGCCGGCGTGATCGCCTCGCCGGCCGCCAGCTCCAACAAACGGCGTATGCCCTCGACCGCCGCGTCCCGGTAATGCTCGGGGTTCTCCGACAGCAGCTTCAGCGTCCGCAGCGAGCCATCCGGCGCCCGGCCGACCAAGTCGGTGAACGTGCCGCCCCGATCAATCCAAAACTGCCAACGATCGGAGCTGGAGCGGGCGTCTTGAGGCTTGGCCATCTTCAAATTGGGGTCAGGTTCATTTAATTTGCAAAATGGGGTCAGGTTCATTTATCTAAAATTAAATGAACCTGACCCCATTTAAGGAGGCTGCAACTGGGGCTACAGCTGGCGCTGGTTCAGGCCGCTGCCAGGCGCCACAGCGAGGTGAGCTCGGCGGAGCGGGCTTTGAACAGCGGGTCGCTCTTGTCGCCGGCGCGGGGGTGTTGCGGCTTGACGTCGGTGCGGTCGATCACGCGCAGGCCGGCGGCGGCGATCCAGCCGAGCAGCTCTTCACGGCTGCGCAGCCCCAGATGCTCGGCCAGGTCCGACATGATCAGCCAGCCCTCGCCGCCGGGCAGCAGATGGGCCTTGAGGCCATTCAGGAAGCCCAGCAACATGCGGCTGTCGGGGTCGTACACAGCATGCTCAAGTGGCGAGTTAGGCCGCCAGGGCAGCCAAGGTGGGTTGCAGACGATCAGATGCGCTTGGCGCTGATCCTGCGGATACAAGTCGACCTCCAACAACTCAACCCGTCCCGCCACGCCCAGCGCCTGCAGGTTCTCGCGCGCGCAGGCCAGAGCACGCGGGTCTTGGTCGGTGGCGACCACCCGGTTGACGCCGCGTTTTGCCAGCAGCGCCGCCAGCACGCCGGTGCCGGTGCCAATGTCGAAGGCGATGCCGGCCTTGCCGCTGCTCTTCAAACTGGCAGGCAGCGGCGCATGAGCGACCAGGTCAAGATACTCGCCGCGCAGCGGTGAGAAGACGCCGTAATGGGGCATGATCTCGGCCTTCAGCGGGCCGACATGGACGCCTTTTTTGCGCCATTCATGCGCGCCGATCAGGCCCTGCAGCTCGCGCAGCGCGGCAACGTAATGTTCGTCCACCGGCCCGCGCGCCTGGGCGCCGGCCTCACGCACATCGGGGGCGCGGCGCAGCGGCACGCCGTGATCGGCGTCGAAGGGAAGCAGCAGCATATTCAGCACCCGCGAGCGCAGCGCCTGGGCCTTGCGCTGGGCCACAAACACCTGATGCAGCGAGGCCTCGGCGGGCTGGCCGGCCGAGGCGGGCTTGGCGGTTTTTGCTGACTTGGCGGCCGCGCGCTCGATCTTCGAGTCAATCCGGCGCTCCATCGCCAGCGTCAGCTGTTTGGCATTCTGGAAATCACCACACCACAGCAGGCCTATGCCTTCGCTGGCCCATTGGTAGGCGCTGTCGGCGTCGACGGTGTCGTCCACCACATAGACGCGTTTGGGCGCGGGGTGCTCGGCGATCGAGCGCCAGCGGGCTTGTACCGGCTGGCCTTGGTTGTCGATCCAGCGGATTTGATTTGCAGCGTCTTCAGTATTCATGACGTATTCTCGTTGCTATCCAGGGCTGCCCTGCAAACCCAACAAGGAAACCATCATGGAAAAACCCATCCACCAGCTGTCCGACCTGTTTTCGCAGCTCGGCCTGCCGGCCGACGCTGCATCCATCGAAGCCTTCGTCGCCAGCCACCGGCCGCTGGCCGAAGGCGTCGTCTTGGCGGACGCCCCGTTCTGGAGTGTCAGCCAAGCCCAGCTGCTGCGTCAAAAGCTCGCTGACGATTCGGATTGGGTCGGTCTGGTCGATACGCTCAACGCCATGCTCAGCGCCTGAGCTTGACCATCGGGATGCCGCCTTCCATCGCCCACGCTGCTAGCGCGGGTGCGGGCGCGACGGTAAATACGCCCCCGTCGCAAGGGGCTGGTGGTTCCAAGCCACCAGCCAGCTCCGCGTGGCCGGACGGGCGCTGTACCAAGATCGCCGCGCCGCTTGAGTTGCATCCAAATGCTGCAAAAAGACGTCCAGGCTGCGCTGCTCGGGCAGCACATAGACCAAGCCCTCGCCGCGCAAGAAGACGCCGGCAAGTTGCTGGTCAAAGAAGGCCACCGGCACATTGATACAGCCAAAGGAAATCCGGTTGTCTGACGCCGACGGCGTGGCCAGCCGCTCCAAGCGGCGTTCCGTAGCGACCGTGGCGCGCACGCGGTGCATGGACACGGCGGCTTCGTAGTCCACCCAGATGATCTCCTCGCCGTGCAGATTGCGCCCCGCCGCGGTTTTGAAGCGCCCCGCCGGCGTCGTCCGCTCACCCGGCCGCACAAGGGCCAGAGGGCGCTGGCCGATGCCCGGCACGGCGTCATCTCCATGGGCAAAGCCCAGCAGCACCGGCGTTGAGCCGATCGCCTGGCCCTGGGATGAAAAGACGAACAGCCGCGCGCCCTTTTTATCAACAACCATGAAAGGCAGGCGGCCGTTGTCCTCTGCGCTGAGGACCCAGTCGAGCAAGCGTTTGACGTCGGAGCTTGCCGGCGGCGGCGCCACAAGATCGGGAGGCGCGGCAGCGAGGTGGCCAGCGCTTCCCAGCGCCAGCCAAAGCCATGCCAGCACCTCCTTCTTCACAACTCGGTCCGCTCAGTTGCGGTCGGCGCGCGGAGCGAGCTGCACGTCGCTGCCATTGGACATGCCGGCGCGGCTTGGGTCATTCCGCATCATGCCGCTCGGGTCATTCGGCATGCTTTGGTTTTGGCCGTTGGACATCGAGTTCCTTGCTGCTTCATCGCTGAGGCCGGGGCGGCTGGTGCCAGCGGGCATGTCATCGCGGTAGGGCTGGGTTGCCGGCTGCATGCCGTCATTGCGCGCGGGCGCTGTGCCCTGCGTGCCCTGCATACCCTGCCCAGTGACGTTCGCCGCCGAGGCTGCGGCTGCGGCGGCAGCCGCATCGTTCATGTTGTAGGCGGTTGTGGCCCGTTGGGGCTTGGTTGGTGGGCTGGTATTGCTCTGCGCGTAGGCAAAGCTGCCGATGGCGGCAACGGCCACAGCGGCCACGGCGGCAACGACAAAGCGGGGGGTTTTGTTCAGACTCATGGCGATAGCTCCTGTGAGATCGAAGATCTTGAGAGACTGCCGCGCTGAGCGCGCCAGCGGCCTCACAGGGCATGACAGCCAATTCCGTCAGCCCCAGCTTCCCCTTGTAGGGGCCTGGCCTGCCCTCGTCTGTGCATCAGCGCACGGATCACAGCCCACGGCCAGCCCTGCCGCACGCCCAAGAAAAAAGGCCCACTGCGCTGGCAATGGGCCTTTCCTTCAACAGCTTCAACCAGCGAAGTTCGAGTTAGAACGGGATATCGTCGTCCATATCATCAAAGCCAGTCGCCGACCGTGGCGCCGGAGCCGCAGCGCGCGGCGCTGGGGCTGGTGCACGCGGGGCCGGGGCGCGGGCGGCTGGCGCGCGCGCGGCGGGTTCGCCGTACTCATCGCCGCCGCCATAGCCACCGCCACCGCCGGCAGCACCGCGGGCTTGCCCGCCGCCGTAGCCACCACCGCCACCTTCATCGCCGCCATCGCGGCCGCCGAGCAACTGCATTTCATTGGCGATGATTTCGGTCGTGTAGACCTCCTTGCCTTCCTTGTCGGTCCACTTGCGTGTGCGCAGGCGGCCTTCGACATAGAGCGGCCGGCCTTTTTTGCAATATTGGCCGACGATTTCGGCCAGCTTGTCATTGAAGACCACCCGGTGCCATTCGGTCTCTTCCTGCTTCTCGCCCGATTCGCGGTTCTTCCAGCTGCGCGTGGTGGCCAGGCTGATGGTGCAAAACGCGGTCCCGCTGGGGTTGTAGCGCAGCTCTGGGTCGCGCCCGAGGTTGCCGATGATGATGACTTTATTGACCGAGGCCATGATGGGCTTTCTTTCTTGCGCTTGGCTTTTTGCTTGCCGATGTCCGAGTCGAGGATTATGCCGCCGCCAACGCCGTGAGGCGGCGGCTAATTCCTTGGCCGGCCAACGGACGCCTGCAGGGCGCCCTCGCAGCCCCAAACCACGCCCGCCCAGCCGCACTACAAACCTCCCTTCTCTCAATTGATCACCGCGGCGGCCGCCGGCGCCGCCGGCCTGCCTAAGATGGCGCCATGGACAGCTTGATCGTCAAACCCACCGCAGACCGCGCCGGCACCGCCCGCCGCCGGTTCTGGCTCGCCTATGCCGGCGTGTGCTGCTTGAGCTGGCTGCTGTTTGTGCTGGCCGGCACCGACTACAAAAAGGGCGCCTGGGAGGTCTGGTCGGCCATTTACGAGGCCAGCATGACCTTGTGGGCGCCGATGCTGCTGGGCGTGGCGGTGTTCCCCTGGGTGCGCTGGCTGCAAAAGTCCCACTATGCCGTCACTGCCCTGTTCGGCCTGCATACCTTGGCGGCGCTGCTGTTCAGCGCGCTCTGGCTGGCGGCTGACTTTGTGCTGGCCAGCCTGCTGTTCGGCCCCGACCATGCGCATGCCACGCTGATGCAGGCGGCGCTGTGGCGCATCGTCACCGGCGTGTTCGTCTATGTGCCGCTGGCGACGGGTTTCGCGGCGGTCTTGAGTGCGCGGCAGGCGCGCGCCAGTGCCTTGGCAACCGCCCAGGCCGAGAGCGCGCTGGCACGCGCCGAGCTGGCCGCCATCAGCGGCAAGCTGAACCCGCATTTCCTCTTCAACACCTTGAACTCGCTGATCGCGCTGACCCGCAAAGATGCCAAGGCGGCCGAGGCCGCGCTGATGCACTTCTCGGACATGCTGCGCTATGTGCTGGACAGCAAGCGCGGCGTGGCCGACCGGGTCAGCCTGCGCGAGGAGCTGGACTTTGTGCGCGACTATCTGGCGCTGGAGGGCTTGCGTTTGGGCACGCGCCTGCGCCTGAGCTGGGAGATCGCGCCCGAAACGCTGGACGACGAAATCCCGCCGCTGACGCTGCAGCCGTTGGTCGAGAACTGCATCAACCACGGCATCGCGCCCAGCGTGGCCGGCGGCTGCATCAGCATCAGCGCGCGCCGCGATGCGCTCACGCAGGGCCTGGCGCTGACGGTGCAAGACGACGGCGACGGTTGCGAGCCCGCCCATCTGAACCCCCGGCCCTCGGCAACTGCATCGACCCAGCGTCAAGGCATAGGCCTGGGTGCCTTACGCCGCCGCTTCGCACTCGACTACGAAGGCCGCGCCCGCCTGCAAATACACACCGCACCCGGCGCGGGCTTTCGCGTCGATATCTGGATACCGCAAACATGACTGAACGAGTGAGAACTCTGATTGCCGAGGACGAGCCGCTGGCCAGCGAGGCGCTGGCCGATTGGGTGGCGCAGCTGGCGCAGCTGGAGCTGGTCGGCGTCTGCGCAGATGGGATCAGCGCGCTGGCCGAGATCCGCCGCCTGCAGCCGGCCCTGATCTTCATGGACATCAATATGCCCGGCATGAGCGGCCTGCAGGTGCTGCGCAGCTTGGCCGAGGCCGACGCTGAGAACGAGAATGAGGCCCAGCCACGCGTCATCTTCACCACCGCCTATGACGAGCATGCCCTGGCCGCCTTCGAGCTGCATGCGGCCGACTATCTGCTCAAGCCCTTCACCCAGGAGCGCTTCAATGAGGCGGTCGAACATGCGCTGAGGTCAGTTGTTAGCAGCGGCCAGATCAAGAGCACGGTCGAGGCCGCCGCCGAGGACAGCAGCCCTTTGACTCGCATCCTGGTGCGCGACCAAGGCAAGATCTTCCCGCTGCAGGTGGACGCGATCGAGTACCTGCGCTCCGACATCAAGTACACGGCGGTGGCCAGCGCCGGCAAACAGTACCTGGTGCGCCTGCCGATCACCGCCTTTGAGCAGCGGCTGGACGCGCAGCGCTTTCTGAAGCTACAGCGCAGTTGCATCGTCAACCTCGACTACGTCGTCTCGATGACGCCGGACGAGAACTCGCAGCTGATCGTGCAAATGCAAGACGGCTCGCGCTTCACCGCCAACCGGGATGTATCCAAGAAACTGCGGGAGCAATCGATATGAGCAAGCTGCACACCACCATCGCCTGTCTTGCCTGGCTGCTGACGCCCGTCGCGTTCGGCCAAACCAGTCAGGGCGGCGCCCCCAAGCCCGCCGTCAAGCAAGGCGTCGAGGGCCGCACCTACACGCCGGGGCCGTTTGACCGGATCGAGCTGTCGGGCACCACCCATGTGCGTTTGCAGCAGGGCGAGCAAGACCAGGTCTTCATCGTCGGCGACGCCCAGCTGCAAGACAGCGTGGCGGTCTCGGTGACGCAAGGCCGGCTGGATATTCGCTGCGTGGAGACCTGGAAGTTCTGGCCGGGCAAGCGGCTGGAGGTCGAGGTGACCCTGCGCCGGCTGCGCGAGCTGGTGCTGTCCGGCGCCGGCGAGCTGCATGCGCCGGACGCCTTCAAGGCCGGGCCCTTGAGCATCCGCATCTCCGGTGCCGGCTCGGTCCGCTTTGACGATCTGTGGGCCGAGCGGCTGGACTTTGCCATCTCGGGCGCCGGTGACGGCTATCTGCGCGGCGGCGTGAACTTGCTCGACTTGCGCATCTCGGGCAAGGGCAAGCTGCTGGCCGAGCACCTGCATGCCGAGTCGGCCAATATCAAGATCAGCGGCATCGGCAGCGCCGAGGTCTGGGTCAGCGAGAAGCTGAACCTGAACGTCTCCGGCGTCGGCCAGGTCGACTACTGGGGCCAGCCCACCGTCACGCGTTCGACCTCGGGCATCGCCAAGGTGAATGGCCGCGGCGACCGGCGCGCGCCGCCCGCGCCGCCGATGGCACCAGCGCCACCAGCGGCACCGGTGGCACCTGCCCTGCCTGTGCGGCAGTGAAGTTTTCGTAGCGAGCGCTCGTAGGCTGGGCGCGTGCGCGCCGGGCCCTCAGAACAGCGGCCTCTTCCGATATTCCGTCGTCATAAGCAAAAAGCCCCTGCAGTCCGCAGACTGCAGGGGCCATTGATCAGGCAAAAAGTGCTTAGCCTTGGCGGCGGCGGCGAGCCACGAAACCAACGGCCGTCAAACCAGCCAACAACAGGGCATAGGTTTGTGGCTCGGGAACGGCGGCGGTGAACTGGAGGTTGTCGACCACCACGCCCAGGCCCTTGAAGGAGATCGAGCGGATGTCGGCGTTGGCGCGCGTGATGCCCAGGAACTGGCCTTCGTTGTAGCCGAACGGATCGGTGGACACGACGTAGCTGAAGGTTTCGATGATTTGGTTGTTATCACCGTAGACCGACACCACCAAATTGAGCGGCAGCTCGCCGATGGCGAAGTTGTTGACGAAGGCGCCGGCGCCGGCGGTCAGCTCAGCAAAGCTGAAGCGCAGCTCGCCGATGCCGGCGGCAGCGACGAAGTAGCCGTTCGCGCCCCACATGCCGTTGGCACCCAGGTCGCGGTTATTGGCGCCAACTTCGGAGCCGGCGTCCCCGGTGAAGGTCACGCCGCTGCCGACCGCCACGGGGCCGGTCGTGAGCAGGCCGTCAAAGGTCTCGAAGTCGAGCAGGCTGGTGGGCAGGCCCAAACCAGATGGCGCCGTGATCAGGGCCGCATGGGCCGGAGCCAGGGCGGCCGCAGCCAAACCGAGGGCCGCAAAAAATTGCTTGTTCATGTGTTGGTTTCCTTTGTCTTGGTGAAGGATAGCAAAAGACCAGCTTAGCTGCCGATGATGCCGCCGTCGTCCTTGGTGATGACCACCAAGCTCGAACGTGGGCGGCCGAATGGCAGCGGCGTGACGCCGTCAGACTGGACGCCCCACTGGATCGCGGGCCAGCGCGAGGTCAGCTCAGGGTTGGCCGCTGTGGCGGTCTCGCCAGGATGCTGCACACCGACCCACATGGTCTTGCCGTCCGGGCTCATCGCCATGCCGGTGACTTCGCAGCCATTCGGTGAGGTCAGGAAGCGGCGCGACATGCCGGTGTTCGGGTCGGCGCAGACCATGCAGTTGGAGCCGATGTTCTTCCAGTCGCCGGAGGCGTCACCGATCTGGTCGGTTTGCACCCACAGGCGGCCGAAATTGTCGAACCAGAGGCCGTCCGGTGCGCCAAAGTCGGCGCTGCCGAAGGGGTCGGCCACGATATCGCCCTTGTAGTTATTGGTCGGCTTGGGCGCCTTGGTGGTCTTGGTGTCGCCGGCTTGCAGGAACAGGTTCCAGCTGAAAGCCGTGGCCAAGACCGAGTCGCCGTTCTCTTGCCAGCGGATGATGTGGCCGTAGATATTGTCTTCGCGCGGGTTGGCGGCGTCGACCGGTGGGCGCGCCGAGGCGGCCGTGGTCGAGCCGTCGGCCTTGTTCACCGACGGGGCATTGGTGCCGCGGCGGTTGTTATTGGTCAGCGTGCAATAGATCTCGATCTTGTTGAAGCCGCCGATGCGTGGGCGGGCACCGGTCCACTCGGGGCGGTCCATCATGGTGGCGCCAACAGCGTCGGCGGCCATGCGGGTCTTGATCAGGATCTTGGCCAGCACTTCGGCGTCG
>JADMJQ010000237.1 GCA_018780415.1 Roseateles sp. | reverse complement strand
TCAACAAGGCCGGTGACGAGGTCTGGTTCTCGGTCTGGTCGGCCAAGAACAAGCAAAGCGCGATGGTCATCGTCGACGACAAGACGCTCAAGCTGAAGGCCGTGATCAAGGACCCGCGCCTGATCACGCCGACCGGGCACTTCAATGTGCACAACACCCAGCACGACGTCTATTGAGTCTTGTGGGTTGGACCTTGGTGTACTCACCAAGCTCCGACCCCAACTGATTGAGCGGGTTCTTCGCAGGGCACTGACTTGCCCTGCATTGCCCAGCCAAGCACCCAACAACTGGAGTTCCCCATGAAAAATTTGTTGATAGCCCTGGCCGCCCTGGTCTCCTTCGGTGCCCAGGCCAATCTCGACGAGGCAATGACCAAGGCCGGCTGCATGGCCTGCCATTCAAAGGACAAGAAGATCGTCGGGCCTTCGTTCAAGGACATTGCGGCCAAGTACAAAGGCCAGGACGTGGTGGCCAAGCTGAGCGAAAAGGTCCGCAAAGGCGGCGCTGGCTCGTTCGGGCCGGTGCCGATGGCGCCGACCGGGCCGGACAAGATCAGCGACGCCGACCTGAAGGCGGCGGTGGAGTCCATCCTCAAGGGCTGATGTGATGCGGCGATGGGTCTGCGGCTTGTTGCTGGCGGTTGTTGGCGCTCAAGCGGCAGAAAGTCCGACGCTCAACCGCCAGAGCGAGCTGACTCGCATGGTCAGGCAGGACTGCGGCAGTTGCCACGGCATGAAGCTGACCGGCGGCCTGGGGCCGGCGCTGACGCCCGAGGCCCTGGCCGACACCCCCTTGGCAACGCTCAAGGCCACCATCTATCACGGCCGGCCGGGCACGCCGATGCCGCCGTGGCGCAGCATGATTTTAGAAAGTGAAGCCGAATGGATTGCGACAAAACTGCTGCAGGGCTTCCCCAGCGAAGCGCCTACCAAGCCCAAGCCCTGAGGCCGGCTTGGCTGAGTGCGCTGTTGGCGCTCGCCTTGATGGGCTGTGCCAGTCTGCCGTCAGCGCCGACGGGCAGCGGCGACCTCGGCGTGGTGGTCGAGCGCGCACAAGGCTCGCTGAAGGTCATCAACACCACCAACCGGCAAATGCTCGGCAGCATCGATGGCCTGGGCGATCTCTCCCATGCCTCGGTGGTCTATGGCCGCGATGGTGCGACGGCCTATGTGTTCGGCCGCGACGGCGCGCTCAGCAAGGTCAATCTGCTAACGCGCCAGATTGACGTGCGCGTGCAGCAAAGCGGCAACTCGATAGGCGGGGCGATCTCGCAAGACGGCAGCCTGGTGGCGGCGCAGAACTACCAGCCCGGCGGCATCAAGGTCTTCGATGCCAAGACCTTGGCCCTGGTGGCCGACATCCCGGCCGAATATGCACCGGGCAAGCTCTCGCGCGTGGTCGGACTGGCCGATCTGCCGGGGCGGCGCTTTGTTTACTCGCTGTTTGATGCGGGCGAGATATGGATCGCCGACTTAGGCAGCCCAGGCTCGCCAAACATCGCCAAGATCACCAAATTCAAGGACGTCGGCCGCCAGCCCTATGACGCCTTGCTAACGCCCAATGGCCGCCATTACATTGCCGGTCTGTTCGGCGAAGACGGTCTAGCGATGATCGACCTCTGGGCTGCCGAGCCCAAGGTAGCGCGTATCTTGGGCGGCTACGGGCGCGGCCAGCAGCCATTGCCGGTGTTCAAGATGCCGCATTTGCGCGGCTGGGCGGTCGCCGGACGGCACGCCTACCTGCCGGCAATAGGCCGCCATGAGGTCTTGGTCGGCGATACCGAAAACTGGACCGAGGTCGGGCGCATCAAGGTCGCGGGTCAGCCGGTCTTCGTGATTGCGCGGCCCGATGGCCGCCAGGTCTGGGTCAATTTTGCCGTGCCGGACTACAACCGCGTGCAGGTCATCGATACCCAAAGCCGGCAAATCGTCAAGACGTTGGAGCCGGGCAGGGCGGTGCTGCATATGGAGTTCACGCCGCGCGGCGAGGCGGTCTGGATTTCCTCGCGCGACGATCACCGCGTCTCGGTGATCGCCACCGACAGTTTTGAGACGCAGGCGGTTCTGAGCGTCGACGCTCCCAGTGGCATTTTCTTCAGCAGCCGCGCCAATCGGATGGGATTCTGAACATGAGCGTGGACTACCAACTCATCAACGACTGGCAGCAACGCTTTCCGCTCAGCTCCGAGCCTTTCGCCGCCATGGGCTTGCGTTACGGCGTCGGGTCGGACCGCGTGCTGGCCGAGTTCGGGCGCATGCAAGCGTCCGGCAGCCTGGGCCGTATCGGTGGTGTTTGGGGCAGTGGCGCCGGCGGCGCGGCCTTGCTATGCGCTTTTGCGGTGCCGCAAAAGCGCTTGGAATCCGTTGCGGCCTTGGTCAGCGCATATGCAGGCGTCAACCATAACTATGAACGTGAGCATGCCTACAACCTCTGGTTTGTCATCACCGGCGCCGACCCAGAACAGGTAGCCGCCGGCGTGAGCAGCCTGGAGGCGGCCTGCAATTTGCATGCTTTGCGTTTGCCTATGCAGCGGGCCTACCGCATCAACCTGGGTTTCGACTTGCAGCGGCCCCACGCGGCCGGCTGCGCTGCCCGGGCTGTCGGCCATGAGACGGCGACGCGTGACGCCGCCCGCGCTGTGCATCGCGACGACCGCGCCCTGGCCGCCTTGGTGGAAGACGGTCTGCCGTTGATCCCGCGCCCCTTTGCCGCCTGGGCCCTGGCCTTGGGTTGCAGCGAGGCCCACATCTTCGCCAAGCTGGAGCAATGGCTGAAGCAAGGCACGCTGCGCCGCTTTGGCGTGGTAGTTCGTCACCATGAGCTTGGCTTTGCCGCCAATGCGATGTGCGTGTTTGATGTGGCTGACGAGGACGTTGACACTCGCGCGGCCATCCTCAGCCGGCAGCCCGGTGTGACGCTGTGCTACCGCCGCGCGCGCGGGCCCGGCTGGCCCTACAACCTCTATTGCATGTTGCACGGGCGCGAGCGCGGCGAGGTGCTGGCCTGGTTGGAGGCGGCGCGTGCCGCGGCCGGTTTGGAACTCATACAGCAAACGGTCTTGTTCAGCCGGCGCCGTTTCAAGCAATGTGGCGCCAGCTACTTTCGCAACTGTGCCGAGCTGCCTGCCGGCTCAACAGTGCAGGAGCTCCAAGATGCATGAGTTCAACCGGGCGAGCCAACGGCTTGCCAAGCTTGACGAGCTGGACGCGGCCCTGATCAACCGCTTGCAGGACGAGTTGCCCTTGCTGCCGCGGCCCTTTGCGGCCATTGCGGCCGAGCTGGGGTGCAGCGAATACATGGTCATCGCGCGCCTGCAGCGCCTGCTCGCGCAGGGCACCTTGACGCGCTTCGGGCCCTTGTTCCAGATTGAGCGCGGCGGCGGCCTGTTTGTGTTGGCGGCCATGCAGGTGCCGGAGCCGCGCTTCGATGCGGTGGCCGATCTGGTCAATGCTCTGCCCGAAGTCGCCCACAACTACCGGCGCGAACATGCGCTGAATATGTGGTTCGTGATCGCCGTCGAAACGCCGGCGCAGGCCGACAGTGTTTGCGCCCGGATCGAGGCGCTGACCGGCTGCGCGGTGTTGGCCTTCCCCAAGGAGCGAGAGTTCTTTGTTGGCCTGCGCCTGACCGCCCAAGCAACCCTAGCCTGTGGAGTCGACCATGACCTTGATGAGTCCCCTTGAACGGCAATTGATCGCCGCCTCTCAGGCCGGCTTGCCCTTGCTGAAGAACCCCTTCGAAGCACTCGGTGCGGTGCTGGGCATCAGCGAGGCCGAGGTGCTGGCGCAGCTGGCGCAGATGCAGGCCAGGGGCTTGATCCGCCGCATCGGCGCCGTGCCCAACCATTACCGGCTCGGCTATTTGGCTAACGGCATGACGGTCTGGGATGTCGACGATGAGCGGGTCGATGAGCTGGGCGAGCGCATTGGCGCGCTCGGCTGCGTCAGCCATTGCTACCGCCGGCCGCGCCGTCTGCCCGCCTGGCGCTACAACTTGTTTGCGATGGTGCACGGCCACGCGCGCGACGAGGTGGAACAACATGCGGCCGGAATTCGCACCCTGCTCGGCTCGGCCAGCCGCGCCGACGAAATTCTGTACAGCAGCGCCATTCTCAAAAAGACCGGCCTGCGCCTGAAGGATTGAAAGAGAAGGAGCGACAACCATGTTGAGAATCAGCCAATACCTGCGTGAAGTGGCCGCCGCTGAGCGCAATGGCGAATACCCCCAAGCCAAACGCCGAGTTCAAGCGCAGAGGCAGGGCGGGGCCAGCACGAATAAAAACGCAAGCGGCCCGGTCGTGATCTGGAATCTGACACGGCGCTGCAACCTGACTTGCAAGCATTGCTATGCCTTGTCGGCCGACCATGACTATCCCGGTGAGCTGAGCTTTGCCGAGGTCTGCAGCGCCATGGACGACCTCAAGACTTACGGCGTGCCGGTCTTGATTCTGTCGGGCGGTGAGCCGCTGCTGCGGCCCGATCTGTTCGAGATCGCCGCGCGCGCCCAAGCCCAAGGCTTCTACACCGCGCTGTCCACCAACGGCACTCTGATCGACGCAGCGATGGCGGCCAAAATTGCCGCACAGAAGTTTGATTATGTGGGCATCAGCATTGACGGCACCCGCGACACCCATGACAAGTTCAGACGCTTGACAGGTGCTTACGACGCTTCCCTGAATGCTATCCGCCTGCTGCATGCGCAGGGCGTCAAAACCGGCCTGCGCTACACCTTCACCGATCTGAATGACCAGGACTTCCCGGCCCTGCTGCAGTTGATGAAGGACGAGCAGGTCGACAAGTTCTACTTCTCCCACCTCAATTACGCAGGCCGCGGCAATATCCACCGCGGCCGCGACGCGCGCTTCGACGCCACCCGCGCCGCCTTGGACCTGCTGTTCGAGACTGCTTGGCAAGACGCAGTTGCCGGCAGCGAGCGGGACTACGTGACCGGCAATAACGACGCGGATGCGGCCTATCTGCTGCGCTGGGTGCAGCAGCGCTGGCCGCAATGGGCGCCCGCTTTGCGTGAGCGCCTGGTCGACTGGGGTGGCAATGCCTCGGGCGTCGGGGTGGCGAATATCGACAACTTGGGCGAGGTCCACCCTGACACGATGTGGTGGCATTACCCGCTGGGCAACTTGCGCCAGCGCCCCTTTTCGGCGATCTGGAGCGACCGCAGTGACCCGCTGATGGATGGGCTCAAAACCAAGCCGCGCCCGGTCAAGGGGCGCTGCGCCGAATGCGAGCATTTCGCACTGTGCGGCGGCAATACGCGCGTGCGGGCCCAGCAAGTGACCGGCGACCTCTGGGCCGAAGACCCGGGCTGCTATCTGGACGACGCCGAAATTGGCCTCTCGGCCGAAGCCTCGGCACGCCTGAGCAGGGTCGAAACCAGCGTTTTCAGCTACACACCCAAGAGCGCGGCCAAAGCCTCCGCAAGCGCCCAGCACATTCCAATTCACGCCCTATGAAACTCAAAGACCTGCAAGACCTCATCCCCCCGCTGCTGTTGGCGGCCGGGCTGATCTGGATGGGCATGGGCCAGGTTCGCGCCGCAGCTCAAGCCCCACTCGAAGCCAAAGCGGATGCTCAGGCCTTGTTCACCCAGCACTGCGCGAGTTGTCATGGTGCACAGCGTCTGGGCGCCATGGGGCCGGCGCTATTGCCCGAAAGCCTGGCGCGATTGCGCAAGCAAGAGGCCTTGAAGGTGATTCACAAAGGCCGCCCGGCGACGCAGATGCCGGGCTTCGGCGCCCAATTGGCGCCCGCTGAGATCGAAGCACTGGTCGCGCTGATCTACCAGCCGCTCAAACCCACACCGCAGTGGGGCGCGGCCGATATCTTGGCGTCGCGCAGCTTCGACGCAGGCAGCAAGACCTGGCCCTCGGCGCCGCAGTGGCGAGCCGACCCGATGAATCTGTTCGTCGTCGTTGAGGGCGGTGACCACCACATCAGCCTGCTCGACGGTGATCGTTTTGAAGTCATTCACCGCTTCCCCTCGCGCTTCGCCCTGCACGGCGGGCCGAAGTTCACGCCCGACGGCCGTTTCGTCTACTTTGGCTCGCGTGATGGCTGGATCACCAAATACGACCTCTGGAACTTGAAGATCGTCGCCGAGGTGCGGGCCGGCCTGAATATGCGCAATATTGCCGTCAGCGGCGACGGCAAGCTGGTGATGGCCGCCAACTATTTGCCGCACACGCTGGTCTTGTTTGATGCCGACCTGAACCCCGTTAAGCAGTTTGCCGCCACCACGCTGGACGGCAGCCAAAGCTCACGCGTCTCGGCCGTCTATGACGCCGGCCCGCGCCGCAGCTTTGTGGTGGCACTCAAGGACATTGCCGAGATTTGGGAAATCTCCTACGACCCCAAGGCCGCCGCCATCTACGACGGCCTGGTGCATGACTACCGTTCCGACGAAGCGATCGCAAAGGCCGGCTACTTGAACATCCGGCGCACGCTGCTGGCGCAGCCGCTGGATGACTTTTTCTTTGACGCGAGCTATGCGCATGTCTTGGGCGCCGGTCGGCCGGCAGGGGACGGCCAAGGCGAGGTTGATCTCGGCCAGGTCGTCAACTTGGATGTGCGCCGCAGCATCGCCACGCTGCCGATTCCCGGCATGCCCCATCTCGGCTCGGGCATCAGCTTTGACTGGCAAGGCCGGCGCGTCTTGGCCAGCCCGAATCTGAAGGATGGACTGGTCACGGTGATCGACCTGCAGAGCTGGAAGAAGCTCAAGGACATCGTCACGCCCGGCCCCGGCTTTTTTATGCGCAGCCATGCCAATAGCCGCTACGCCTGGGTCGACTCGATGATGAGTAGCGCCGGCGCCAAAGACACCTTGACCATCATCGACAAACAAAGCCTGGAGGCGGTGGCGCAGGTCAAGGAGCCGGGCAAAACCCTGGCCCATATCGAATTCACCAAGGACGGCCGCTATGCGCTGGCGAGCGTCTGGGAAATGGACGGCGCGGTCATCGTGCTTGACGCCAGCAGCTTCAAGGAGATCAAACGACTACCGATGAGCAAGCCGGTCGGCAAATACAACGTCTGGAACAAGATCAGTCGCGACGAGGGCACCTCCCACTGACCCGGCGATGCTCTGATTTTTTGCGTGCCCGCCGCGCTTCAGCTTTGCTGCGCGCCGGTGTAGGCGGCCAGCAAGGCCGTGTCGAGGATGCGGATGTCGCGCTTGTCCACCTCAATCAGGCCGGCCGCCTCCAGCTCATGCAGCACGCGTGAAAAGTACTCCGGCGTCAGGCTCAGGCGCGAAGCGATGGTGGCCTTGCTGACCTGCAGTGACACCGTGAGGACCTCGCCGTCGACCCGGTCTTCGGCCAGCCGATCGCGCAGCAAATAGCCGATGACCCGCTGCACACCGCTGTGCAGGGCGTAGGCCTGTACATCGCGGACCAGGCCGTGCAGGCGGCGCGAGATGCCGGCCAGCATGCGCAGGGCAAAGCGGCCATCGTGCTCGATCTCGGTGAATACCGCTTGCTTGGAGACCGACAGCAGCAAGGTGTCGGTCAGTGCCTGGGCATTGATGATGTAGGGTTGCCCGGTGAACATCATCGCCTCGGCAAAGCTCTGGCCCGGGCCGATCAGCTCGATCACTTTCTCCTGGCCGCTGGGCGAGATGGCAAAGAGCTTGACCTGCCCGGTGACGGTGACGTGAAATTCTTCGCAGGGCTGGCCGACGCGAAACACCGGGTCGCCGCGGGTCAGTCGGCGCAAGCTGCAACCCAGTGCAAGCCTGGCCAGCTCGGGCGCGCTGAGGTCGGTGAACAGGGGCAGAACGCTGAGGTAACGAGGTAGGTCAAAGGCGCGCATGTCCATGGCGTGGGTCCGGTCTGGCGTGTTTTTAGAGTGAGCGCATTGTCATTGCCGCTGGCGCCGAGCCACTTGACATGACTCAAGGCTAGGCTCAGACACAGCGTGTCAGCTGACTGTAGATCCCGGCCAAGCGCAGCGGCAACTCGGTCGGGCGGGCCACGCGGGCCCAGCCTTGCTGGCCGAATAGACGGGGCAAGTAGTGCTGGGCCTGCTCGTCGATGCTCAGGCAAAAGGGTTGTAGGCCGGCCCGGCGAGCCTCGCGCACCGCCTCGCGGGTGTCCTCAATGCCCCAGCGGCCTTCGTAAACATCAATGTCGTTGGGCTTGCCGTCGGTCAACACCAGCAGCAGGCGCTGGCGCTCGGGGCGCTGCTGCAGCCGGCGGGTGGCGAGGCGAATGGCCGCGCCCATGCGGGTGTAGTAGCCGGGTTTGATCGCGCCGACGCGGCTTTGCGCCAAGCCGCCCCAGGCCTCGTCAAAACCCTTGAGCTGATGAATGCGCACCTGGCTGCGCCGCACCGAGCTGAAGCCCAGCATGGCGAAGGGGTCGCCGCAACCGTGCAAGGCCTCGCCGAAAACGTAGAGGGCGTCGCGGATCACATCGATCACCCGCTGCTCGTTGTTGGCGTAGGCGTCAGTGGACAGGGACAGATCGGCCAGCAGCAGGGTCGCCAGGCTGCGCTCACTCCGCTGGCGCCGGGCCCAGACCTGCGGGTCGGGGCTGCTGCCTGCCCGCAGGCCGGTCAGATGGCGCACCCAGGCATCCAGATCAAGTGCCTCGCCCTCGCTGCAGCCGCGCTGCCACTGCGGGGCGGCGCGCAGGGTTTCCAAGCGGCGGCGCAGACGGCGGGCGGTCTGGCGCAGGGCGGGCGGAGCTAGAAAGGGTGCGCCGCCCGGCCGCGCCACCAGGGTCTGCACCCGGCAATGTTCGGGCAGCAGGCATTGCCGCTTCCAATCCCATTCGGGCAGCGACTCGCCGGCGCCCAGCGGCAAGTCATCGGCACTGGCACTGGGCAGGTCGAGGTCGAACTTGATGCGGGCGGCGCTGGCCGAGCTTTCGCGCGAGAGCGTCAGTTCTTCCATATCATCGGCGGCGGCGCGGGCCTCGTCCTCGTCGGTTTCGTCTTCGCTGGCGCGGTCCAGCGGCACATGCTCGCTCCAGCTGCGCAGCGATTCGGCCTTGGACGCAAGCAACAGCGGCGCCCGTTGCGAGGCCGGCTTGGCGGCGCGGGCGCGGCGGCGTTTTTCCTGCTCTTGCTGCTCTGCCTGATCGCGACTTGTGCCGCTGCCCGACCGAGCCGCGCGGGCTTGTCCGCCGGACGATGCTGCGCTGGCGGGCAGCGCTTGCAGCCACAGCCAGACCGGGGCCAGCAGGGCAGCGTCGGATTCAACGTTGCGAAAGCCAGCATCGGCGATGGCCTTTTCCGGCTCGGCCATCAACAAGGCCTGCAGGCGCACCTCGGCCGCTTGCGCCGCGGGCGAGCGCAGTGCTTTTGCCTCGACGCGGCGCTGTGCCAGATGGGCCTCGCGCAGGCGCAACCAGCGCGGCCGCAGGCCCGGGCAGCGTTGCAGGGCCAGGTGGCAGGCGGCCAGGTTGTCACCGGCCCAGCTGTCGGTGGCGGCCGGCTCGAAGCAAGCCGCCAAGGCCGCCAGCCAGAGATAGAGATCGCGGTTCAACTCCGCCCTCTCGAACTGGGCGATGCGCGGCGGCAGGGCGAGGGTTTCGGCGTCCAGGCGCGGCAGCGCGGCGCGCGTGCCGCTGCCGGCCAAGCGTTGCAGCCAGCTGCGCGGGCCACCGATGCGAATATCTGAGGCCGGCACGATGCGCACGCCATGGCCGCCGCCAGCGGCGCGGTAAAGCAGGCCCACGGCCTGCTGCATGGCCGCCAGATCAACGGCCGCGGCCGCGCAACTGCGATCGGCCGCACCGTCGATAAAACGGTGCCAGCGTTCGCCTATCCACTCTTCCATAACACTTGACCCCGACGGCTTACTTTGATGACTTGTTGTGTTGCTGATGCTGTTTGAGCGTCTCGCGCAAGGCCTCCAGCCCCACGGTCCACTCCAACTGCGGGTTGGGCAGCTGCGCCTGGCCTTGCTGGGATTCGGCGCATTGGTCAACGCAGCGACCGCATTGCACGCAAGAGAACATCAGCCGCTTGATCTGACGCGGCCGCAGCCGCATCGGGCAGATGCTGTCGCAAGCGCTGCCTGCGGGCGCATGCGCGGTGCTGCAGGTGCGGCAATCGCTGGCACGCTCGCGCTTGAAGGCCACGACCAGGGCACGCGGATTGGCCATCCAGGCCAGGCTCTGGAACAGGCCCACGGCGCAGCCGAAGCGGCAAAAAAGATGGCGGGCGAACAGCAGCTCCAGCGTGAAGGCGCTGCCTGCAATCAGGATGAAGCGGCTTTGATTGACTGTCAGCGTGCCCTGCAGCAGGCCGCCCCAGATCGCCTGCGGCGGCAGCAAGTAGGTCAGCAAGGTGATGGCCCAGAGGAAGCCGAAGCTGGCGCAGCTGAGCGCGTAGACCGGCCACCAGCGTCGCTGTGGCTGTTCGCCCGGCCGCAAGCTGGTTTGCGCATCCCAGAGGCTGAACTTGCCGCAGGCCTTGTGCAGTAGCGCGTTCAGGCCCTCGACCAGCGAGAAATGCGGGCACAGCCAGCCGCAGTAAAGCCGGCCCCAGCGCCAGGCTACGCCGAGGAAGATCAGCACCAGAGCCAGCCCCGGCAGGATGCCGCGCAGAATCAGCGTCAGGGCCGCCTGATTGGCGCTGACCTCGCCGCGCTGCAAGGCGTCTATCCCCAGGCTCCAACGCTGACCCAACACCCAGAGCTGGGTCTCGTTCAGATCGAAGCGCAGCAGGTTCAGGGCCGGCGCCAGCAGAAAGAGGGCGAAGAAGGCGATCTGCGTCGTGCGTCGGCGCCGCTGCAGCCGCTGGCTGCGGCGCAGCGCTGGCTGGATGTCAGCCATCAACTATGACCGCGCGCAGCACCTCGTGCAGGGCGGCGCTGGTGTCGGCCTCGTCGGTCAGCGCGTCGATGATGGCGGCGCGGCAACTGGGCAGCAGGGCGAGGCCGGCCACATGCAAGCGAGCCGCCATCACCAACAGGCGGGTGCTGACGGTCTCCTCCAGGTCCTGCTCGGTCAACCGGCGCAGCGCCTGGGCCAGGCCCACCAGCTGGGCCGCGACCGCGTCCGTGCAGCCACTCTCGGTGGCGACGATGGCCCGCTCGACGGCAGGCGCCGGGTAGTCCAGACCCAGGGCGACAAAGCGCTGGCGGGTGCTGGGCTTGAGCCCCTTGAGCAGATTCTGGTAGCCGGGGTTGTAG
>JADMJQ010000249.1 GCA_018780415.1 Roseateles sp. | reverse complement strand
ACATCGACTTCTGCCAGGGCAACCGCGACCGGGTGATCGACTACGTCAAGGACAAATACGGCCGCCACGCGGTCAGCCAGATCGCCACCTTCGGCACCATGGCGGCCAAGGCGGCGCTGCGCGATATCGGCCGCGTGCTGGGCATGGGCTATGGCCAGGTCGACTCGATCGCCAAGCTGATCCCCGCACCACCCGGCAAGACGGTGACGCTGGCCAAGCTACCGGAGAATTTTGATCCGGCCAAGGAGAAGATGATTTACGCGCGCCATGAGGCGCCCGAGATCGACCAGCGCGAGGCACAAGAGGAAGAAGTGGCCGAGCTCTTGAAGCTGGCCGCCCGCGTCGAGGGCATGGTGCGCAATATCGGCATGCATGCCGGCGGTGTGTTGATCGCACCGGGCAAGATCACCGACTTCTGCCCGCAATACCAGCAGCCGGGCTCGAACAGCGCGGTCAGCCAGTACGACAAGGACGACGTCGAGGCGGTCGGTCTGGTCAAGTTCGACTTCTTGGGCCTGGCGACGCTGACGATTCTGGAGCTGGCCAAGGACTTCATCATTGCCCGCTACCCGGCGCAAAAAGACTTCAGCTTCGAGACCATTCCGCTCGATGACCGCAAGACTTATGACTTGTTCTCCAAGGGCCTGACCGAGTCGGTGTTCCAGTTTGAATCCAGCGGCATGCAGCGCATGTTGAAAGACGCCAAACCCTCAAGGCTGGAAGACCTGATCGCCTTGAACGCGCTCTACCGGCCGGGTCCAATGGACTTGATCCCGACCTTTGTCGCGCGTAAACATGGCAAGGAAGTGGTGGTCTACCCGCACCCGTTGACCGAACCGGTGCTGGCCGAGACCTACGGCATCATGGTCTACCAGGAGCAGGTGATGCAGACCGCCCAGGTCTTGGGTGGCTACAGCCTGGGCGGCGCCGACATGCTGCGCCGCGCGATGGGCAAGAAGAAGGCCGAGGAGATGGCCGAGCACCGGGCGATTTTCCGCAAGGGTGCGGCCGTCAATGGCCTGGATGAAAAACAGGCCGACGAGGTGTTCGACCTGATGGAAAAGTTCGCCGGCTATGGCTTCAACAAGTCGCATGCCGCCGCTTACTCCTTGCTGGCCTATCACACCGGTTGGCTGAAGGTGCATTTCACGGCCGAGTTCTTTGCCGCGAACATGACGATTGAAATGGACGACACCGACAAGCTCAAGGTCCTGTTGAATGACGCCAAGCTGTTCGGCATCGCCTTCGAGCCGCCTAACGTCAATCTCGGTGTGCACCGGTTCGAGCCGATTACCAACAAACTGATCAATTACGGCCTCGGTGCGATCAAGGGCACGGGCAAGGGTGCGATCGACTCGATCGTCGCGGTCCGCAAAGCCGGCGGTGACTTCAAGAGTTTCTACGACTTCTGCAAGCGCATCGACCGCAAGGCGGTCAATAAGCGCGTCGTCGACGCCTTGATCAAGGCCGGCGCCTTCGATGCGCTGGAGCCCGACCGGGCCCGCTTGCTGGCCAGCGTGGCCCGCGGCTATACCCATGCCGAGACGCAAGAGGCGAATGCCGACCAGGGCGGGCTGTTCGACTTTGGCGATTCACACGCGTCGAGCACCGCCGAGCCCGATCTGGTCGACGCTGCGCCCTGGAGCATCAAGGAGCGCTTGACGCTGGAGAAGACGGCGATCGGCTATTACCTGAGCGGCCATTTGTTCGACCAGAGTGGCGAGGAAGTGCGGCGCATGGTCAAGCGCCGAGTCGCCAATATCGAGGACGCGGCGCAGAATCGCGAGGTGGTGATGCTGGCCGGCATCGTCAGCGATTTGCGCGTCATCAACGGCAACCGCGGCCGGGTGGCGATCTTCAAGCTCGACGACAAGAGCGACTTCATTGAGGCGGTCGCCAATGAGGAGCTGCTGAACGCGCACAAGGAGCTGTTTGTCGACGACGAGCTGCTGATCCTGCAGGGCAAGGTGCAGATGGACCGCTTTGCCGGCGGCTACCGCTTCAATGTGCAGGCGGCTTGGGATCTGGCCGGCGCGCGCGCCCGCTTCGGCAAGTATTTCTATGTGCCGGTGCGCGCCAAGCTGCCGGCGCTGCAGGAGGTCATCAAGCAATGGCCGGCGCGGCGAGTGGATAGCGAGCAGGGTCAGGTCGTGCAGGGTTTGAAGATGCTCACCCATCATTTCTTGATGGGCGAGCAGGCGGGGGCCGAGTTCAAGATCGAGCTGGGCGAAGACAGCCGCTTCTGGCCCTGTGATGAGGCCTTGGCCCAACTCAGGCAGGCGACGCTGGACACCCAGCCAGGCCCGCTGTCGCAAATCATCTACGACTGAAGAAACGAGCCGGGAATGCGGCTTGTTTGAGGGCTTTGGCTGTGCCAAATAGGCGATGATTCAGGCCATTGCCGACCATGCCAAACGCCAATCCGCCCATCATCAACGCTGCCTCAAGGCCATCATCAGCTGGACCTTGCGGACTGATCCTCACCGGAGGCGGCGCGCGTGCGGCCTACCAGGTCGGTGTGCTGGCGGCGGTGGCGCAGCTGCGCCGCGATGCGGGTTTCAGCGGCGCCAGCCCTTTCCCCATCATCGCCGGCACCTCGGCAGGTGCCATCAACGCGGCTACCTTGGCCTGTCATGCGGATGACTTTGACGGCGCCGTTGATGGCCTGGTGCATCTGTGGCAGAACCTGCATGTCGACCAGATCTACAGCGCCGATGCTTTTGGCATCATCCGCACCGGTGCGCGCTGGTTGCGCTTGATGAGCTTGGGCTGGGCGGTCGCCCGTTGGCGCCGCACGCAGCCGCGCAGCTTGCTCGACAACTCGCCGCTGGCCAGGCTCTTGCACCGCTGGATTCAGATGGCTCGCTTGGACGAGATGCTGGCGGCCGGCCATATGCATGCCTTGGCCATCAGCGGCTCCAGCTACACGTCGGGTCAGCACGTTACTTTTTACCAGACCCACAAGCCGATCAGTCCCTGGCTGCGTTCGCAGCGCATCGCGGTGAAAGCGCAGTTGACGGTTGAGCACCTGACCGCGTCATCGGCGATCCCCTTTATTTTCCCGGCCCAGTCACTGGACCTGGACGGCCAGCCCGAGTGGTTTGGCGACGGCTCGATGCGCCAGAGCGCACCGATTTCGCCCGCCATTCATCTGGGCGCCGAGCGGATCTTGGTGATAGGGGCGGGGCGCATGCATGAGCCGCCCGGCAGCCGGCGCGCCGCCCTGGTCACGGGCCCCCCCAGCATGGCGCAGATCGCGGGACACGCCTTGTCGAATATCTTTCTGGACGCCTTGGCAGTTGATGTGGAGCGTTTGCAGCGCATCAACAATACGCTGTCGCTGTTGCCGCAGCAGGCCCGGGAAGCGACGCCATTGCGGCCGGTGGAGGTCTTGGTGATTGCGCCAAGTCGGCGCCTGGATGACTTGGCTGCAGAACATCAGGGTAGCCTTCCGCCGGCGATCAAGGGACTCTTGCGCAGCGTCGGCGTGGTCGGCGAGGGCAAGGGCGCCAGCGGCTCGGCGCTGACCAGCTATCTGCTGTTCGAGCCCTCGTTCACCGGTGAGTTGATCAATCTGGGCATGAGCGACACGCTGGCCCGGCGTGCCGAGGTGCAGGCCTTTTTTGGCTGGCCGGCCCAGGCCCTGCAATGCGACCCGGCCGCGATGCGCCGGCGCAAGGCCGGCTTTGCCGAGACGCTGCCCGGGCCCGTCTAATCTGCGTAGGCTTGGCCGTTCACGCGCAGTCCCAAGGCTGAGAGTTTTTTGGCGCCGCTAGTGCCGATGCCGCGCACCCGTTGGCGCAGATCGGCCCAATCGCTGAACGGCGCCTTGGCGCGCTCAGCCAGCAGTCGCTCGACCCGTTGCACACCCAGGCCGGGCAGCGACTCAAGTTCGGCGCGGCTGGCCTGGTTGAGTTCAAGCGGCCGCTTTTCCTGCGCCAGCAGCGCCGTCGAGAGGCCGCTCAGACAGGCAATTAGCAGTTGACGCCGCCGTAACACCATCTTCTTCTTAGTCACTCGCCATGCTGGGCCCGCACCATTCCGGCATAGGCGCCGTCATGGGCGATCAGCTCGGCATGCGAGCCGCTTTCCAGCAGCCGGCCCGCGCCCAGCACATGGATGGTGTCGGCCGAACGAATGGTGGACAAGCGGTGGGCGATCACGATCAGGGTTTTGCGGCCCTGCCATTGCTCGAGTGCTTGCTGCACGGCGCGCTCGCTTTCGGTATCCAGGGCCGAGGTCGCTTCATCGAAAACCCAGACGGGTGCGTCCTTGTACAAAGCACGAGCAATCGCCAGGCGCTGGCGCTGGCCGCCGGACAGCTTGCTGCCGTTGGCGCCGATGATGGTCTCCAGGCCCTGCGGCAGGCCGACGGCAAAGTCCCAGAGATTGGCGGCGCGCAAGGCCTGCTCAAGTTTGGCGTTATCGCGCGGCTGGGCATAGGCGATGTTGTCGGCCACCGAGGCGTCGAACAAGACAATGTCTTGCGACACCACGGCGAACTGGCGGCGCAGATTGCCTTTGCGGATATCACTGACTTCGACGCCGTCGATCAGGATGGTTCCTGAGTCGGCCTGGCCAAAACCCAAGAGCAAGTGGACGATGGAGCTTTTCCCTGCGCCCGAAGCCCCGACCAGGGCGGTGGTGTGGCCGGCCTCGAAATTGAGTGTCAGGCCGTCCAGCGCCGGGCGGTCGGCGTCGGGGTATTGCAGATGCACGTCTTGCAGCTGGATGTCGCCCTTGCAGTCCTTCAGCTCCTTGCTGCCCTTATCTGGCTCAACCGGCATGTCCAGCAAGCTCAGGCAGCCGCGTGCGATCACCATGGCATTGGTGATGGGCGGCATCAGGTCGGTCAAGTGGCGTAGCCGCGAGGTCAGCAAGAGTAAACCGGTGACGAAGGCCGCGAACTCGCCCACGCCGGTATTGGCCTCGCGCGCCTGCAGCAGGGCCAGGCAGACGATCAGCGACAAGCCCCAGCTCGCCACAAATTGCGACAGCGGTTGCGTCATCGCCGCGGCGGCGGCGGATTTCAGGTTGTTGCGTTGCACCTGCTTGGCCAGCGCATTGAAATGCGCCCGCTCATGGTCGGCGGCGTCGAAGCTGCGCACGACTCGCCAGGCGCGGGTCAGATCATCAACCTTGTTGACCAACTCCAGCTGCGCGTCGTAGGCGATGCTGCCCAAACGCCGCACGCGGCTGCTGACCCGGCGCATGATGAAGGCCATCAAGGGCGTGGCGATCATCGACAACAGCGTCAGCTGCCAGTTCAGCATGATCAAGTAACCGAGTACGGCAACGGCAGGCAGGCCGTCGCGCAAGACGCTGATGAAGGGGTTGGTCAGCAGCCCCATGATTTGCTGCGGGTCATTGACCACCTTGGTGACCGCCGTGCCCGGCTGCAAGCTGGTGAAGACGCGGGCATCGGCCTTCAAGAGCGCGTCGAGCAGGGCGCAGCGGAAGTCCATGACGATGCGCGACACCGACCAGTTGAGCAGGTACTGGCCCAGAAAGCCCAGCACGCCGCGCAGCGCGAACAAGCCGATCAAGACCACCGGCACCCACCAGACCGAGAAGGAACTGCTGGCGAAGCCCTGGCCAAACACCTTTTTGATCAGGTAGGGAATCAAGGGCTCGGTGGCCGCCGCCGCCGCATAGACCAAGAGCGTCAACGCCAGGCCCTTGTGGTAAGGCTTGACGAAGCGCGCCAGGCGCCGGGCGATCGGTTTGATGTCGGTAGAAGCTGTCGTCATGGCGGCAGATTGTCGCTGGCATTTTCGATGCTTCGCTCTGTGTGAGGCGCCGCTGTTGCGCGGCTGCCAACGTTGATAATGGCGGGACGTGATTTGGGCGCAAGCGCCTGAGGCCACTCTCCACTCTTGATGGGCAATATCGATGAATTCACTGTTTCTTCGCAACCTGGCCGAGCATCAGCAACTGATGACCGTTTTGCACGAACTGGACGCCGACGTTGCGCAGGCCGGCCGGGCCTTGGCCAAGGTGTTGACGCAGGGCGGCAAGGTCATGTTTTGCGGCAACGGCGGCTCGGCCGCCGACAGCCAGCATCTGGCGGCCGAGCTGACCGGCCGCTTCATCAAGGACCGCCGTCCGCTGGCAGCGATTGCGCTCAGCACCGACAGCTCGGCCTTGACCTGCATTGCCAATGACTATGCCTTCGAGCATGTGTTCGCCCGCCAGCTGATCGCGCTGGCGCGCTCGGGCGACGCCCTGGTGGCGATCTCGACCTCGGGCAATTCGGCCAATGTGATGCGTGCGGTCGAGGCGGCCAAGGCAGCCGGCGTCTACACGCTGGGCCTACTGGGCCGCGACGGCGGCCAGTTGCTGGGCCTGTGCGACGCTTCGATCGTGGTCCCGCATACGGTAACGGCGCGCATCCAGGAGGCGCATATCCTGATCGGCCACACCCTGTGCGGTTTGATCGAGGCCGAGCTGGGACTGGATTGAGAGGGTCGGGTCTGTGACTAAGAACTTACTTCAAGGCCTCCCCAGCCGCGAGCTGCTGGCGTCCAAGCGTGTGCTGGTGGTTGGCGATGTGATGCTGGACCGTTACTGGCATGGCGCGGTGGATCGCATCTCGCCCGAGGCCCCCGTGCCGGTGGTGCGGGTGGAGCGTGAAGAAGAGCGCCTGGGTGGTGCGGCGAACGTGGCGCTGAACGTCAAGATGCTGGGCGCGCGCACGACCTTGCTGACCGTGGTCGGCCGCGACCAGCCCGCCGTCAAACTGCGTGAACTGCTGCATGCACAGGGCGTGGAGACGGTGCTGCGCGACGACCCTAAGCTGCAGACCATCGTCAAGTTGCGCGTGATTGGGCGGGCTCAGCAACTCTTGCGCATCGACTTCGAGAACGAGCCCGACCATGAACTCTTGGGCGAGATGACCGAGGCGTTTGAGCAGCAACTGGCCGACCATGATCTGGTGCTGTTCTCCGACTATGGCAAGGGTGGCTTGGCGCATATTCCGCAGATGATTGCGCTGGCCCGGGCGGCCGGCAAGCCGGTGCTGGTCGACCCCAAGGGCGTCGATTTTCAGCGTTATGCGGGCGCCACCGTGATCACGCCGAACCGGGCCGAGCTGGCCCTGGTCAGCGGGCAATGGCGCGGCGAAGCGGATTTGAAGGCCAAGGTGGATGCGCTCAGGGCGGCCATCGGCGTCGAGGCGGTCCTGCTGACGCGCTCAGAAGAAGGCATGACGCTGTTCACGGCCGATGGCACTAGCCATGAGCCGGCCCAGGCGCGTGAGGTCTTCGATGTGACCGGCGCCGGCGACACGGTGATCGCCACCTTTGCCGTCATGATGGCGGCTGGCCTGGGGATGGAGCAGGCGATGCGCTGGGCCAATCGAGCCGGCGGCATCGTGGTTGGCAAGTTCGGCACCGCCACGGTCAGCTATGAGGAGTTGCAGTCTTGAACGCGAGTTTGAATTGGAACTTGCAGGACAAGTTGCTGGACGCCGCCGGCTTGGATGACACGGCCTTGGCGGCCCGGCTGGCCGGCTTGCCGCGGCCTTGGGTGTTTACCAATGGCGTGTTCGATATCTTGCACCGAGGCCATGTCAGCTATCTGCACGCAGCGCGCCAATTGGGCGCTAGCTTGATCGTGGCGATCAATACCGATGCCTCGGCGCGCGGTCTGGGCAAGGGCCCGGAGCGGCCGATCAACCGCGAGCTGGACCGTGCCCTGGTGCTGGCCGGTCTGGCGGCGGTGGATTGCGTGACGTTTTTTGATGAGGCTACGCCTTGCGCCTTGCTGGCGCGCATACGCCCGGATATCTACGTCAAGGGCGGTGACTACGATATGGAGTTGCTGGAAGAGACGCGGCTGGTGCGTTCCTGGGGCGGGCGCGCCGAGGCACTGTCCTTTGTGGACGGCTACTCGACCACGGCCCTGGTGCGCAGCCTGCGTTCGACTTGATATGCAAAAAGCAGCTTTTTTGGATCGCGACGGCGTGATCAATATCGACCACGCCTATGTCGGCCGCTGGGAGGATTTCGAGTTCGTGCCCGGTGCTATCGAGGCCATGCGCCGGCTGCATCAGGCCGGCTATGCGCTGGTGGTGGTGACCAACCAGTCGGGCATTGCGCGGGGCAAGTACAGCGAGGCCGATTTTCATCGCCTCACCGAGCAAATGAGGGATTACTTGCTGACCCAGCAGGTGGCGTTGGCGGCGGTCGAGTTTTGCCCGCATTTGCCGGATGGCCAGGTGGCCGAGTTCCGTATGGACTGCGGCTGCCGCAAACCGGCACCGGGCATGATTTTGCGAGCGGCACACGAGCTGGAGCTGGATTTGGCGGCTTCGGTGTTGTTCGGTGACAAGGCCTCCGATATAGCGGCGGCTCGTGCAGCTGGCGTCGGGCGGGCGTTTTTGCTGGCCAAGGACGGGCGGGGCGAGCCGGCTGAATTGTCGGTTAGCTTGGCCGCCGAGCGCTCGATCAGTTTGGCGACCGCCGTGGCCACCTTGCTAGCCTAGCGTGCGTCCAACGGCTGTCCCGCACGCTCCACCAGCTCCGCGCTGGCCTCGGCCCAGGTTCTGATTGGTGTCGATTTGATCAAATCCTCACGGGCTCGCAGGGCCGCGCCGTCGTTCAGATAGTGGCTGAGCTTGGCCTGTATCTCGTCCTCATCCAAGGGGTCGAAATAGTCGGCATGAATGCCGGCCGCCTCGGGGATGGAGGTGGCGTTGGAGGCCAGGCAGAATTTGCCGTAGGCAATCGATTCCGCCGCCGGCAAGCCATAGCCTTCGATGGTGGACGGAAAAACGGTGAACAGGCAGTTCTGATACAGGGTGTTGAGCAACTGGTCGGACGCTTTTTCCAGCAAGATCAGCTTGCCCGCCAAGGCCTTGGCCTCGCCAAGATAGTCGCTGAACTCGCGGTAGCTGCCGCTGAGCTCACCCAGCAGCACCAGCTTGACGCCGCCGTCCGCACCCGCCAGCACCAGTTTGTGCCAGGCGCGCATCAAGCGAATTTGGTTTTTCGAGGCGGCAATCCTGCCCACACAGAGCAAGTAGCGGCCGGGCTCCAGCCCCTCGGGCAGGGCGGTCGGGGCCAGGCCCATGGCATTGATGTTTTGCCCGAAGCCGAGCTTCACGACCGGCTTCTCGAAACCGACAAACTCATGCATGTACTTGATGATCTCTCCGCGGTTGTAGTCGGAGCTGGTGAAGAAGCGGTCGAAGGTCTTGAAGGCGGCGATGACAAAGGTCAGAAAACGCTTGGCCGTGCCGGCCTGCTTTTCGCCCGGGATCGGGATCATGTCGTGAAGAAAAAGTTGCGGTCTGATGCCGAACTGATCCTTCAGGCGCTGAACATTGGCGACATAGCCCTCCATCGTCCAGTCGCGGCCGATGCTGAGCAGGGCGTCGCCGGGTTTGAAATCGGGCGCTTGAGCCGGGCGCTCGAACAAGCAGCGCTGGGTATGAAAGCGCAGATGGCCGCCGATGGTGTGCAGCAAGCATTTAACCGGCCGGTGCGCGTATTTCTGGCGGTAGTCGGGCCAAGGGGAGAGCCGCGCGTTCGGGCACATTTTGAAGAACTTGGGCCTATCCATCTGCACCCGGCTGCTCAAGACGTCGGCCATATAGCGCACGAACTCATTGCTGACCAAGGCGACATTGCGGCATTCCCGGCCGTAGAACATCAGACATTGAGCGCCGTGATCCAAGGCATTGACGGCATAGTTGATATGCACGCGCTGGATGCCGGTGACGGTTGATTTGCGCCGGACCCAGAGGATGAGATCGGTGACGTCAATGTAGATCATGGAATGTTGGGGTTCTCGGAAATACTGCGCTATGCGTATATCTTCGCTGGTCTAGTGCGGCTTTGCTTGGGTCTGAGATTGCTTGTCAATCAAGTCGCTTTGCCTTTTTATTTTCATAAACGGCTTTTTGAATAAATTAAATAAAATTGAGTTTGCGTGTTTCCTTAAATAATATTTGTAATTAAATTTTATCTTTACTTTTTTTCTCCTGTCACCATTCAATTCTATGGTGGAGGAGAGTGAGTTTTCTGATAAGCCTACGCAATTTGGAATTATCATTTTTACCGGGAAGAATTTTTCCTGAAAATATTCCCACTTGTCGGCGACAACATACGCTGGAAATATATTATTTACCAATATTCCCGCGGCTGCTTGGGTGATGAAATATGCGGACGAACTGATGCTTCGATAGGAGTCATGCATCGAATATTTCTCGTTGAGCATGACGTCGCTTTTATTCGATTCATATCTATCGACGAAATTTAGAAGCACGATCACAGGGATGTCCGCTGGATATATTTTCTCTAAATCCGCAAGCAATTTTTCAATATTGCAGTCGATGATGCAGATGTCATCCTCCAGGACCACAGCGCTGGGGATTCCTTCTGAGACGATTTTGTTATATATTTTTATGTGACTGAGGGCGCAGCCGATTTCACCCGGTGTCATTTTTCGGTTGAATAACTGAATGGATTTTTCTTCATCGTAGTTATTTTTGAAATCCTCATTCGAAAAAAGTCGGCCATCGACCGCTTCTATGAAGGAGAAATCCAATTTGCATTTTTCCATCTCTTTGACAATGGAATCTCGTCTGTCAATATCCCGAGGGAGATTGATGATGAAACAGTTCATTTCAATTTTCTCCAGTAAATGGCAGCGGCGGCTACGCGCTTGGCTCTTTTTTCGTCTGGATCAAGTGGCGCCAGCTGCTCAAGCGGGATTGACCGACCCCAAGACCGCCGTCACCTGCTCGGCCGTGATGGCCTTGACCCAGTCACTGCGGCTCAGCGTCGTGATCACGGTGCTGTTGTTCTCGTCGATCGGCGCCCATTCCGGATTCTTTTGACGCATCAGGGCGATCACCGGAATATGCACGGCATTAGCCAAATGCATGACCGCGGTTTCTACCGAAATGATCAAGCCGCATTGGCTCAGCATGGCCGGCAATTGAAAGAAATTTTCTTCGGCGCTGAACAACTGCACCCGTTCTAGGCCCTGGCTGGAGAAATACTGGCGCGCCTTGTCCATTTCCCAGGGCACCACATTGACCACAAAGCAGGTCTGCGCCCAGGCCGGCATTTTGCGCATGGCCTGAATCAACTCGACCACGCGGGATAAGGGCCAGCAGCGCTTGTTGTTCTTGGCAAAGGGGTTGATGAAAACCGGCTGAGCGTCGGCAAAACCCCATTGCTGCAATTGTTGC
>JADMJQ010000340.1:488-1742 GCA_018780415.1 Roseateles sp. | reverse complement strand
CAACTCGCGCAGCACCTCTGCCCGGGTTCGACCGCCAGCCGCAGGGGCTTCGAAAACGATCGCGCCTTTCTGCTGTGCAAGCGGGTTCTGCTTGGACATTTGTTGGCGGGAAGACATTTCAAACTCGGGGGCGTACCCGTCCTCCCTGCTCATCTTGGCCAGCGAGCCATCCTTGATGGCCGCCGCGAGTTCGGCCTTGACCTCATCACGGGTCTTGCCGCCAGGCATGGCGTGATAGGCGCCACCGCTGTCATTGTTCGAGGGGGTAAAGCCATTGCTGGCGAAGGCAGGCGCGGCAAACGCGGTGACCAGCAGAGCAGCGGCTGCGGCGAGGGTGTGGGTGCGTGACATGATGGAACTCCTTGTGCGTTGAACTGGGCCGGCAGACTCTTGGCCCGCCGGCATGCCGCAATGGCTGCGTCATGGTTTGAACTTTAGAAAATGCACCCCGACAACAAGCAGTCCGATGGATTACAGTTTTGTCACCTGCGGCACGGGCGAATCCACCGCCTGACACGCCAGTCGCGCGAAGATGACAAATTCGTAATCTGCTGCGCCGCGCAGTCCTGGAGAATCGGCCTCATGAAACTCCTGGTCATCGAAGACGAAATCAAGCTGTCCGACTATCTGCGCAAGGGCTTGACCGAAGCAGGCTATCTGGTGGAAGTCGCCAATGACGGGATCGACGGCCTCCACTTGGCCTTGGAGGGCGACCACGACCTGCTGCTTCTGGACAGCATGTTGCCGGGCATTGATGGCCTCAGCCTGCTGGCAACATTGCGCCGAACCAAGCAAACACCGGTCTTGATGCTGACTGCGCGAGTCGAGGTCGAGGACCGGGTGCGGGGGCTGCAGACCGGTGCCGACGACTACCTGCTTAAGCCGTTCGCGTTCTCGGAGTTGCTGGCGCGCATTCATGTGTTGCTGCGCAGGGTAAGCCCGCGCCAGGATGCTGAGTCGACGGTGCTGCGCCTGGCCGACTTGGAACTTGATCTGCTGCGACGCAAGGCGACGCGGGCCGAGCAGCGGCTGGAGCTGACCGCCAAGGAGTTCAAGCTGCTGACCCTGCTGCTTCGGCGCCAGGGCGAGGTTTTGTCGCGCACGGAGCTGGCCTCCCAGGTGTGGGACATGAACTTCGACAGCGAGACCAACGTGGTCGAGGTTGCAATCCGGCGGCTGCGCAGCAAGCTTGATGTGCCGTTCGAGCGACCATTGCTGCACACCGTACGCGGCATGGGCTATGTGCTTGAGGAT
>JADMJQ010000340.1:0-478 GCA_018780415.1 Roseateles sp. | reverse complement strand
GGCGGTCTACTGGCTCACGGTCATTGATCTGCGCGAGCGTCAGATCGAGACGCTTACGCACAAGCGCGAGTTGGTCGAGCATCTCCTATCCGAAGCAAAACTAGATCAAGACTTCGCCAACCTCAAACACAAACTTGACGACTTCTTTTTGGGTCATCGCGATATGGCGCTGACGCTGATTCGCTCGGACAACTCGGTGCTGTATGACAACACAGCAACCGTTGCGACGGCACATAGCGCACAGCACATCAGCTTCCGGTATCCGGCATTGGACGCCGCCGGTGGCGAAATCAACGCCCGCATGGTCCTGAGCACGGCATCCGACGATCAGTTCCTGCATCGCCTTGCCGCCACGCTGCTGGGGGCGGCAATGACGGGAGCCCTGGTGGTTTCATTCGGCAGCTTCGTGCTGGTGCGGATTGGTCTCGGGCCGGTTCACTTTCTGGTCGATCAAACCATGCGGCTGGAGGCCGACAAC
>JADMJQ010000052.1 GCA_018780415.1 Roseateles sp. | reverse complement strand
AGGAGGCATGGATATTGGGCTGCCAGGTCATGAACCAGTCGGTCGAGAACGGCAACTGGCCTTTCGAGGGGCTCTTGCCCGAGACTTCCTTGTACAGGCGCAGCAGGCGCTCATAGGACAGGTCGGTCTCCGACTCCAACACTTGCAAGCGCGCGCCCAGGTTGATCAGGGTGACGGCACGGCTGATCTGCAGGGCTTCGGTGAGGATGCTTTTGTTGCGCATGATGGAGTCTCGACTCTTGGATGTATTCAGTGTTGCGGGGCCAGCGCCGGGCCGCCCCAAGCGGTCCCGCCGAACTGATATGAACCGGGCCCAGCCCGTTTCATATCAGACCCCTCGGGGGTGGATGCGCGTACCCGCGCAACCGGGGTCAACAATCTAGGCGGCTTCTTGGTGGCGGCCGGCCATCAAGATGCTGGCGTGAAGTCTGGAAACGCCGTCGTTAGCGGCGGTCTTACCGTGACTGGTCAGCAAGCCCCAGACCAGATCGTCGTCCATGCGGAAGCGGCACAGCAAGGTGTTGCCGGAAGCGATCTTCATCAGTTGGGCGGGGCTCAAGGTGGCGATCAACGCAGCGGTGTCCTCGGAGACACCCAAGCGGTACAAAGCCTGCTCGCGGTCGGCGCGAATCAGGTTCTGCGCCAACATCAGGTAGGACAGATTGGCTTCACGAATTTCGGCGAGGATTTGGTCTGCGTTCATGTTGAGCTCCGGGGGTTTGGCTTCGTGATTCGTAACAACTTGATACGGATTGTGAAGACACAAACTGGGCGGCAACATCAGGCTATCTCCAGCGCTTGAGTCCCTTTTCTTCCCTGGCCCTTGTCAGGCAACTTCCTACATGCAGCACGCTGTTTGAGCGCCTCTCCCAGGAGAATCCTGTCGGCGTAGGACAAATACTGTCAGCCAACCAGGGTCGCCAGCACTTCCATCCGCAAAGCGTCGTTGTCCTTCAAGGACTGCAAAACCATCGGCATGAAGCGATGGTTGTGTTCGATATTGCGGGCGACGACATAGGTGACCCGCACGCATTCATCCAAACCAAACGCCTGGTCGGGCCGCGACGCCAGCGCCTGCAAATAGAACTTGATGAGAGCAAAACGCACCGCCAAGGCCATGAAGTCGGACTCCAAGGCGGCCGTGTCATTGCGCGGGAACATCGTGATGAACAAGCTGTTGAGCAGATAGTTCTTCAGCACATGGGGCTGGGCCGCATCGAATGCAGCCAGTCGCTGCTCACCCTTGGCGCTGTCAAGGCCAAGGCCTGTTTGCACCTCGGCGATCAATTCTCGAAACGACGGCCGCCCGCCGTGATCGACCAGGAACTTCTGCGTCGCCCCCATCAGCAGCGAGGCTTGCAGCTGGCGCGGAATATTCAGACCCTGCACATGGCCGGCGGCATGGGCCAAAAAGTCGGGGTTCAGATACTGCTCGAAGGCGTCTGACAGGCCTTGGTCGGCCGCCAGCGTGTCGCCGCCCTGGGCCCGCACATCGGTCGCCACCTTGGCGACTTGGCGCAACATGAGCCCGCAGACCACCAAGGCCTGGGCCGCGTTCAAGGCAGGATGCTTGATCACCGCCATCAAGGCCTCACGCAGCAGCCGGGCATGGCGGCGCACCAGGTCCGGCTCAGCGCTCGCTACCGGGCCGGCGCGACGGTTGAACGGCACCAGGCTGAGGTTGGCGAAGGGCAAGGTGATGCTGTCCAGTTCGACCGCGTCGGCCGAAGCCAGTGCCAAGCGCGCCGCCTCCGGGCAACTGAGGCTGGCTGCCATGCCGGCTTGCGTACCCTCCAAGGTGTAGATGCGCGGGTATTGGCTGCAGGTATTGGACAGCGCTTGGGCGCCCAAGCCGGCATGGATTTGGCACAGCCTGGCCTCATCCAAAAATGGGCAGGCTTGACCGGTCTTCAAGGTGATCGCGGCGTAGCTCGCGCCAGCGGCGACCGAGCCCGCGTTCTTGTGCACATGCTGGCGTAGCAAACTCGCCAATGGCTCGATCCGGATGGCTTGGTACTTTTGATAGGTCGGCTTGTCGATGCTGACTTGCCAGCCTGTACAGCAGTTTTCTACGCAGGCCGAACCTACGCATTGAAAACTCTGCATATAGCGCGGCGCCTGAGCGACCGGACTGAATTTGCCCATCTGCATCGTCCTCAATATTGTTATCTTGAAGCGCCGGGCTTCATCAATTCAGCGCCGTTGAAGGCTTGGCGCAGCGTCACGGCCTCGTCGCCGCGCCCGGTGCCTTCCAGCACCAGGGCCAGATTGTGCGCGGCCAAATAGCTGCCGCGCCCGGCCACGGCTCCGCTGAGCTCGGGCCGCTCGCCCAGCTCCAGGCAGCGCCGCCAAGCGTCTTCGATCATCGGCAGCAAATGGGGCGCCTGCTCCGGGGTGTCGGCGGCGTAGTCCAGCAGCAGATCACCCAAGGCAAAGAAAAAGTCCGGCGACTCTGCGCAAATGCCCAATTGCGTCTGCGCGAACTGGACCGCCAGCTCATGGGCTTTGAGCTGCTTGAGCGCGAACAGCCGGCGCACCACCAGATCAAACCACCAGCCCTGCTCCGGGTGCGGCAGGGCGGCGGCCTTCTCGAAGCAATGCGTGGCTTGTGCATGGTCGTCATAGACCGCGTAGTCTTTGCCGAGCTGATACCAAAGATAGGCTTGCTCGGGATGCGCCTGCAGTTCCTGCAACAGCAGGCGCTGATTGCGGCCCCGCTTGGCCTGCAGCTGGGCGGGCAAATAACCGTCATGCCCGATATTGATGTTCAAGGCGCGGATCGGCAAGGCATGGACCGGCTGCTCATGCACGCGCCCGCGGTAGCGCAAGGCGCCGGGCAAAATCCGCGACAGCCGCGAATGTGCATGGCGCAACTCGCCATCCATGAATTGGTCGAACAAATCAATCGTGCCGACAAAGTCAGCTGGCGTATGGCGCAAGGCGGCGAGCGCTGCGCCGCCGGCGATCAACCATTCGTCGGCGTCCAGCAGCACATGCCAATCGGCGGCCGCCGCGTCCAGGGCGGCATTGCGCGCCGCGGCAAAATCGTCCACCCAAGTGAAATGCTCAACCCGCGCACCGCAGGCGGCGGCAAGCGCCGGGGTTGCGTCGACCGAGCCGGTATCCAGCACCAGCATCTCGTCGACCCAGGGCCGCAGCGAGTTCAGCAGCCGCTCGATGCGGGCGGCCTCGTCGCGTGCGATCACCACCAAGCAGGTTCGCATCGCCGCCCCACTCAATGCATCTGGATCGAACCCTGCGAGCGGCCCTTGCCGGCGCGGGCCGGTGGCTTGCACATGCCGCAGACATAGTGGCGCGCGATCTCATGCGGATGGGTGACGAAGTGACCGCCGCAGTCCGAGCATTTGGTCATCGTCAACATGCCGTTGTCGATGAACTTGACCAGGCGCCAGGCGCGTGTCACCGACAACATCGCTTCCAGGCCTTGCGCCTGTGTCTGCTCCTGATAGAGCTGATAAGCCTTGATGACGGCGTCGATCTCGTCCAGCTCCGAGACCTTGTTCAGGTACTCATGCACATTCAAGAACAGCGAGGCGTGAATATTGGGCTGCCAGGTCATGAACCAGTCGGTCGAGAACGGCAGTTGGCCTTTCGAGGGGCTCTTGCCCGAGACTTCCTTGTACAAGCGCAATAGACGCTCGTAGGACATATCGGTTTCGGACTCCAGCACCTGCAGGCGAGCGCCCAGATTGATCAGAGTAACGGCGCGGTTGATCTGAACTGCTTCGGTGACGATGCTTTTGATGCGCATGATGGAGTCTCGTTTCGGATGTGTCTGGTGTTGCGGGGCCAGCGCCGGGCCGCCCCAAGCGGTCCCGCCGTGCTGACATGGGTCAACAAGTCAGGCGGCTTCTTGGTGGCGGCCGGCCATCAAGATGCTGGCGTGAAGCCTGGAGACACCATCGTTGGTGGCGGTCTTGCTGTGGCTGGTCAACAGGCCCCAGACCAGATCGTCGTCCATGCGGAAGCGGCACAGCAAGGTGTTGCCGGAGGCGATCTTCATCAGCTGGGCGGGGCTCAGCGTGGCGATCAGCGCGGCAGTGTCCTCGGACACGCCCAAACGGTAGAGCGCTTGCTCGCGGTCGGCGCGAATCAGGTTCTGCGCCAACATCAGGTAGGACAGATTGGCTTCACGGATCTCGGCGAGGATTTGGTCTGCGTTCATGGTGAGGCTCCAGTTTCTTGACTTCTTGATTCGTTCCAAGGACCGGAGCAACCCGCTGAGGGGCCAAACCGGTAACAACTTGATACGGATTGTGAAGACTTAAACAGGGCCGCAACATCAGCCTAAATCCAGCACTTGAGTCTGGCTTCTTCGCAGAGCCTTGTCAGGAAAACTCCTACAGGGCTGCCCGCATTTGCGCGCGCAGCCCCATGCCGAGCTTGTCAGCCCAGCAGCGACTCAAGCCGGGCCAACTCGGTCTGAGCCACCGGATACAGATCCGGCGCTTCGCTCATCAAGCTCAGCAAGGCTTCGCCTTGCAAGAGCTGGCGCAGCGTTTGCCGGGCCTGCAAGGCCGAGCCTTGCCCACCTTGGGCAAAGGCAAGCGTGTACAGGCTGGTGCCATGTTCGGGCGAGATGGCCAGCGCCTGGCGGGCGTAGGACTCGGCATGTTTGAGCTCACCCGCACTCAGCAGCAGGGCCGCCATATCGCTGAGCAAATCATGTGCGGTGGGCTCTTGCTCCAGCGCGTCCATCAAGACCATCAAACCCTGGCCGACACGCCCGTGCGCGGCTTCGGTATAGGCCGCATTGCGGGCCTGCGCCAAAAGCCAGGCGGCTTCTTCACTGATTTCGCGAGCTTCCGGCTTGAGCGCCATGGCTTGCTGGGGGGCTTTCGTCATCGCTTGCGTCATTGCATGCATGTGATTCTCCGAGAGGTTAAGTCCAGTCATCGCCTGCGCCGCCCGCCTATTCAAGCAACAAACTCAAGGGTTTGCCAAATTGAAAGGGCAGAGCCCGGCGTTCCATTCAAGATCAAATCAGTTTGCCCCTGTCCATGCAGCCGCTTGGTTAGGGTCAAAAAGCTTGCTGATCAAGCAGCGCGCCTGCGCACGCGACTCGACGGCAATGGGGGGAACTTTAGGGACTGCCGCCGGCCTTGTTCGGCAGATAAGCGCCGGCTTGGCTGCGCTTATCCAAACCTCTCTACGACTGGTCCATCCGAAAACAAGTCAGAGCGTGCAGGACCCATCACTCAAGCGGTTCAGCCCCTCTTTCAGCGATCCCAAGTACAGAAGATTCCAAGGACACCCCGCAAGAACCGACAAGCCAAGCCAACTCCAGCGCCGCCCTGACTTTCTCAGTGCTTCGCGCCCCACCCTCCCGGTAGGCGGCAGCGAATCCAAGAACAGGACCAGAACCCCGGCGCTTATCAACAGATCAAGCCACTTGACAAAAGCGCTTAAGTTCGCCTTTGCGCTGGCCGATACCAACTTAACGGGTCTGGAAACAGATGCGTGGTCCGGTAGGTAGGCCGCCGAGTTGAGTACTTCATCTGATGGAGCACAGAGCAGCAACGGTTACCTGGCGCCGGGCGAGGCGGGCCAGGGTCGCAAGACCCCTGTCCCTAATCTCGGGAGTTCAACCGAACGACCGAATCACGTCGGCGCTTAGCCGGGAATCTTCGTAGCTGAAACAGGAGCACATCATGCCCGCAATCATCAATTCAAATGTCCCCTCACTGAACGCGCAACGCAATGTTGCAACTTCGCAAAACTCGCTGGCTGTGTCCATGCAGCGCTTGTCCTCCGGACTGCGAGTCAACTCCGCCAAAGACGATGCCGCCGGCCTGGCCATCGCCGAGCGCATGACCGCTCAAGTGCGCGGCATGAACGTCGCGGTGCGCAATGCCAATGACGGCATCTCGCTGGCGCAAACCGCTGAAGGCGCTTTGGGCAAGATCGGCGACTCGCTGCAGCGTATGCGTGAGTTGGGTGTGCAGGCCCGTAACGCCACCAACACCACCACCGACTTGGACTCGATCGGCAAGGAATTTACCGAGCTGGGCGCGGAAATTCAGCGCGTCGCTTCCGGCACCACCTTCAACGGCAAGGCGATTCTGGGTGCCGGCTCTGGCGCTCAGCTGTTCCAAATCGGCGCCAACACCACGGCCAATGACTCGGTCACGGTGACCACCAAAGATATGGCCGGCGACGCCACTATCACGGCCGTGACCAGTGACACCATCGACAACACCAAGGTTGCGGCGGATCTGAAGACCACCATCGACAATATTGACATTGCCATCAGCACGGTCAGCTCCGAGCGCGCTTCCTTGGGTGCTTCGCAAAACCGTTTTGACGCGGTGATCTCCAACTTGATGGTGTCGGTCGAAAACCAAACCGCATCGCGCAGCCGGATTCTGGACACCGACTATGCGACGGAGACGGCGAACTTGAGCCGCTCGCAGATCCTGCAACAGGCAGGCACGGCCATGATTGCGCAAGCCAATCAGATGCCACAGAACGTCCTGTCATTGCTTCGATGACCCCGGGCCAGCCCAGCTGGCCCTGAGTACACCCGTCGGCGCAGGAACGGATAGCCTCACCCCTCCAGCACAAGCCCCTTAACGCCACTCATGAGCGGTATTCCAGCAATGGGTGGCGTTTTTTGAAAGAAACAATTTAAGTCAATCCAAGGTGTCTCCGATAACAAGTCAACGGGTCCGAGGAAATATAGGGACTACGTGGTCCGGTTAACCGGCTCTGGGCAACATCAAGCAATTGATGTCAACAAGGCAGGCAGCGGACGGTGCAAAGCAACGGGATTTTCCGTGTGCCTTGCTGGCAAAGCTGCCTCCTCAAGCAGCCTAGTTATCGAACCGTGAGACCGGGTTTCCGGCAAGTCTTAGACACCGAAAGGATTGAAAATGCCCTCCATCATCAATACCAATATTGCCTCGCTGAACGCACAACGTAACGCCTCAGGCACTCAGCTTTCTTTGGCCACCTCGATGCAGCGCCTGTCGTCCGGCATGCGTGTCAATTCGTCCAAGGACGATGCCGCCGGCCTGGCGATTGCCGAACGCATGCAGTCGCAGATTCGCGGCATGAACGTGGCGGTGCGCAATGCCAATGACGGCATCTCGCTGGCACAAACGGCTGAAGGCGCATTGTCCAAAGTGGGCGATTCGCTGCAACGCATGCGTGAACTCGGTGTGCAGGCTCGCAATGCCACCAACACCACCACCGACCTCGACTCGATCGGCAAGGAGTTCACCGAACTCGGCGCCGAAATCCAGCGCGTCTTGGCCGGCACGACCTTCAACGGCAAAGCCATTCTGGGTGCTAACGCCGGTGCTCAGCTGTTCCAGATCGGCGCCAACACGACGGCCAATGATTCGGTCACCGTTACCACGGTGGACATGACGGCCAGCACGGACATCACGGCGGTCACCAGCGACGTGATCGACAACACCAAGACGGCTGCCGATTTGAAGACCACCATTGACAATATTGATACCGCCATCAACAACGTCAGCTCCGAACGAGCCACCCTGGGTGCTGCGCAGAATCGTTTTGAAGCGGTGATTTCCAATCTGATGGTGTCGGTCGAGAACCAAAGCTCCGCGCGCAGCCGCATCATGGATGCCGACTACGCGTCCGAGACGGCGAACTTGAGCCGCTCGCAGATTCTGCAGCAGGCCGGGTCGGCGATGATCTCTCAGGCCAACCAGATGCCGCAACAAGTGCTGTCACTGCTGCGCGGCGGCTAAGCAGCACCCTGAGCAGCCTTGGCCTAGGCGGCCAAGCCAACAGCTCCCCACCCCGACCTTGCGTCGGGCCGGGAGCTTTTTTATGGGCGATGTTTCGCCCCCTTATCGGAGCTTTGAAAGCAACGCACACCTAGAAAATTCGCGCATCGGGTTTGGATTTTTTTGCAGACCCGACGTTCGGAACAGGCGGCGGCCCTCACAGGCGCAATGCTTGAAATGGCCGGGCGGAGATGGCAGCGACAGAACCTCGGGTTCGCCGCGGCCACAGGACGCCGGCTAGACCGGAAGTTAGCGAATTTTGCAGGAGTGCTCAAATGCCCCAGACCATTAACACCAATATTGCGTCGCTGAATGCGCAGCGCAATCTCAATATGTCGCAGGGATCGCTGGCCGTTTCCATGCAGCGCTTGTCGTCGGGTATGCGTGTGAACTCCGCCAAGGATGACGCGGCCGGCTTGGCGATTGCCGAGCGGATGAACGCCCAGGTGCGCGGCATGAATGTGGCCATCCGCAATGCCAACGACGGCATTTCGCTGGCGCAAACGGCTGAAGGCGCTTTGTCCAAAGTCGGCGACACGCTGCAGCGGATGCGCGAGCTGTCGGTGCAGTCACGCAATGCCACCAACACCACCACCGACTTGGACTCGATCGGTGCGGAATACAGCGAGCTGGCCCAGGAAATCACCCGGGTGCTGGCAGGCACCACCTTCAACGGCAAAAAGATCCTGGGCACCGACGCGGCCCTGCCGCAGGAGTTCCAGGTCGGCCCAAATACCGGCGCCGAGGACACCATCACAGTCGCCACCTCCGACCTGACGGCCGACGCCACCATTCTTGCCGTCACCGGCTCCGCCATCACCAATGCCTCAACGACGGCCGACTTGGCGCTGGTGATCGAGAACCTGGACATCGCGCTCAACACCGTCAGCAGTCAGCGGGCCACCTTGGGTGCCTCGCAGAATCGCTTCGAGGCGGTGATCTCGAATCTGCAGGTGTCGGTCGAAAACCAGAGCGCGGCGCGCAGCCGCATCATGGATGCCGACTATGCGTCGGAAACATCGAACCTGAGTCGCACCCAGATTCTTCAACAGGCCGGCAATGCCATGGTGGCGCAGGCCAATCAGCTGCCGCAGCAGGTGTTAAGCCTGCTCAGGGGCGGCTAAAGCGCGACCGCGTGGGGTCGAAAACTGAGGCGAAGCTCAGAGATGGGGCCAACTTGCCGGCCTCATTGACCCTCAAGTTGGACAAAAAATGGTCGATAGTGCAGTTGCCTATCGGCCATTGGTCATTTTACGAGCGCCACTTTTTGTGGCGTTTCAGGGAGCATCATCATGCCCAGCATCACCTCAGCCGGCATCGGCAGCGGCCTCGACATCGAGTCCCTGATCAGCAAGCTGGTCTCCGTTGAACGAACCCCGATCAATCAGCTGAAGACCCATACCGACGGGCTGAAGACGCAACTCTCCGCCTACGGCAAGATCCAGAGCGCGTTGGCCGCCATGCGTGACGCCGCCGGCAAACTGACCAAACCGGAGACCTGGTCCGCCAGCATGGGTAGTTCCAGCGACGCCACCGCCGTCACGGTCAGCCCGGGCGCGTCGGCGCCGACGGGCAATGTCTCGGTGCTGGTGAACCGCATGGCCTCCGCGCAGTCGGTCGCCAGCAAGGTGATGCCACTGGGCGTGCCTATCGGCCAAGGCAGCATCACCATCGACCTGGGCACCTGGACCGAGGCGACCGACCCAGACCTGCCCACCTTTGCGCAAAAGGCCGGCAGCAATTCCGTCACCATCAATATCAACGATGGCAACAACTCACTGGCGCAGATCCGCGACCAGATCAATGCATCCGGCGCCGGCGTGCAGGCCTCCATCGTCACCGACAACAGCGGCACCCGCTTGGTCATGCGCTCCAGCGAAACCGGCGCCAGCAATGGCTTTCGCGTCAAGGTGGCGGACGGCGACGGGCTGATCGACAACGAAGGCTTATCGGCCCTGTCCTATGACCCAGGCGAGCCCATGGTGTTCATGACGCGCAATCAATTGGCCGGCAATGCCAGCGTGATGCTCAATGGCCTGCAGGTCGATTCGGAGTCGAATACATTGAAGGATTCGATCGACGGCATGACCATCAATTTGCTCAAGGCAAGTACCAGCGAGATCAATCTGACGATCGGGCCGGACAAGGAATCGATCAAGAAGGCGGTGACCGAGTTCGCCACCGCCTACAACTCGCTGGCCACCTTGATGGGCGAGCAAACCAAGTACGACGCCGCCAACAAGAAGGCCGGCACCCTGCAAGGTGACTCCTCGGTGGTTGGCATCCAATTTGAAATGCGCGGGCTGGCCGGCGGCACCAGCAGCGTCGGCGGCAAATTCTCCAGGTTCTCCGACATCGGCCTGGACCCCAGTGCCGGCGGCACCTTCAAGACCAACACCACCAAGCTGGACGCCGCCCTGGCGGACCTGGGCAGCTTGAAGACCTTGTTCATGGGCGTGGACAGCGGCAACCCAAGCAATGTCGGCCTGGCCAAGCAGCTGCAATCATTTGCCGACCAAGCCTTGGGTTTCAACGGCCGCATCACCAACCGCCAAAGTGGGCTGCAAACGGCCATTGACAACGACGGCAAGAGCGCCGAGCGCCTGGAAACCAAGGTCAGCCTGACCGAGGCGCGGCTGCGTGCCCGCTACACCGCGCTGGATGTACAGATGAGCAAGCTCAATGGCCTGTCGACCTATGTGACCCAGCAGCTGGCGAATCTGAGCTGAACCAGCTCTTTGCACCCCGCGGCGGTCCTTGGCGACCGCGAAAACTTGATGGCGAGCTCCGATGAGCTCGCCATTTTTCTTATGGGCACCTGGCACTATTTCACGCCACCGGCACTGAACTGGCCGGCGCTCACCGTAGCAGGGTTTACAGCAGCGGCGATCACTCAAGTTACGCGGACTAAGGTCGAAAACAATTCAACACGGCACATTCGGAAAGAATCATATGTACGGCAACGCCTCCTCACCCTTTGCCTCGCGAACCCAGCGCGCCTCGATGTACCGAAAAGTGGGCCTGGAAACCGATGTGCAAGGCGCCAGCCCACACCGCTTGGTCAGCCTGCTGTTTGATGGCGTCTTCGATGCCATGAACCAAGCACGCGCCGGCATCGAGAGCGGCAACACCGAGCTGAAGAACCGTTCCTTGAGCCGCGCCGTGCGGATCTTGGACGAAGGTCTCAAAGCCAGCTTGAATATGCAGGCCGGCCCGTTGGCGAATGATCTGAACGATCTTTATGCCTATCTGTGCATGCGGCTGACCAAGGCCAATCTGCACGCCGATGTCGCCGCCATCGAAGAATGCCAACGCATCCTGACGCCTGTGCGCGAAGCCTGGACAGCGATCGCGCAAGCGCCCGAAGTCCTGCGTGCCGCATGAAGCCACGTCAAGCCTCGCGTCCACGCACCAGCCCATCCACCCATCAGTCTCCGGCGGAACTCGCTATGAACACCCAACTCCTGAGCTACTACGAAGCCATTGAACAGGCCAGCGCCGACAT
>JADMJQ010000091.1:7061-11315 GCA_018780415.1 Roseateles sp. | reverse complement strand
ATCGCGGCCGCCACTTCCTCGGCCAGCATGGTTTTGCCGGTGCCGGGTTCGCCCTTCACCAGCAAGGGGCGCTGCAGGGTTGCACTGGCGTTGACGGCCAACATCAGGTCAGCGGTGGCAATGTATTGGTCCGAACCTGCAAATTTCATGGTTTAAATCAAACATTAGATAGGGTCGAATGAGTATAGAGGCGGCCTCTATAATGCCGATCGGATTCAGACCAAGACCCCTGGGACTATGAAAAAACTGCTGCAGATTTCGCTCGCCCTGGCCGCCTCTTTTGGTGCCGGCGCCTCCGCTCATGCCCAAGCCCAGGCCCAGGCCGCCGCCAAGGGTCAGACCACCGTGCAAACCAAGGTCGCCATGTGCATTGGTTGCCACGGTATTCCGGGCTACCAAGCCAGTTTTCCCGAAGTGAACAAAGTGCCGATGATTGCCGGGCAAAACGCCAAGTACATCGTCGCGGCGCTGAATGCTTACGCCAAGAATGAGCGCAAGCACCCAACGATGGGCGGCACGGCCGAGCGCATGAGCGAGCAAGACATGGCCGACGTGGCGGCCTATTACGAAGCGCAAGCCGGCGTGCCGCCGGTGCCCGAGACCGTCGCAGCGCCGAGCGTGCAAGTCGCCGAGTTGCTCAGCAAGGGCGCTTGTGCGTCCTGCCATGGCGCCAATTTCAGCAAGCCCATTGACGGCGCTTACCCCAAGATCGCCGGGCAACATGCCGACTACTTGTATGTCGCGTTGAAGTCCTACCAAGCCCAGGGCAGTGCGGTTTACGGGCGCAGCAATGCCATCATGGCCGGTCAGGTCAAGCAGTTCAGCCATGCCGAGTTGAAGGCAATGGCCAAGTATCTGGCCTCCCTGCCGGGCGAAATGCGCACTGTCCCGCAAAGCAAGTTCCGCTGAGTCGCCGGCAAGGCGGCCAGGCGCATCGAGTGCCTATGCAAACAAGTCGCCTAAATGGCGGCTTTTTTTATGCACTTCGGCAAATGGCAGAGCTTCGGCAGGGCAGATACTTGGGCGGTACTTTCGCAATGAGGCGTAACCGCTAGCGATGCTAAAAAAGATCCCCACCCAGCAGGTCCAGTTGGGCATGTTTCTCCAGTCCATGGAGGGTTCATGGCTGTCGCACCCGTTTTGGAAGACCAAGTTCGTGATTCAGGACCCGGCGGACTTGACGGCGCTGCTGAAGAGCGGCGTGCCGGCGGTTTGGATTGATGTCAGCCGTGGCGCGGACCTGACCACCGACGAGGCCGGCGCGCCCGGTGCGCCGACAATGCCGATGAGCGTGCCTGAGGTGCCGACGGCAGTGCCCTCCGAACTGCCGATCGAGGCCGTTGCGACGCCCAAGTCGGCCAGGCCTGCACGCGTCAGCCTGGGCGCCGAAATGGAGCAGGCCACGCTGGTGATGAATCGGTCGCGCCAGCAGGTGACGGCCCTGTTCGCCGAAGCGCGCATGGGCAAGGCCATCAACACCGAGCAATGCCTGCCGCTGGTGCAGGACATTGCCAATTCGATCGCGCGCAACCCGTCGGCGCTGATCAGCCTGGCTCGCCTCAAGACCAAGGACGACTACACCTATATGCATTCGGTGGCGGTCTGTGCGCTGATGGTGTCACTAGGGCGTCAGCTGGGTCTTGACGACGAGCAAACCCGCGAGGCGGGCTTGGCCGGCATGTTGCACGACGTCGGCAAGATGGCGATGCCGCTGGACATCTTGAACAAGGCCGGGCAACTGACCGACGCCGAGTTCACCGTGATTCGCTCGCACCCGGTGCGCGGCTATCAATTGCTGAAGGAAAGCGGTGGCGTGCCCGCATCGGCACTCGATGTCTGCCTGCATCACCACGAGAAGATGGACGGCACCGGCTACCCGCAAAAGCTCAAGGGCGAACAGATCAGCCTGCTGGCGCGCATGGGTGCGGTCTGCGATGTTTATGACGCGATCACTTCGACGCGGCCCTATAAAGCCGCCTGGGACCCGGCCGGCTCGATCCAGCGCATGGCGCAGTGGACGGGGCAGTTCGACCCCGTGGTGTTCAAGGCCTTCGTGATGTGTGTGGGCATTTATCCGGTCGGCAGTCTGGTCAAGCTGGAGTCCGGGCGGCTGGCGGTGGTGCTGGATCTGAACCCGCAGAACCTGGCCGCGCCGGTGGTGCGGGTGTTTTACTCGACCCGCTCCAAGCTGCCGATTTCGGTGCTGACGCTGGACCTGTCGGACCCGGCTTCAGGTGACCGAGTCGTAGGACGTGAGGCGCCGCAGGACTGGGGCTTTACCCATTTGGACGAGATCTGGCGCAAGGTTTGAACAAGGCAGCGCCATTCTCTTTATAGGTTTACCCCGAGCCGTTGATGCTTGCGTAATGCCTAAACTCGGCGCAGAACAACATTCCGCCGGGAGCTCCACGATGATGACGGTAAAGCGCTTGTCTGCAATGGGCCTGTTGGCCTTGGCACAACTGGCCGTGTCTGCCCAGGCGCAAACGCTGCGCTGGGCCAGCCAAGGTGATCCGCAGACCATGGACCCGCATTCGCAAAACGAAAGCATGACCAATATGGTCAATGGCCAGGTCTATGAGCGCCTGACCCGGCGTGACCGCAAACTGAATATCGCACCCGGCCTGGCCACCGAGTGGACGCAAGTCTCGCCGCTGCTGTGGCGCTTCAAGCTGCGCCCGGGCGTCAAGTTCCATGATGGTCGGCCCTTCACGGCCGACGATGTGGTGTTCTCGATTCAACGCGCCAAGGCGCCAACCTCGCAGCTGTCTGTTTACGCCAATGCGGTCGGCATCGCGCGCAAGGTCGATGAGTTGACGGTCGAGTTTCAACTGACCAGCTATAACCCGATCTTCTTGCAGCATCTGGACCTGCTCTGGATCATGAGCAAGCCCTGGGCCGAGGTCAACCGCGCCGTGCGGCCGCTTGACTTCAAGAACAAGGAGGAGAGCCACACCAGCATGAACGCCAACGGCACCGGCCCCTATCAACTGCTAACGCGCCAGCCCGGCGTCAAGACGGTTTACAAGCGCAACCCGGCCTGGTGGGGAAAATTTGAGGGCAATGTGCAGGAAGTGGTGTTCACGCCGATCAGCAATGACGCGACCCGACTGGCGGCCCTGGTCTCCGGTGAGATTGATTTCGTCATCGACCCGGCGCCGCGCGATGTACCGCGGCTGCGCAACACCAGCGGCGTCAAGGTGATAGACGGGCCGGAGAATCGCATCATTTTCATCGGCCTGGACCAGGCCCGCGACAAGCTGCTCTATGCCAATGTGGCCGGCGACAAGAACCCCTTCAAAGACATCCGTGTGCGCCGCGCGCTCTATCAGGCGGTCGATGTGGAGGCGATGCGCGTCAAGCTGATGAATGGCCTGAGCCAGCCCACCGGCAGCCCGACGCCCTCGGCAGCGGCGAGTTTCAATGATGCGGCGCTGGAGGCGCGCTACCCCTTTGACATTGCCGCGGCGCGCAAGCTGATGGCGGAGGCCGGCTACCCGGACGGTTTCGAAGTGACGCTCGACTGCCCGAACAATCGTTACGTCAATGACGAGGAGATTTGTCAGGCCCTGGCGGCAATGTGGGCGCAACTCAAGGTCAAGGTGCGGGTTGCGGCGATGCCGCGGGTCACCTTCTTCCCCAAGCTGGAGAAGCTCGATACCAGCTTGTTCCTCTATGGCTGGGGCGGCGCCATCAATGATGCCGAGTCCATCATGACGCCGGTGTTTCGCAACCGCGGCGAGAAGGGCGTTGGCGCCTACAACTACGACAAGTTCGATGCACTGGCGGCGCAGTCGTCCTTTGAGCCCAATGTGGCCAAGCGCGAGCAATTGATCAAGGCCGCGCTGACCGAGTACAAGGAGCAATTTCATGTGTTGCCGCTGCACCGGCAGATGATCCCTTGGGCCGCGCGCAGCAATGTCAATGTGGTGCACCGGGCCGACAACTGGCTGGAGTTGAGTTGGGTGACGGTGGGGAACTGAATGCCAAGAGCCTGCGGTTTGCCCCGCAGGCTTGTCATGCCGACCAGAAACAACAAAGCCCAGTCTTTCGAACTGGGCTTTTTGTATTCATTTGGTGCCGGAGAGATGAATCGAACACCCGACCTTCTCATTACGAATAATCGCCTGTGACAATTCGCTAGTGTTGATTCTCGTCGCTATACTCTATGTAAATCAACGCTTTATCTCTGTGATGCTGGATTTTTGAACAGCCCGAGTGTTGATTGAAATGCCGCCAAATATGGCAAAAGTG
>JADMJQ010000091.1:0-7028 GCA_018780415.1 Roseateles sp. | reverse complement strand
CATGGCGACTCACGCGGAGTAAATCGACATGGCGCGCCCAAGCAAGACCGACACCCTCGACCTATCCAAAGCCTGCGAATTGACTGCAGGAGCAATCGACCGCTTGACCTGCCCAAGCGGCAAGGAACAAGCGTTCTTGCGTGACTCCAAGGCCCCCGGCCTGCGGGTTCGCGTTACGGTCCTAGGTGCTAAGTCGTATGTGTTCGAGGCCAAGCTAAACCGGCAGACCATTCGCCGCACCATTGGTGATGTTCGCGCCTGGAGCATTGAAGCCGCCCGCGTTGAAGCAAACCGCCTGCGGGTGGTGCTGGATGGTGGCGAAGACCCCCGCGAGATTGAGCGCCAGAAAGAGGCCGACAAAGCCGCCCAGGCTGAAGCCGACAAAGCCAGTTCTCTAACGGTGGCCGAGGTTTGGCCGCTCTACTTGGCCGAGGGCAAGCCTAAGCGCCGCACCGCTTGGAAGCCGGGTTATCGGGCCGACCTTGAAGCCGCTGCGTCTATGGGTGGTGTTCCAAAGAAGCGAGGGCAAGGATTGACCAAGCCGGGGCCGCTGGCCGCGCTGATGGTGATGCCGCTGGCGTCGATTGACCAAGACCTGATTCGTGACTGGTACGCCAAAGAAGCACAGACCGCGCCTTATCAAGCGGGCCGCGCAATGGCGATGTTTTCGGGCTTTCTCGGCTGGTGTGCAACAAAGCGAGACTACCGCGCCTTGGTCGACAAGACCGCCGCCCGCGCCAGTGAATTAGGCGATGTGCTGCCGCAACTGAACAAGCGCACCGACTGTATCGAGATAGACCAATTGCCTGCGTGGTTTGCCAGCACCGACAAGCTGCGCAGCCGAGTCGCCGCCGCCTATCTGCAATGCCTAGTTCTCACTGGTGCACGCCGCGAGGAAATGGCCGCGCTGCGCTGGGCTGATGTGGATTTCCAATGGTCTAAGCTGACTCTGGCCGACAAGGTGGAGGACACCCGCACCATTCCGCTGTCACCCTATGTGGCTTCACTCCTGGCTGGCCTGCCGCGCGCCGGCAAGCTGAAGAACGGCGAGGCTAACCCGTTTGTGTTTGCTTCGACCATGAGCGCATCGGGCCGCATCACTGAGCCCCGCGCACCGCTTGAGGAAGTGCTAGCCGATGCCGGAATCCCGCATATGACCATTCACGGCCTGCGCCGCACCTTCTCGCTGTTGGGCGAAGCTGCCGGGGCTCCTGCCGGTGCGATTGCTCAAGTGATGGGCCACAAGCCAAGCGCCACCGCTGAAGGCTACCGCCCCCGCTCGATTGACGCGCTGCGCCCCTATCTTGCCTTGATAGAGGCTTTCATTCTGGAGAAGGCCGGGATTGCCTTTGACCCTGCCGCCGCCGGCGCTGGTGGCTTGAAGCTGGTCGCATCGGCCTGATATTGGTTTTGCCCTGGCCTAGCTTTAGCGGGCGATAAGTCGGATTCTTCAACCGATTGGCCGGGGCTCTTATTTGGAGATGACACCTTGAAGGGGTGCTATGAATGACCACGCCAAACGCGGGCAAGACCGGCTAGACCGCCTGGCTAAATTGCCCAAGCTCTTGCAAGATGCCCCTGCGCCAATTGCGCAAGTAGTTCAGCGGGAGAAGCCGAGAACGGAAGCTGACGCCTTGCGAGAGATAGGCGAACAGCGCAAAGCCCATGCAATAGAGGCGGAGAAAAAGGCCATTGAGCGGGAAGAGATATTGCGCCTCCACAAAGAGTTGGGGCCGTTATCTGAAGCCGAGCGAAGCCATCTTTGTGACGCCACAAACAGGCCTGTGCGCTCTTCTGCGGCCGAGCCGATTGAGCATATGCGTGGTTCTGGCCCGATGCCTAGATTGCACAAAGCGCCTCCTTCGCCAGAATTGTCGCAACAGGAACGGCATTTTGCGGTGATGGATGTGCTGTTGCCGCTTGACTGTGAGCTATTCGAGTTGACCGAAGTCGGCGCGAAGCATTGGCTGGTCTTGGATGGATGGACGCTTGCAGAGGCGGCGCTGCTGCTGTGCGGCGCGAACCCTAAAAAAATAGGCGAATTCGATGCCGACCCTGGTGTGCCGAAGCCGGATTTCACGACTGCTGGCTATATGGGCATTTTCGACCGCCTGACCCGAGCCGCAGAAATGGGGTTTTTGACTTTCCCTGCAGCGCCCGCTGATGTCGTTCAATGGGCCGCAAAAAAGCATGGGGTGCCGCTCGTGTTGCTGTCTTCAATGCCGGCGACATTGGCCCCCAGCCCCGAGCTAGCCCCGCCAGCGAAGGGCGAGCCGGTGGCTGTGTCGCCGTCAGATGAAGGGGTAGGAGGCAGCGCCACCGAAGAGGGCAGAAGTTCTTTGACTGCATTGGGCAAAGACGAACATTACATCTATGACTTGGCAGAGCTTGGGGCTGAACGTGCCCGCCATTGGCTCTCTATGGGCTGCTGGAATCGACTAGAGGCTGAGTTTCTGTTGGCGTGCATTGACCCTGGCCTAGTTCAGCGCGACCTAGCTAGGAACAGTGGCCGCCTGAATGTTGGCTCCATGGAAACGCATGAGGAGATAAGCAAGCTACTGGTGAGTGCAGAAGTCGCAGGTGAGCTTAAGTTCCCTGCACCACCTGCGGCTGTCATAGCTTGGGCGATGGGGAAGGCTATGCGGCTGCCTAAGTTCTTCATTCCTGACGGCGCATATGTCGCCAATGGCCGCTGGCATCAAGGCCCTCGCGCGCGCGCGCATTTTGTTGAACCCCAGGCCGCCACACAGCCGCGTTACATCGCAGGCCGTAGGCTATGGGAGCTGCCCGAGGCAATCGAACATATCGCCGCCATGCCGGCCTTTGGAGTGCCTGCCACGGCGTTGACGGAACGGGTGCAGAGCGATGCAGAGAAGGGAAAGATGACGCTGCGGGACCTAGTGCATGGCGCGGAAATTCAGAGCGATGGGATGGCCTTATTCCTTCGCATGTCCCTGTACGCGGAAGACTTCAATGCATGGCTGGGAGCTGCAGGGTATCCAGAGCCCTATAGGCTGCCCACTGTTGACGCAGTGACTTCGCTCGTAATGTCGGGTGCACCGGGGCAATCGCTAGGGGGCGAGGCAGCTACTCTGCCCGACTGGCAACTCAACAAGCCCGCCGATGTGACACCAGCAGCGCCAGCGAAGGACGGAGCTGCGCGAGGATGGCAGGAGATTGCGCAGCCGTACATGATTGAGAAATTGAAGGCTGATCGATTCTCGACCGCGAAGGAATTCGACCGGGCATTGATTGCGTGCGCGGGCGAACCAGAGTCGCCTTTTGATGTCGGCACAGGGACGGTAAACAGGGGCTTACTTGTGCTTCGGGAGACAGGCAAGAAGCTCGAATTGAAGACCATTCAGAACCATTGGGGAAGGCTAAGGGGGCTAGCGGGATTGGCTTAAGTTCCCGCGATTCCCCAGGGAACCGGGGAGCAGCGCAGGGAATGCCGGGAGTAAAAACTTCGGAATCACATCAACAGGCAGCAATGCCGAAAGACAGTGATTCATGCAAACCGCAACTCGTACCGCCGACGCCGCGCCGCAATTTACCCCGCTACACCTTGAGCCCCGCGCCGCAGTAGAAACAGCCTGCGCCGCCTTTCACCTGACCCGCCAGCAACAGACCTTGAGAGGATGGGCCTGCCGGGAGGATGGCCCGCTGCGCCCCTTGCGCATCAATGGCCGCTTGGCCTGGAAAACAGAAGACCTGCGCCGCTTGCTTGGGGTGACAGCATGAAGAACGCCCCGAACCGCGCTAACGACTCCGGGGCGTTTGAGCAACTGTCCTTATTGCCTGAGTTGGAGTTTAAGCCGACCCTTCCGTCATTGCATTCACGCGAGTGGCTTGCGCTGGGTGAAATGCTGCAAGGGAAGGCGTTAGAACAGCCTGAATGGCTGGCCCGGACTGGTAGCTGGCGACTCGCTGCCACCATCAAGGAACTGGGTTACTTGGGCTGGCAGCCTGTCTCGATTCTTGTACATCGGCATGGCTTCAAGCGCCCCATTGCGCGGTACTCGCTGGGGCAGGCGTTCATCCGTTTGGGCAACGCCATGCTGGCGGAGTTGAGCCAATGAGCCGCGCCAGTTTTCTCGGCGAAATGCAAGCGCTTGCGGCCCGCTATGGCGACCTGTTCGGAGGTGCCGCAGCGTGAGCGGCTTTCTGAAGTTCCTTTTGCTGGAGTTGGCGCTGATGCTTGATGGCGCTTTGCTGGCGGCTTGGGCGCTGCCGCTTGCGCTGTTGGCTGCTACGCTGCTGGAGGCGCTGAAGTGAGCGGGGCCGCTTTCCTGCGGCTCAAAAGGGCGGCATCATCGGAGTCGCGGCGCGTCATAACCGGCGCGTCATTCAAGCGGAGATTGGCGCGTCAGGGAGTATTGACCCTGCGCGCAGCCATTTGAATGAGACCCTTCAAGGGCCGGCCACCGCCGATGATGTGGCAACCCTAGCGAAAGACTTGATGCGCGAGGCCGGCATCACCAGGCTGCGCAAAGATGCCGTGATGGGCCTTGAACTGGTGTTCAGCCTGCCGCCAGACCATCGCCTTGATGAGCGCGCATATTTTGCAGAATGCGCCAATTGGGCCGGCGTCTACTTTGGCGGCGCTCAGAACATCCTCAGCGCTGACATTCACCGCGACGAGGCGCAGCATCATTGCCATGTGCTGCTGCTGCCGCTCATTCAAAACAAGATGACAGGCTCGGACATAGTTGGCAACAAGCAAAGGCTAGCCGAAATTCAAAAGCAGTTTCATGCGGCAGTGGCGTCGCGGTATGGGTTGCTGAAGGCACCTGCGCGGCTGCAAGGGGCAAGCAAGCAGGACGCGGCCAAGGAGGTGATTAAACGGCTCAGGGAGGCATCAGACCCGGCCCTACGCAGTGCGGCTTGGTCAACGATACGCGAGGCCATAGAACGTGACCCCGGCCCGTTCATGTTGGCTCTAGGAGTTGAGCTGTCGAAGCCAAAGAAGCAAGGCCGAACGATGGCCCAGATATTCACTTCGACGGGCAAACGCACATCACAAGACAAGGAGCCAAACAGCAAACCCTATAGGGTTCCAATGCCGGAAAAAGGGCAAACCCTATCCTGTGTAGGGTTCACTCCAAAACCACCGACACCACCGCCGCAAAGCCTGCCGAAAAAAGAGGCAGAACCAGAGCGGGCCGACCCTGGCGAATTGGTGCGAGTCCGGGAAGGTAAGCAAGAGGCGAAGCTGTGGAGCTCGGAGCTTGGCGAGTTCGTTGATGCGCCACCAAGGCCGGCAAGAGCGGCGAGGGCTGGCGCTGAACTCTGGGTGAAGGCGGCGCTATCGGTGCGCGGCGCAACTGGCCCGGGTCACAAGGTGCGGCAATGAAAACAATCAAGCCTTTTCAAAGCTGACCGCGCACTATGGAGGCGATGGATAGAGGCCGCATCGGGCAACTGGTGCGGCTTCTTTGCTGTCTGATGATGTGAAGGTTTAGGCAAGGGTCCGGCGCAAGGAATGGTTAGGTTTTGGGAAGGGTCTGCCCGCTCGCCATGGTTTGAATAACCAGATGAAAACCGGCGGGGTGATTCAGCTAAGTGACGATAAAGTGTCGGCGTTTGTCGGAGCCTGCCGGAGCAGTACGCGCACACGCGCACGCGCGATGACCGGAACAACTCCCCAGGCTGGCCCGCCGATTTAGCGAAGTGTCGAGAATTCCGCCGGCATCGCGCAGGCGCGCGCGAGGCCGCAACACTGCGCACTTTGCGTACTTAGGTTTTGGCTGGCGCTGATTCCCGGCTCACTTTTGAGCCGGCCATAGCCTGAGCAAAACTTAGCCAGTTGATTGGTGGGCCGGCACGCTACCCGGCTTCTTCGGGCCAAATCAGTCGACCGAGTGAACTGGGAGGAATTGAACTCTCCTATGACGGCGCTGCAATTCGGCACAGAGTTGCCCCCAATCTTGCCCCCGGACTGAATAGGCGACTTAGCAAAACTGAGCTTTCCACCATGCCCGCCCAATTGTGGCAAACTGCCTTTGTCGCTGCACATCAGCGATGCGAGCTTGGCAGCTCGGCAGTCAAGGCGCAGCAGCCGCGCCACCTTTCGGGGGATAGCGGCTTTTTCACGTTCCCGTGAAGCTGTGCGGCATGGTCACGCTCAATGGCGGGCCGTGTAGGGACACCCGCGAGGGTGTGCCAGTTCCTTGACCCGGTCTGCCAACCCTGCACGGTCTGCCGCCCTCATGCTTGGCAGCTTGGGGCGGCAGGTTCTAAACCTGTTCGTCAAGGAGCCATCATGGCTAACGCCCAGCAATCCAACACCAGCGCCGACACGGCCAACAATACCGAGCAGCCCCAGCAGCCCGAGCGCGAGCTGGTTGTGCAAGTCGTGCAAATTGACCACGGATGGAACCGAGCGGATTACCGTGGCACCCGCGCCCAACTCGAAGCAGAGGGCGTTATCCCCCCTGGCACGCATTGGCCCGTTGGCCAAACCTCTTGCAGTTGGGAAGCCGGCGAGTGCGTTTTCAGATTGACTCGCACACGCCCGGACGGCCTAAAGGGGCCAATGAGGCTTTGGATTCACGGCGACTGGTGGAAACTGCAATGGGAGCAAAAAGTGCACCCTGACCGTGGCACTCGCGCTGTCTTGAAGAAGAAGGCCGAGTTGGTCACGGAGGTTTACCGCCAATCGCCAGCCGGCCAGCGTGTGTGGGACGCTCATTGGCGCCTGTACTGGCAAGCTCACCAGGACAAAGCATTTCAATCCTTCAAGGCATTGATTCCTGGCCTGATTCCACCGAAGCGAGGCAGGAAGGCAGCGCCAGCCGCCTAGACCCTGCGCAACAACACCCAGGCCCGCCACTGTGCGGGCTTTGTTGTTTGTGGCTGGCGCTGGTGGCCGGCTATTCGGTGCAAAACCCTGTACCGCTGGCTACATGGTGGCTACATGAGCCCCAGAAACAACAAAGCCCAGAGGGTTGGTCTGGGCTAAGTCGTTGATTCTATTGGTGCCGGAGAGATGAATCGAACACCCGACCTTCTCATTACGAATGAGCTGC
>JADMJQ010000258.1 GCA_018780415.1 Roseateles sp. | reverse complement strand
CGATGCGCTTCCTGCGCGAGGTCGATTCGGCCAGCGTGATGGTCAACACCAGCACCCGCTTTGCCGATGGTTTCGAATACGGCCTGGGCGCCGAGATCGGCATCTCGACCGACAAGCTGCATGCGCGCGGCCCCGTCGGTTTGGAGGGTTTGACTTCGCTGAAATGGGTGGTGCTGGGCCAGGGCGAGGTGCGCGTTTAGACCAGAGTCCCGGGCCGTTCGCGCCGGCGTTTGAGGCCGTTCAGGCAAATCAAACCGAGCGCAATCAGCAGCACCGAGGCGGGCTCGGGCACCGGCGTGGCGACGAAGCTGTGGTAGCTGCCATCCGGCAGTTGGTAAAAACCGACGGCCACACCGTGACTATTTAAACCGTAGACGGCCGCGAAGCTCGCGCCTGCAAAGGCCAGGGTTTCGAACGAGCCGGGCTGGCCAACAAAAGCAAGCCCGTTATTGGAGAACCCACCCATAACGCCGCCGTTGTTGATGGCGCGCAGACGGGGTTGACCCAAGCCTTCGAAGCCCGGCAAGGCCAAATGCAAGCTCGCGTTCGGCATGTCAAAGACAAAGGGCTGCTGCGCGCTGCCGGCGCCGGGCGAATTGGTGCTGCCGACCACCTGCCCCAGGTCATTGACGCCTTGCGCAATCGTGAAACCGCCAACGGCACCTATCATTTGGTGACTGCCGGCGAGGCGGTCATAGGCAAAGCCTTGGCCTGCGGCATTGCCGGCCAGGTAGCGACCGTCCGCCGATATGCTGCGCGCTTCGGTCACGCTGGCACCGGGCAGCAAAAACGGCGTGTAGAGGAGGCCGTCGAACAGAAAACTCTTTCGTTCGGAAGACACCGAGTCCGAAAACAGACCAATCATCAGGCCGTCGTTGCTGATGCCTGTCACGGCAGCATCCCAAGCGCCGGCCGGGCCGGCAATCGTGGTGAACACGCCCTTGCTATACAGAAAGCCGCGCTGCTGGTTGGCTTCGACAAAGGAGCCCACAATGTCGCCCGAGTCGTTGATACCCCAGGCCTGCGTTCTGCTGGCGCCCGGGACATTCAGCGCTTGCAAGGCATAGGCCGCCAGTGCGGCGGGGCTCAAGGCCAAGGCGGCGAGCAGGGTCATGAAAAAGCGCATCACTCTAGACATGACTTGAATCCTGAAATGTGCGACGGCCGAAGGTCAACAAGAACAGGCCAAGGCTACCCACGGCGAGCAAGGCCAGGCTCGATGGTTCAGGCACCGGCGCGCTATAGCCCAGATAGCGGTAGCCGCCAGCCGAGCTGTAGTCGCCGATGATGCCGACGTACATGCTCTGCCCAGCGTTCACCAGCGCATGGCCGCTCGGGTCACCGCTGACGCCGGCGCTGAGGTCCCAACGCAGGTCGAGGCGGCCATTGATGAAGGGCACGGTGACGGTCCGTTCGACCAGGAACACCGGCGCCGCCAACTGTGTCGACGCGGTGTTGGTGAAGATGAGCCCTTCGAAGCCGGTGTCGTTCAACGTCCCGCCAAAGCCAAAGATGGGTAGACCGTAGGCCTGCTCACTGACGTCATAGGCTAACAAGCCTGCGAAGAAGCGTGCCTCGTTGCCGGCCCCGGCGACGCTGATTGCGCTCAGCTCGGCCCGCACTTTGAAGGTGACCGAGGTCGCGCCTGGGGCCGCCAGCAGCGTGTCAAAAAGCACCACGCCGGCTCCAGATTGGCTCAACAGTATGTCGCTGTACGAATAGACATGCCCTACGCCCGCTGATGCATCG
>JADMJQ010000200.1:7206-11317 GCA_018780415.1 Roseateles sp. | reverse complement strand
ACTCCCATTTTCGCGGCTATCTTGATGGCTGAGCGAGGTGAGCAGGCGAATCAAAGCATTGGATATTTCTGCTGCAGACTCAAGCGCAGCCAAAATGGAATTTTGGCTAGTTTTGAATAGGTTGGCGGTATCGCTGCCTTCATTCGTCAACGCCAAGACCGGGCGCCCACAGCGCAAATACTCATAGGATTTGGCGGGGATTTGATCGTTGCAAGTATCCGACTGAAGAATCATCAGGGCATCGGCAGCTTGCATTTCAGCCAAGGCGGCACGATAAGGAATTGGTGGGAGTATTTCAATCTGATCGGAGACGCCATATTCCCGCGCCCTGGCGCGTACGAATTCGTCGTGCTCGCAGGCTCTGAATCGCAGCAACAAACGGTGTACATCGGGATGGCCTTGCTGCCGTAAATTGCGCAATGCCGCAAACAACGAGGCGGGGTCCCGCCATTCGGGATAAACAATACCGCTATGCAAAAGCAACCAACGTCCTGCCGCCCAATCCCGCTTGCCGGCAGCCGTGCTCGCAAAGGCTTGCTCGTCGAACCCGTTGGCAATGAGGCTGCGCTGCGGGTAACGCTGCGCGTATAAACGCCTTGCACCGTGAGTCGTGAAACAAAGGCTGCTTGCACGCTCGAAAGCCTTTGATTCGACTTTTCTGAAGCTCTCCCAGGTACGGGCGTCAGCGGGATAGCCGGTATGTGCCATCGGGTCACGGAAATCGGCGATCCAAGGCAAACCACTGAGTTTTTGTAAAGTGGCGCCAATTCGATGTGCGGTGGCGATGGGATAGGTCGACCAAATTGCGGCCGGCTGGTGGCGTCGAATCATACGTAAGCCCTCAATGACCGCACCCCAATGCCAACTTTGCCACCGATCCGGCAAAGCCAAGGACTGAGGATAGCGCCCGGCAATGGCAAAGTGCTTGGCGGTATCAAAAGCGCAAGCACGGTGAACGACTAACTCCGCCGGGAGCTTCCAGTCATATTGGGTGTCGGTATCTGGGTAGGCTCTGGGATGCGCCGTCAAAATCAAGGGGGTCCAACCGAATTCCGGCAAATGGCGGGTGAATCCCAGCGTTCGCTGAATTCCACTGCTGCCGCGCAAGGGCGGAAAGTGAAATGCGATCATGAGGATTTTGCGCGGCATGGGTGCGGTTGGTTTTGAATCAATGCAACTCGGTTGCAACTGGCGTTGAATTGACGGCCGGCTCTGACACCGGTGTTTGAACCGAAGCTGCCTGCGCAATCTTTGCCTTTGCCTGCCTGCGCGTCAGCCAAGCTTGCAGCCAAGCCCAGCGATAAACGGTCAGGTGATACAGCGTACGCGCTTCTTGTGTCAGTTTGGTGTGCCAATCCATGACCTTGCCATAGTACTCAATACGCTGAACATGACCTTCGCCGAAAAAGGCCTGGAGTTCTTCTTCGCGGAGCAAAAACGCAGGTGAGAGTGCCTTGATTGACTCGTCATAGGCAGTTTTGAGCACAATCAGCTGGCCAGCGCGAAGTAGTCCGAGGTTGATGGCAACGGTGCGATCATTGAATAAATACTCGTAGACCAAGGCCTCGCCCCGCTTGCCTGCCTGCTCAAACAAACTGAGATAGAAGCGGCCTTGGGCATTGTCTGGGTGAATGGCGGTGCCGCGGTCGGCTTTCCAGCCGGCGCTTTCGAGCGCACCATAACGTGCCAGAACTTGTGCCATCGCGGCGGCATCGGTTAATTTACGCATCCTTGCAATAACACCGTCAGCGGCCAGTTTGTTGCGTTGCTTGCGTAAATTTTGGCGCAGGTTTTTTCCGCGCGCAGCCCAGTAATCTTCGAAGCTGCCTTTGATGTCAATCGATGCGGTCGAAATGTAGTCGTCGGTGCGATAGTCAAGGTCTTGGTGGGCATCGGCGTGCGGCTCTGTAATTGATCGCGATGTATACAAGGGATCGATCTGTGTCACGGAAACAGCCAGGCAAAAACCAAGCGGGCCGCGCATCAAAGAGTGAACCAAGTCGTGAAGCTCAACCTGGGCCGCGCCTACCCATGCACCCAAAGGGAGCTGCGACGGCTGAAAGGTTGACCATTGCAGTCGGCCAGTTTTATTGAGAATAAAAATGGCAACGATATGGTTGTGTTGATATCCCGCCAATACGATTTCATTGCCGTTACCAAAATTACTTAGCGCGGCCGCAATGGCCGAGGCATCCAGAAATGGGAGATGGCCGCGCTGGCGATTGAGATCATCCCAGGCGGCCTGCAACACAAAATCGGAATGAAACTGTGTGGCAGAAGATTTCTTCCAGGTATACATGGGGCGGGTCATGTGAAATGGGCTGGGCTATCGTTTTGTTGCTGGGTGATTGAATGAGCGACGGCAGGGCGACGCTGCCTGCTGCGTCGCTAATTCAATATGTGTTGAATTGCTGCGGCCGTTTTTTTGATATCAAGTTCTTGTAAATCTTGATGGCATAGCAATTGAAGCACATGTCGACTCCATTGCTGCCCAGCGTCACCGCTTATGATTGGAGTCCCCGGCCAAATTCTATCCCACCTAAATACAGGGTAGCCGTGCAAACGTAATTCATGATAAACGCGGTCCGCATCGTCGACCCACAGAGGGAAGACATAGGGTGCGATACATTGGTCAGACAATGTATTGCTATCCGGCATCAACGGCCGGCAGCCACTTTGATTGTTCAGCAGTTGTGCGTACAGTAAAAAATTTTCACGGCGACGCCGAATTATATTGTGGCGGGTTAATTTTCGTGTCAGCCACAAAGAGATGCCAAGCGGTGCAAAGTTGATGCGCGCCATATCGCAGGCAGGCATGAAATCTCCGCTTTCTGGCCGACAATTTGAGCTGGCCGTTGGCGTAGTATTTTTGCCGCGCAGGATTCGCTTGATCGCCAGCTTGATATTCAGGATGGCATTGCCAATCGTATTCAAGCCGGTTAGCCGCTCGTGCACGATGGCCATTTCAACGATATCGAGACAACCCTTTGTGTGCGCTTTTGTGCCCTGCTCTTGCAAATTCAATGGGGCGATGGGTCGCTGACCGGACGCGAGCAGGCCGGCTTCCGGTACCGGTAGAAACTTGGACAGGCTGGCCGTGGCAAAGTCTCCCCAGGCGCCGACATTGCGCTCACCCGCCCGGCCGAAGAGCGTGTGAGCGCAGTCTTCAATCAAGGCGATATGGTGTTCATCACACCAGCGCCTGACCTCAGCCAGTGAATGTGGAATGCCGAAATAATGAGGCACCAGCATGGCACCGGCGAGTCGTGCTTGGTCGGGCGTGATGCTGTCTAGATTGGGCAGGCCGTTGGCAGCAATGCCGTAGTAGCTGGGTTGGTGCCCGGCCAGCAATACAGGCGCAACCATGGTTGGGCAATGGTAGGTCGGCAGCAATACCAGGCGACCTGACACCAGCTGCAGTTGGCGCAGCGCGTGGTAGATCGCCGCCCGGCCACTGGTGGTATACGTTTTGTGAGGCAGTAACTCGACACTCGGAAAGGTGTCCAATTCCGACTTTTCAGCCGGGTTGGGGCGTTTGAAACAGTCCCAACCCAAAACCGGGCCTCTGGGCATGGGCGGCTGCATTGAAGGCTCATCAATGCTCGGGCCCAATGAATGATGCGAATGATGCTTTGCGGCTCGCTCTTTTGGCTTTGTGGACGAAGGGGTCAAAAACATACCCTCATTTCGAGCTGCTGCTGGCGGCGGATGCCGCAGCTTCAACTGCTTCAGCGGCTTCAGCGGCGCCAGCGACGGCGCTGAGGTCGACCGGATCGCGCCACTTCCCCACGGCGCGCAGTCGTTCGCGCAGGCCGGTGGTTGGGTGGCCGAGTTCGAGTGCCAAATGTGCTTGCTCGAGTGCATCTTCATAGTCACCCAGATCAACATAGATCATGCCGAGGTTGAAATGCGTGAAGGGATTATCTTCGGCCAATTCCTTCACTATATTGAGTTGGGCTCGCGCTTCCGCTTTGCGTTGCTTATTGTTCAGATAGGTCGCGAAAATCATCCGGGCGACGGCGTCGTCGGGCTGAAATCGAACCGCCCGTTCCAACCAGCATTCGACCGTGTGCGGCATGCCTATCGGTTGGTCTGTCTTCTCTTTTTCACC
>JADMJQ010000200.1:6247-7196 GCA_018780415.1 Roseateles sp. | reverse complement strand
CGGCGACCAGGGCTTCCGGGTAGTTCGGGATCGCTCGTAAGGTGTAAGCAATATCAGGGCCGGCGGTCGCTGCTGTTTTGCCAGCACGCAAGGACTTCACAATCGGCGTAAAGTGCGCGCCGGTCACGATATCTCCGGCGCCTTGGTACTTCCGATAGTCAAATGGCCCATAGCTATTCGACAAGTTGCCACAGAGCGATGGATTGGAGTCAGCATTGGCGGCGCCGATGCCAAAGGCCATGATTAGAAAATAAAGTATATTTTTATCAATGAATATTTTCATGGCTGCGGCGATGGGGTTAGCGGTTGTGGTTGACGGCGTCAATGGTCGCGTCAATCATCAGTTTTTTTAAATTTGCGTCCGAGAAGGTATGGTCTGCCTCATTGAATTCCAGGTGCGTAATATGCTTGGCCTTGATCAAAGCGCGCCAAGCGGGTGCTTGCTGGCGGAAGTCAATAAATTCCTTGGCGGTGTAGTCGTTGCCACTCAAGAATATTTGGAGCTTGCGCTTGCCGTTTGAGCATGCGCTGGTCATGCGGTCCTGAAAGGAGCGTGAACTCGCGAGGCTCGGGGCTGGCGCTTTTGAGGCCAGTCTGAGATTCGAGCCGAAGCCCTTGAGTGCAGCGATGGACAAATGACCGCCAAATAGCTTCTTCCAAAATTCAGGCTGTTTCAGTCTTTGCAAATAATAGTGTTTGACTCGGGTGCGAGCCAAACTCTCGGACGAGCGTACCCAGGGGTTGACCAGCACACATCCGCAAACTCGGTCGTCTTGGGTATCATCGCAGTACAGCAAACTGGCCGACGCCCCGTCGCACAGGCCCCAAAGCACCACGCGTTTCAAATGCATTTCTGTCGCCAATAGGGCATCGATGGCTGACTTGATATCCGGCGTGACGGCCAGAAAATCGCGTAGGGCGCCACCGCTGTCGCCCATGCCCCGGTAAT
>JADMJQ010000200.1:2101-6237 GCA_018780415.1 Roseateles sp. | reverse complement strand
GGTAATCAAAACGCAAGGTGGTGTGACCGGCCTGCGCTAACGAGCGCGCCAAGCGCACGAAAAGCCTGTGGCTGCCGGCACGATACTGCGGGCCGCCGACAACGATGATGACCGCGGTGTCGGCGCGTGATTGATTGCCAGTCGGCGCCGAAATAATCCCGACCAAGTCGTTGCCTTGGCATTGAAAATTCAGCACAGTTTCTTGGCAGCGCAAAGTCACGACGACACCGCCTTGTTTTGCAACGCGGTGGAACTGGGGTGCAGCAACGCAGCACAGGTGGCTTCGATCAACGCCGGCGCATCTTCAATTTCCTGGGTCTGCCAGAAGCTCGGTCCTTGAACGAAGCGATGTGTCGACGAATATGCCGCCGATTGCCACTTCGTCAGATATTGCTGAGTAACCGGCGTCAACTCAGCATCTGTGTGGCTGCCGAGTTCCAGCCATTCCAGGCGAACCGGGCCAGGATGGCGAGCGACCGGTTCAGGGGCAGCCAAGCCGGCTTTTTCAAGCCCGTTCGCCAAGGCCGGCGACACGGAGTAGCCGGCAACCTCGACCGGCTGGCCCGCGGCCAAGGCCTGTTTCATCGCGTCCATCAGGCCTTTGCTATTGCCGCTCAGCATGTCGGCCGCCAATTTGAGGCGCAGAAATTGCTGTAGAACTGGCTTTCCCGACGCGGTCGGTTGCCAGAAACAAAAATTCACGGCTTCGGTCAATTTCGCTGCCGCCTGCGACGCAATCAAGCAGCCACAGCGCAAGCCCCATAGCCATAGCGGCGCCGCGGCATGGCGCGCATCACGCTCGCTCAGCCAAGCGACCGCCTGCACCACGTCATTGATCCAGTCGTCCCAACTGGCATCGCCGAAGTCGCCCGAGCTGTCCCCGCAGCCATGCAGATCAATCTGCAAGACGCTGAAACCGGCTGCGGCAAGCGCGCGGGACTGCAGCGCGGCCATTCGGCGAGATTTGTTCATCTCCTCCGCAAATGGGTGGACATAGACAACCCGGCCGCGCACTTGGCTGCCATGTGCGGCATGAAACACGCAAAAGCGCTGGCCGGCGGACGGCGCCGCCGCTGGCAGAAAGAAGGCTTGTGGCGCAGGGGTCACGATTTGAAGCTGCCGCTCGGGTGACAGATGGGCTGGACGGCGTTCAAGCCGCCAGTTTGGCCGCAACAAAGTCGGTCAGCGAGCCGACGGTGGCAAAGGTTTCACCGTCGATTTCATCGTCGTCGACGGTGATGCCCAGCTGGTCTTCCAAGCTGGTGATCAGGCTGACCACGGCCATCGAGTCGAGTTCCGGGATGGCGCCGAGTAAATGGGTGCCACGATCAAAGCCCGCGCTGCGTCCCCCCAGGCTCAAGACCTGATCCAAAATCCGTAGTATTTGTAATTGCGTGTCCATATTGCTCGAAATCCAGGTGTCAGGCGCGCGCATCAAAGCGCTGAGGGCAGGGCATACCCAGCCCTTGTCGGCCCATGTAAAGCATCGGCATCTTATCCGCTGGGCTGAAGCGCGCGTGTGCAGTATTGCCGCGCCTTGACGGTGCAATCTCACACGATTTCAGCGGGGGCGGGGTGGTAAGCCTGTCAAATCGGTGTGCGATACTTTTTGCCCAATATTGGCCGTTTATTTATTTCATCTCAATGCCCGAATCGATTCGCTTGAATGAACTGTTGTCCTGTGCGGCAGAACGCTGCGCCGATGCGCCCGCGCTGGTGTATGGCGCAAAGCAGCAAAGCTATGCGGCGCTGAGCGCTGAGGTCGACGCTTTTGCCGCCGGTTTGATGGCCCTGGGCTTGCAGCGCGGCGAGCGGGTCGCCATCTACCTGGAAAAGCGCTTTGAGACGGTGATCGCCAGTTTTGGTGCGCCGGCAGCGGGCGCGGTGTTCGTGCCGCTGAACCCCTTGCTCAAGGCCGAGCAGGTCGGCTTCATCATGCGGGACTGCGATGTGCGCGTGCTGCTGACCTCGCCAGAGCGCTATGCCTTGCTGGGCGACACCTTGCAGGCCTGCCCCGCGCTGCGCCATGTGGTACTGACCGACAGTGTGCAACAGCCCGAAGCAGGGCAGGGCCACGGCCTGCACAGATGGAGCGAGCTGCTGGCCGCGCCGGCGCGAGCCGGCCACCGTGTCATCGACACCGATATGGCCGCCATCCTTTACACCTCGGGCTCGACCGGCCGCCCCAAGGGCGTGGTTCTATCGCATCGCAATATGGTGGCCGGCGCCAAGAGCGTGGCCTCCTACCTTGAGAACAACGCCCAAGACACCTTGCTGGCCGCCTTGCCGCTGTCGTTTGACGCGGGTTTCAGCCAGCTGACCACCGCTTTTCACAGCGGCGCTCGGGTGGTGCTGTTGAATTACCTGATGCCGCGGGATGTCTTGAAGGCGATGGAGCGCGAAAAAGTCACCGGCCTGACCGCCGTGCCGCCGCTCTATATCCAGTTGGCGCAATTGGAATGGCCCGCCGCCATCAATGAGAACCTGCGCTACTTTGCCAATACCGGCGGGCGCATGCCGCGCGAAACGCTGGAGCAGTTGCGAGCGCGTGTCCCGGCAGCCAAGCCCTATTTGATGTACGGCTTGACCGAGGCCTTCCGCTCGACCTATTTGCCGCCAGAAGAAGTTGATCGCCGGCCCGACTCGATCGGCAAGGCCATCCCCAACGCCGAAATTCTGGTGCTGCGCGATGACGGCAGCCCTTGTGAGGTCGACGAGCCGGGCGAACTGGTGCACCGCGGCGCGCTGGTCGGCATGGGGTATTGGAATGATGCCGACAAGACGGCCGAGCGCTACAAGCTGCTGCCGCCCGGCTCGCCCGGCCGCCAAGCCGGCTTGCAATTGCCGGAGTACGCAGTGTTTTCCGGCGACACCGTGCGCCAGGACGCTGAAGGCTTTTTGTACTTCATCGGGCGACGCGACGAGATGATGAAGACCTCGGGCTACCGGGTCAGCCCGACCGAGGTCGAAGAAATTCTGTACGCCACCAAGCTGGTCGGCGAATGTGTCGCCTTTGGTGTTGATCACCCCACCTTGGGCCAGGCCATCCAGGTCATCGCCACGGCGCCGAGCGGCGCAGGAGAGTTGGATCTGCCCGCGCTGCAAGCGGCTTGCCGGCAGCATATGCCGGCCTATATGGTGCCGGCGGGCATCGAGGCGCAGGTCGGGCCGCTGCCGCGGAACCCGAATGGCAAGATTGACCGCAAGTTGCTGTCTACCGCTTGGCTTGAGCGCCGCTCAGCCTGAATCATCCCAAGAGCTCCCCCCTATTTATGACTGATTCAGTTGCCGTGAAACGCGCCCCCATCCACGCGCCGATGTCGCAGTTCGAATTGCTGGACGGTGAATTGATGGTCGGCGGCCAGAAGCTCTCGGTGCTGACCGAACGCGTCGGGCAAACACCGTTCTTCGCCTATGACCGCGACCTGCTGCGTGCGCGTGTGGCTCAGCTTCGCCAGGCCTTGCCCGCCCAAGTGAAATTGCACTTTGCGATGAAGGCCAACCCGATGCCGGCAGTCGTCGGCCTGATGGCTGGCCTGGTTGACGGCATCGATGTGGCCTCGGCGGGCGAGTTGAAGGTAGCTTTGGACGCCGGAGCCGACCCGGCCGAGATCAGTTTTGCCGGGCCCGGCAAGCGCGATATCGAGTTGCGCCAAGCGGTGGCGGCCGGCGTGCTGATCAATGTGGAGTCCAGCCGCGAGTTGCCGGTGTTGGCCGAGGCTTCGGCTCGTTTGGGCTTGCCCGCGCGCGTGGCGATACGCGTGAATCCGGACTTTGAGCTGAAGGGCTCGGGCATGAAGATGGGCGGCGGCCCCAAGCAGTTCGGCATCGATACCGAGCAAATGCCTGAGTTGCTGGCCGAAGTGGGGCGCTTGGGCCTGGCCTTTGAAGGCTTCCATCTGTTTGCTGGTTCACAGAATTTGCGCCCCGAGTCGATTTGTGAGGCGCAGCAGAAATCCTATGAATTGGCGCTGCGCTTGGCGGCGCTGGCCCCGTCACCGGTCAAATTCTTGAATCTGGGTGGCGGCTTCGGGATTCCCTATTTTCCTGGCGAGCAGCCGCTGGATCTGGCACCGATTTCGGCCAATCTGCAGGCCTTGGTGGCGCGCGCCGCCACCGAACTGCCCGCGGCCTCC
>JADMJQ010000200.1:278-2000 GCA_018780415.1 Roseateles sp. | reverse complement strand
GGGCGCTACTTGGTCGGTGAGGCGGGCATTTATGTGACCCGCATCGTCGACCGCAAGATCTCGCGTGGCCAGGTCTATTTGGTCACCGATGGCGGCCTCAATCACCACTTGGCGGCGTCGGGGAATTTTGGCCAGGTTATTCGCAAAAACTACCCGGTCACCATTGGCAACAAGGCCGGCAGCCTGGAGCGGGAATCGGTTTCCGTGGTCGGGCCGCTGTGCACACCGCTGGACTTGCTGGCCGACCGGATGGAATTGCCGCCGGCCGAGATTGGCGACCTGGCCGTCGTGTTTCAATCCGGCGCCTACGGGCGCAGCGCCAGCCCGGAAGGTTTTTTGGGGCATCCGGCCAGCGTCGAGGTGCTGGTCTAGCAAGAAGATCGCCAACCTGAAGGTCGCTGATGCTTGCTTCGTGATTCGCGAAGAGTGTATTGGTAATTCAAGCTAAGTCCAATTGAGCGCGAAGGGTTAAAGTCCGACCATGCGGCTTGACCTCACTTCACTCAACCTCGTCCTCGCCATTGAGCAGACCCGCTCGATCACGGCCGGGGCGAAGAGCGAGCATCTGGCCTTGGCCGCGGCGTCGAAGCGCTTGTCCGATCTGGAGTCGCGCCTTGGCGTGCAGCTGTTCGAGCGGCGCGCGCGCGGCGTCGAGCCGACCGAGGCCTGCCGGGCGCTGGTGCGTCATATCCGCTCGCTGCATGCGTCTTTGCATGCGCTGGAGAGCGAGGTGGTCGAGTTTGCGCGCGGCATCAAGGGCCATCTGCGCATAGCGGCCAACTCGGGCTCGATTGCCGAATGCCTGCCCGCCGATTTGGCCGCCTTCAGTCAGGCACACCCGCAGATCCGCATCAGTCTGGAGGACCTGACCAGCGCCGAGGTGCAGGCGGCTGTTGCCGAGGGGCGCGCCGATGTCGGCGTGTTCACGCCGCCGCTGCTGGACAACCGCGTCCAGCATTGGGTTTACCGCCCGGCGCGGCTGGCCGTGCTGGTGCCCGCCGGCCATGCGCTGGCCGAGCGCGACCGTGTCACTTTCAGCGATCTGCTCGACTACGATTTGATTGGCCTGCACGCGGGCGCGTCTGCGCAGCAGCTGATGCGTGAGCAGGCACAGGCGCGCGGCCGCACGCTGAATGCGCGGCTGGCGGTGCGCGGCTTCGACGCGATTGCGCAGTTGGTCGAGGCCGGCCTGGGCGTGGCGGTCTTGCCCGAGGGGCCGGCCGAACGGTTTTCACGCGTGTTTGCCGTGCGCCTGCTGCAGCTGGATGAGAGCTGGGCGGCGCGCGATTATTGTTTGGGGGTGTTGCGCCAGGAGCGCTTGCCCACCGTGGTGCAGCGCTTCGTCGATGCACTGTTGATCAAAGAAGGAAGTTGAGATGACTACTGTTGCACGCACGCTCTACGACAAACTCTGGGACGAGCATGTCGTCCACACCGAGGAGGACGGCACGGCCACTCTCTATATCGACCGCCATTTGCTGCATGAGGTGACCAGCCCGCAGGCCTTTGAGGGCCTGGATCTGGCCAGCCGCAAGGTCTGGCGCTTGTCGGCCAATCTGGCGGTCAGCGACCACAATGTGCCGACCACCGACCGCAGCCAAGGCATTGCCGATCCGATCTCCAAGTTGCAGGTCGACACGCTGGACAAGAACTGCGACCGCCATCATCTGACCCAGTTCAAGATGAACGACAAGCGCCAGGGCATCGTCCATGTGATTGGCC
>JADMJQ010000200.1:0-268 GCA_018780415.1 Roseateles sp. | reverse complement strand
GCGCGTTCGGGGCCCTGGCCCATGGCATCGGCACCTCCGAGGTCGAGCATGTGCTGGCGACCCAGACCCTGCTGGCGCGTAAGGCCAAGAATTTGTTGGTGCGGGTGGAGGGTCAACTGCCCCGAGGCTGCGGCGCCAAGGACATCGTCTTGGCCATCATCGGCAAGATCGGCACGGCAGGCGGCACCGGCTACACGATCGAGTTCGGCGGCGCCGCCATCCGCGCGCTCAGCATGGAAGGCCGCATGACGGTCTGCAACATGGCCAT
>JADMJQ010000292.1 GCA_018780415.1 Roseateles sp. | reverse complement strand
GTGGAATTTGCCGGCAAATACCGAGTGCCGCTGCGCGTGCTGTCCAGCTTCACGCCCTGGGATATCGCCATTGAAGAAGAAGCCAAGTCTGGCACGCTGATCAGTTTTGAAGAGGACGAAAAAATGGAACAAGCCGTCGTTTCCGGCATTGCCTTCAACCGCGACGAGGCCAAGGTGACCTTGTTGGGCGTGCCCGACAAGCCAGGCATCGCTTTCCAGATCCTGGGTCCGGTGGCTGATGCGAATATCGACATCGACGTCATCATTCAGAACGTCTCGCATGACGGCAAGACCGACTTCAGCTTCACCGTTCATCGCAGCGATTACGCGCGCACGATGGCCTTGCTGGAAACTACCGTCGGTCCCGCCACGCAGGCCGCCAAGGTGGTCGGCGACGCGCGCATCTGCAAGGTCTCCATCGTCGGTATCGGCATGCGCTCGCATGTCGGCGTGGCGTCCAAGATGTTCCGTGCGCTGAGCGAAGAAGGCATCAATATCCAGATGATCTCCACCAGCGAGATCAAGACCAGCGTCGTCATCGACGAGAAGTACATGGAGTTGGCGGTGCGTGCCTTGCACCGTGCCTTCGAGTTAGAACAAATTCCTACATAAATGCTTCGTAGCCTTGAAATCCTAGTATAGAATTCAAGGCTGTGCTGGAGTCGTGACCGAGTGGCCGAAGGTGCTCCCCTGCTAAGGGAGTAGGTGCGTTAAACCGCCTCGAGGGTTCGAATCCCTCCGACTCCTCCAAGAAGTAATTGAAGAAGTTCTTGAAGAAGTTCTTGAAGAAGTTCTTGAGTAAGGCCCGCTAGTTTCTAGCGGGCCTTTTCTCATTTCAGCGGACGAAAAGTCCGCAAGCCTGTATGGCCGTGTGGCTCAACGACGTGCCGACATCCAAATCCCCGCCGCAATCAAGGCAAATGCGGCGCCGTGATACCAATGTGGCCATTCGCCCAGCAAGGCCGCCGACATCAGGGTCGCAAAAATTGGCGTCAAGTTGTTGAAAAAGGCGGCCACGGCCGGTCCGGCTTGCGCAACACCCTGTGCCCAGCAACGGTAGGCGATCAGCGAGGGCCCGATCGCCACAAAGGCCAAGGCCAACGCAAGACCTGACCCCCATTGAATGGGCTGCGGCGTCGTCAACTGCTCAAGGCCCGCCATGCCACCGGCAAAAAACAGCCCGAAGAGGATTTGCGCCAGCAGCAGTTCGGCCCAGTTCCAGTCAGGCCTGGCCGACCCTTGCATGGATGCCGGCGGGCGCGCCAGCAGCCAGCTGTAAATCGCCCAGCTGAAGACGGCCAGCAACATCAAAAGATCGCCGGTGACCAACTGCACTTCGGCCAAGGCGGCCAGTCTGCCGCGGCTGATCACAAAGGCGACACCTGTCAGTGACAGCGCGGCGCCAATCAATTGCTGGCGCCGCGGCCTGACGCCAAATAGCAAGGCCCCCACGGCCAGCATCCACACCGGCATGCTGGCCGCAATCAAGGTGACGTTGAGCGGCGAGGAGCTGCGCAAGGCTTGATATTGCAAGGCGTTGTAGCAGCCCATGCCGAGAAAGCCGGTCAGCGCCAGATAGGGCCAGCGCTGCAGCATTGGCCCCGGCCGTGCGAGCACCCGCCAGGCCAAGGGCAGCAAGAGCAGGGCAGCCAAGGCCCAGCGCATCGCGTTCAAGGCCAGGGGCGGCACCGTGCCGACCATCAGCCGGCCGACGACCGCGTTGGCCGCCCACATCAACGGAGGCAGGGTGAGCAGCAGGCTGAGGCGGGCGCTGAGTCGCAAAGCGTGGCTGCGCTAGGCGGTCGTGGCAACGCAGGGAAGAGCCGCACTGACTTGCTCCAGCTGCAGCGCCACTTCAAAGCTGAAGCAAGAGCCGGTGCCGGGTTGGCTCTCGACCATGATGCGCCCGCCCATCAAATTGACCAGACGCTGCACGATGGTCAGCCCAAGGCCGGTGCCGCCGTAGCGGCGCGTGATGCTGCCATCGGCCTGCGTGAAGGGCTCGAAGATCTGGGCGATTTGGTCCCGGGTCATGCCGATGCCGGTGTCGTGCACGCTGAAGCGCAGGCGCAGCCCAGCTTCAGCCGCTGAGGCTGCTTCAGCCTCGGCCGACGCCACCTCAACCATCTGCACTTCGACCCGTACCTCACCCTTCTCGGTGAACTTCAGCGCATTGCCGACCAGATTGACCAGCACCTGGCGTAGCCGCAGCGCGTCGCCGATGGCGCGCTGCGGCACGCCAGGCTGCACGCGTGCATGCAGCTGTATGCCTTTTTCATGCGCTTGCAGCAGCAGCGGGTGCAAGGCCTCGCGCAGGCAGTCGTGCAGCGAAAATGGTGACTGCTCGATCAATACCCGGCCGGCCTCGATCTTGGCCACGTCGAGCAGGTCATTGATGATGACCATCAGGCCCTTGGCCGAGTTGTGGGCCAGCTCGATGAACTTGCGCTGCTTGTCGGTCAGCTCGGTCAACAGCACCAGCTCGGTCAGACCCAGCACGCCATTCATCGGCGTGCGGATCTCGTGACTCATATTGGCCAGGAAGCTGCTTTTGGCTTGGCTGGCTGCTTCGGCGGCCTCGCGCGCCGTTTCCAGCGCCGCCTGGCTGGCTTTCAGGTCGGCAATATCACGGGCGTTCAAGAGCAAGACCGGCTCGCCGGTGGCCGGGTCACGCATCGGGCTGGCGTTGATGCCGTGCCAGCACAGGCCGGCCTTGGTGCGCAACTCAAAATCCGCTTTGACGCTCTGGCCTGCGCGCACTTGTGCGATCACATGCGCGGCATCCTCGGGAAGGGCGAAGATGGCCTCAAGTTCGGCCCGCTGGTCGCCGCTGACGGCGTTGGTTTGTGAAAATGTCAAGGCAGCGGCGGGATTGCGCATCAGGCAGCTGCCGTCCTTCAGGCTGTACATCGCGACGCGCACGGACGTGTGCTGCAAGGCTTCGATGCCACGCAGCGCGCTCAGGTCGACACCGCTGGCCAGTGAGTCGGCCGCAAACAACATCACCTGGCGGCGGTCCGGGGTCAGGATGCCGCGCGACACCAGCATCGCCGTGGTGGGCTGGCCTTTCGGGTAGAGCGTCCACTGCTCGCGCACGATCTTGCCTTGGCTGTGGTCGGCGGCGGTGACGGCCAAACGCTCGCGCACCGCTTCGCTGGTGTCGGAGAAATCACTGGATAAAAACTTCTCCGCGCTGCCTGCCTGCCAAAAACGCAGGGCGGCCGCATTGGCCCAAAGATTGCGTTGCCGCTCGGCGTCAAACACCCACATGGGCACGTCGAGCCAGTCGTAATGCGTCAAACAAGAGAAGTCGAGCATGGGGGGAATCTGCGGAGGCCTGGGCGAATTCGGGAGCTAGCCCGACATTGTGGCTTAGTCGACGACGGCGGCCCGGTAAGCATGCCAGCTGGCATGGCCCAACACCGGCCCGGCGACCAGCAGGCCGATGAACCATGGCAGCAAAGCCAGCACCACAATGCTGGTGATCAAGAAGCCCCAGAACAGCATCACACCCGGCTCGGCCAGCACCAAGCGCAGGCTGGTCAGGCCGGCGGTGACGGCGTCGGCCTGACGGGCCAAGAGCATGGGCATGGCGATCACGCTGATTGAAAAGATCAGCCCAGCGAACAGCCCGCCCACGGCCAGATAGGCGCCGATGAAACCGAGGTTCTGCGGGTCGAGCAGCTTGGTGATCGAGCCGGCAAAGTCCGGCATGCCGTCAAAGCTAACGGCGAAAACGATCAGCGCGGCGCGCCCCCAGATCATCTCCAGGATCAAGAGCACGCCGCCGAAGATGGCGATCTGCGACAGGCGTCGCCGCCATGCGGTGAGCGAGTCCAGCAAGGTCGGCTTCTCGCCCCTCTCCAGCCTTGCGCTTACCTGATAGAGGCCCAGGCACATCAAGGGCCCGACCAGCAAAAAGCCGGCCGACAGCGCCAAGGTGTAGATCGGCGCATGTTTGAACACGCCCAGGATCGCCCAGCCCATCAGCATGAAACAAAGGCCATAAAACATGCCGATGGCGGGTGCGCGGCAAAAGTCGCGCCACCCCGCGCGCAGCCAGCGCAGCGGGTCGCGCAGGCTCAGCTGGCGCAGCGGGATGTTGAAGGAGTTGTCGAGCGGCGGCGGCTCAAGCGGTTTGGTCTGCGTCATCCGCGCAGCGTAGAGCATGGCGGGGGTTGCGCACCAGCGGACTTTCCAGCAGTCCGCCCGCTTTAATCAGGCTTCAACCGCGCCGTACGCGGCGGATCTCGTCCCAGATGAGCAGCACCGCGCCGACGCTGATCGCGCTATCGGCAATATTGAAGGACGGGAAATACCAGCCGCCCGCATGCACCTGGATGAAGTCGACCACATAGCCGTGCAGCAACCGGTCGATCACATTGCCGATGGCGCCGCCCAGGATCAGACTCAGCGCGGTGGCGAACAGCGTCTGTTGGCCATGACGGCGCAGCATCACGGTGATGAACACCGTCGCCACAGCGCCCAGGCCAACAAAGAACCAGCGCTGCCAGCCGCCGGCGCCGGCCAGGAAGCTGAAGGCCGCCCCGGTGTTGTGGACGCGCACGACATTGAAGAAGCTGGTGACGAAGCGGCTGTCCCCAAACTGGAAATTCCCCAGGATCAAGACCTTGGTGAACTGATCCAGCAGGATCACGATCAAGGCCAAGCCCAGCCACAGGCCGAGTTTGTTGCCGCCTGCCTTTGCTTTGGTCGCCATCGCTCAGGCCACCGCGCGTGTTTCGCCGCTGCCGTGCAGATTGCTGTCGCAACGTCCGCACAACGCCGGATGCTCGGCGTTGGCACCAACGTCGGCGCGGTAGTGCCAGCAGCGCTCGCACTTCAGCTGTGAGGAGGGGCTAACCGACACGGTCAACTCAGACGCCTCGGTCAGGGTTGCCGCCGACGTGATCAGCACAAACTTCAAGTCATCGCCTAGCGTTTGCAGCAGCGCCAGGTCCGCCGCTGTTGCACCGACCACCACGTCGGCCTGCAAGGAGGAACCCACATCGCCGGCCTTGCGGACCTCTTCAATGCTACGGTTGACCGCCTCGCGGATTTCGCGCACACGGGCCCATTTGGCCAGCAGCTCGGCGTCGGGCGCCTTGAAGTCCCAGAAGGTCTCGGTGAAGATGCTGTTGCCGCCGTGGCCGCCTTCGAACACTCCCCAGGCCTCCTCGGCGGTGAAGCTCAGAAATGGAGCCATCCAGCGCAGCATCGCGTGGCTGAGCTGCCACAGCACGGTCTGCGCCGAGCGGCGCGCCAGGCTGTCGGGCGCGGTGGTGTAGAGCCTGTCCTTCAGCACATCCAGGTAGAAGCCGCCCAGGTCTTCCGAGCAATAAACCTGCAGCTTGGCGACCACCGGGTGGAACTCGTAGCGCTGGAAATGCGCCAGGATCTCGCCCTGCAGCTCGGCCGCGCGGGCCAGTGCATAACGATCTACTTCCAGCATCTGGTCCACCGGCACGGCGTCCTTGGCTGCGTCGAAGTCGCTGGTGTTGGCGAGCAGGAAGCGCAGCGTGTTGCGGATGCGGCGGTAAGAGTCGACCACGCGGGCGAGGATTTTCTCGTCGATGGCCAGGTCGCCCGAGTAGTCGGTGGCGGCGCACCACAGGCGGATGATCTCGGCGCCGAGCTTGTCGCTGATCAGCTGCGGTGCGACGGTGTTGCCGACCGACTTGCTCATCTTGCGGCCCTGGCCGTCGACGGTGAAGCCATGCGTCAGCAGGCCGCGGTAGGGGGCGCGGCCGTAGAGGGCGCTGGCGACCAGCAAGGACGAGTGGAACCAGCCGCGATGCTGGTCATGGCCTTCCAGATAGAGGTCGGCCTCGGGGCCTTCGGCGTGTGCCGCGCCCAGATGGCTGCCCTTCAAGACATGCTGGAAGGTCGAGCCGGAGTCGAACCAGACGTCCAGAATGTCGCTGCCCTTGCTGTACTCGGCAGCTTCCGCGCCCAGCCATTCGGCCGGGTCCAGCTTGGCCCAGGCCTCGACGCCACCGGCCTCGACGATGACGGCCGCGCGCTCGATGAAGTCCAGCGTGTTCGGGTGCGCCAGGCCGCTGTCCTTATGCAGGAAGATTGGCAGCGGCACGCCCCAGGAACGCTGGCGCGAGATGCACCAGTCGGGCCGGCCCTTGATCATGTCGCGCAGGCGGGCACGGCCGGTCTCGGGGTAGAAGCTGGTCGCCTCGATCGCTTCGAGCGCAGTCTGGCGCAGCGACTTCTCGGGCGCTTCTGTGGCAAACAGACCAACGCCCTCGTCCATGCGCACAAACCACTGCGCCGCCGCCCGGTAGATCACCGGCGTCTTGTGGCGCCAGCAATGCGGGTAGCTGTGGGTGATCTTGGTGTGCGAGAGCAGGCGGCCGGCATCTTCCAGCGCCTGGGCGATGACGGGGTTGGCCTTCCAGATAAGCAGGCCGCCGAACAGCGGCAGCTCGGCCTCGTAAGCACCATTGCCCTGCACCGGGTTGATGATGTCCTTGAAGGCCATGCCGTGGGCGATGCAGGACTGGAAGTCATCCAGGCCATAGGCGGGCGCCGAGTGGACCACGCCGGTGCCGTCCTCGGCGGTGGCGTAGTCGGCCAAATAGACGGGGCTGTTGCGGTCATAGCCCGGGTCGACATGGGCCAAGGGATGCTTGAAGTTCAGGCCGGCCAGGTTCTTGCCCAACGTTGTGGCCAAGACCTGACCCTCCAGCTGCCAGCGAGCCAGGCATTTTTCTACCAGCGCCTCGGCGATCATGAAGATGCCACGCGGCGTGTCGACCAGGGCATAGACCAGCTCGGGGTTCAGGTTCAGCGCCTGGTTGGCCGGGATGGTCCAGGGCGTCGTCGTCCAGATGACGGTGAAGGCTTCTTTCTCCAGCGCAGCAAGACCGAAGGCGGCGGCGAGCTTGGCGGGCTCGGCGCTCAGGAAGGCGACGTCGACGGCCGGACTTTGCTTGTCCTGATACTCTATCTCGAATTCGGCCAGCGAGGAGCCGCAGTCGAAACACCAGTAGACGGGCTTCAGGCCGCGGTAGACAAAACCGCGCTCGAACAGGCGCTTGAGCACGCGGATCTCACCGGCCTCGTTCTTGAAGTCCATGGTGCGGTAAGGATTGTTCCAATCGCCCAGCACGCCCAGGCGCTTGAAGTCCTGGCGCTGCGCGTCGATCTGCTCGCCGGCATAGGCGCGGCTCTTGGCCTGCACCTCATCACGCGGCAGGCCGCGGCCGAAGGTCTTCTCGATCTGGTTCTCGATCGGCAGGCCGTGGCAGTCCCAGCCGGGGATGTAGGCGGCGTCAAAGCCGGCCAACTGGCGCGCCTTGACGATCATGTCCTTCAAGATCTTGTTGGCGGCGTGGCCGATATGGATCTGGCCGTTCGCGTAAGGCGGGCCATCATGCAGAACGAACTTGGGCGCGCCGGCACGCGCTGCACGCAGGCGCTGGTAGGTGCCTTGCTCATCCCAGGCCTTGACCCAGCCCGGCTCGCGCTTGGGCAGGTCGCCGCGCATCGGAAAGGGCGTGTCCGGCAGGTTCAGCGTGGCGCGGTAGTCTTTTTTGTCTGTCGTCATGATGGCGGAACTCATACGTTGGGCTTGCTGCCGTCACGCTTGTTTGCGCGCGGCCGCAGCTTGGAGAGAGGGGCGCCGCTGAACAGCGGCCGGTGCGAATCTAGGGGCGAGCGGCGCGCGATTCAAATTAGGCCGCAGCGGTCGCGTCAAATTCGGTCGCGGGTGGTTTGGCGCAGCATGGCCGCATGCGTGGCCAAAAAGGCGCGGGCGTCCGTCACATCCTGCCGGATGGCGGCCGTCAAGGCGGGCAGCCCGTCATAGCGGGCCTCGTCGCGAAGTTTATGCAGTAGTTCCACACGCACGAGTTTACCGTAGGCCCCGTTCACGCCGAGCGGCGCGGGCCAGTCCAGGCAATGCACCTCCAGCAAAACGCGGCCGGCTTCTTCAATCGTCGGGCGCACGCCCAGCGACGCGACGCCGTCCAGCGCCTGTGCTGCCAGCCCATGCACGCGCACCGCGAATATGCCTTGGGCGGCCGGCTTGGCATGGGCAAAGCGTAGGTTCAAAGTCCGAAAGCCGTTTGCCGCCCCCGGCGCAGATTCGCCCAAGCTGCGGCCCAGCTTTTTGCCATGCACCACATGGCCGGAAATCGAATAGGGCCGGCCCAGCAGCCGCGCCGCGGCCGCCATATCGCCAGCGCTCAAGGCTTCGCGCACGGCCGAGCTGCTGACCCGCAGGCCATGCACCTCGTAGCTCATCATCCGAGCGACATCAAAGCCCTGCGCGCGGCCGGCCGCGTCCAACGTGGCGTAGTCGCCCTGGCGCTTGGCGCCAAAGCGAAAGTCATCGCCGACCAGAATGTATTTGGCGCCAAGGCCCCGCTGCAACACTTGCTGGATGAAGTCCTGCGCACTCAGATTGGCCAGGCTTTCGTCAAAGCGCAAGACCACGACTTGGTCGATGCCGCAGCGCTCCAGTTCGCTGAGCTTGTCGCGCAGCGAGGCAATGCGGGCCGGCGCCAAGTCGGGCTTGGCCAGCTTGGCGGCAAAGAAGTCACGCGGATGCGGCTCGAAGCTCATCACGCAAGACGGCAGGCCGCGGTGCTGTGCCTCCGACTTGAGCAGGGCCAGCATGGCCTGATGGCCGCGGTGAACGCCGTCGAAATTGCCTATGGTCAGCGCGCAGGCGGGCGCGATGCCTGGATGGTGAAAGCCACGAAATACGTGCATGAATTTGTGTGGCAGACCGATCGAGCGAAGCGAGTAGCTCTGCTGCCAACTGATTGAGCGGGTTACGCGATTATGCGTTGGCCCTGGCTTGGCTAGACCAGCTCCGCCACTTGCAGATGTCGCTGCACTACCGCCACCAAATCATCCATCTCGAAAGGCTTGACCAGATAGTCGTCCATGCCGGCGCGTATGCAGCGTTCGCGGTCGCCGTTCACCGCGCTGGCAGTCAGCGCGACGATGGGCACATGGCCAAGGAACTGGCTGCGCTCTCGAGCGCGCCAGCGGCGGGTCGCTTCGAAGCCGTCCATCTTGGGCATTTGACAGTCCATCAGCACCAGGTCATAAGCGGCGGTTTCCAGCCGCTCCAGCGCTTGCAGGCCATCTTCAGCCTGCTCCACTTGCAAGCCGCAACTCTCCAGCATGGCGGTGGCGACCAGCACATTGACCATGCTGTCATCGACGAGCAACACGCGCCCCGACAACTTGGGCGCCGCCCGTACCACGCCGCGCGCTGTGCTCAGCGGCGGTATCTCGCCCACACAGGGCAGCAGCGGCAAAGTGAACTCGAACAGCGAGCCCTGGCCGGGGACCGAGCTGCAGCGCAGGTCGCCGCCCATCGCGCGCGCCAACTCACGTGAAATCGTCAGGCCCAGGCCGGTGCCGTCTTGGCGACGCGGCTTGTTGGTTTGGCCGCTGTGGGCCGTGGCCTGCTCGAAAGGCGCGAACACGCGCTCCATTTGGTCGGCAGCGATGCCTTCCCCGGTATCGCGCACGGCGAAGCGCAGCAAGGTGCCGGCGCGCATGTCCAGCGTGGTGCCGACCTCGATCAAGACCTGGCCCCGCTCGGTGAACTTGATGGCATTGCCGATCAGGTTGTGCAGTACCTGCTTGATGCGCGAGGCGTCACCGAGCGCGTAATGGGGCAGGGTGGGACTCAGATGCAGCTCGAAACCCAGGCCCTTGTCGCGCGCTGCCTCGCCCAGCAGGCGGCAAACATCGTCGACGGTCTCGCGCACATTGACGGGGCCGGCGTCGACCGCCAGCTTGCCGGATTCGATGCGCGCTAGATCCAGAATGTCATTGACCAGCGCCAATAGATGGTGGCCGGAGCGCCGCATGATGTCGACTTGTTCGCGTTGCTGTGCATCCAGGCCCGAGCGTTCGAGCAGCTGAGTCATGCCCAGAATGCCGTTCAGCGGGGTGCGGATCTCATGGCTCATATTCGCCACAAAGCGGCTCTTGCTGGTGCTGGATTGCTCGGCTGTCTGCAGCGCTTGCTGGCGCTGCTGGGCGACGCGGTCGGTGACCAGGCGCATGCGCAGCAGCTCGGTGCTGCGCTTGTCGGCGCGCCTTGATTCGTTCAGGCCAATCGCCACAAAAGTCATCAGCCCCAGCGCGGTGAAGGCGCCGAGCTGGCTACCCAGGCTCAGGTGGTAGGCGATCAGGGGCGCCAAAGCAAAACCGCTGAACAATAAATTGGCGCGCCAGCGGCCGCCCAGATTGAGCAGGGCGATGCCGCTCAGGGCGACCAAGGCGGCCAGTATTACGCCCTCAAGCTCGGGCGCGGCGCTGGCGTGAAAGAACCAGCCGGCGGCGCCCCAGCTGAGTGATTCCAGGGCGAGCGTGAACATGAAGCGCCGCCGCCACGGGGTCAAGGCTTGCGTTGTTGGTGTGGTGGGGCTGGCCAACCAGTAACGGCGAAAACGCATGGCGTCCCAGCAGCGCAGCCCGCACAGCAGCAGCTTGACGCCAAACCAGGTTACCAACATGGCCTGTGGCAAATGGGGCCAGAACAGCAACACTGGCACCAAGCTGAAAGCCACACCCATCAGCGAGGGCGTGGTGATGCGCTCACACAGGGAAGCGAAACGCTCCGACTTCACCTGTTCGGTGATGTCGGGTGGCGCCGTCTCACAAGGCCTCGCGTGTCTTGGCGTCGCCAGGTCATGCGCGCCCCTGCTCGCCTGTTCCAAGCCAGCTGCTGCTGTCATTTTCTGTATACCCTCGGCAAATCGGCTGCACTTTTTTGGCAGCTCTTTGACGGTCGACCTGGATCTTCATCCACGCCTCCGTGCTAAAGCCGAGGTTCTACAGACACTTTGTTACAAAATGAACCGGGTCTTCCCTGAATCGTCGCGCGGATGCCGCAGCCAGTTTGTTTTTTGAGGGCAAACACCAAGCCCGGCGCCATGTCATCAGGCTGTTACGTAGGTGTGATGAGGTCAGGGCTGCTGAGCCAGATCCACTCGCCCGGTTTCAGATCTGCCGGCAGGGTCAGCGCGCCGAATTGCGGCCGGTGCAGGCTCTCGACCCGGTTGCCGACGGCCGCCACCATGCGCTTGACCTGGTGGTATTTGCCCTCGATCAGAGTCAGGCGCAGGCCATGCGTGCCGAAGGCCTCGGCACCCTCGGCGCGCACCTGCTCGGGCTTGTAGGGCACGGTGCGCTCGGGCTTGGCTCCTGGGCTGCCGGGTGGCTTGCTGGACTCAGGTTCGCGCAGCTCCACGCCGGCCAATAGTTGCGCCACCATCTCGGGGGTGACCGGGTGCTTGCACTGCGCCTCATAGACCTTGGGCACATGGTGCTTGGG
>JADMJQ010000023.1 GCA_018780415.1 Roseateles sp. | reverse complement strand
ATGTTGCCGCCCCGCTTCTGTCATCAAAGATGCCACTCGTAGTCCGCTTTTAAAGCACTTACGTAGTTAACAAAGCCTAATGCTCAAGTGTGACGGGTTCAAGACAGGCGCATCCATTCAAACGGCGAGGGGTCACCCATTTGCCGCCCCCGTCAAGTAGCAAACAAGTGCCCCTGCACTGCAAGAGCGCATCCCTTTCCATCAAGACTGCATTCAGCCCCCGTCGTCGAACTCACCGCGCACTTGGTTCTCGATTCATGGTTGCGCCGTAGCGCACCAGTCACCCATCAGGATCAAGGCTGCCCGTGTTGCCATGGGCGCCCCTGGTGGCATCAGGCGCAGCAGATGCGCCAGATGGCGCGCATCGTCGAAATCGCCGCTGTGCTTGAGGCCGTCGTACTGCTTGACGGCGCAGGTGTAGACCAGGTTAATCGTGAACCCGGCGTGCTGCAGGCCATCGACGAGCCAGTACCAGTTGTAGGTGGACTCGATGGCAATGCCCTGGATCTCGCCAGGACAGCCCCGGAGCGCTTGCTCGATCTTGGCAAGGTCGTTGGGAAGTCGCTTGCTGAACACGATCCGATCGGTCTCATCCAGCACGCACAGCACGCTGTTGTTGCTGTGAAGGTCAATGGCTGCGTGCAGTGTCATGTCGGTCTCCTTCGTGGGCTCGCCCGCTTGATCTGGAAACCAAACGGTAGGCCCGTGAACGGGGATCGGCAACTCGGGCTAGATGATTCTTCAGGTCTTGCTTTCATGCATTGCTTGGCCACCTCGAGCGCTGGGGTGGATGCTGGTTTGTATGACCTGACTCTTTACCCTGCGTGAGTCAGCTGAGTTTGACGTGCAGGAGACGACCGAGCGACCGGTGCGAGGGCTTGGCAACGTTGGGGTTCGCGGCGCCGACGTCAATCTACCGGGATTTTCTCTATCCCTTTTATCCCTTCCACGCCGGCTAAAAAACTCTCCGGTGTCGTCCATCATTCTTGGCCTAACCACAGCCATTCCAAATGGCTCTCGCGAGCAAGAAAACTGAGCCAAGATGGAAGGGACAAAGGGGACAAATACCTTGGCTGAAGTTCTTCGGCAGTCGAGTTGTGAAAAAATTCCACTCTGGCCAGCTTGGCGTCCGAACGGCGGCTTTGGGCGGCGGATTCAACCGGTCGGTGCAACACATTGGCTGAAGACCTCAGCCGGGGTTTGATTGCCAAGAGTCTTCCTAGGCCGCTCGTTCAATTGTCTCGCGATGGCGTTGAGCTTGGCCTGTGAGTAGGTCGAGATATCGATGCCCTTTGGCATGTACCCGAATGCCATCACTTTCACGTGGCCCACGGCCCGCCGAGCGGCGTAGACCTCACGGACAACGAGGCAGTCGAGGCCGAGATCCGCAAGTTCATCTCCAAGGCAGAGGTCGTCAAAGTCGTCGGCTACTAGCGGAACCGGGATCCCTTCCCGAGACGGTGAACTGGATGACGCCCATTAGAGGAAAGCCTATGGCTGCCGCTAGTATCAATCGTTGTGTGACCGCTTCGCGGCTCGCTAGGTGGAGCGTCCCATCGGCAGCTTAGGGTCGTTAGCGCCAACTCGACGGTTCAAGCAGCAGACATTTGGTACCGGCCTATCGAATTTGCGTGAGCTGCCGGCCTGAATGACCGCTGCACATTCGAGACCCGACATTGGCGCCACAAATTCTGCTGCGGGTCAATGACTGCTGAATGGCTGGTCCCTGAGTTCGACTCCCGACCGCCAAT
>JADMJQ010000231.1:3771-11589 GCA_018780415.1 Roseateles sp. | reverse complement strand
CAAAGACAACAGCAAGCCGATGGCGGCCATGACCACCATCAATTCGATCAAGGTGAATCCGCGGGTATGACTGCTTGCATTCATCTATTTCACTCGCTCACCACTGCCGCAAAGGCACGCCGTTCAGGCCAATGCGTTCCGATTTTGAATAGATATCAAACACGTCCACCCCCGGCTGCGGCTTATCGGCTGGGCTCAAGTAACTGCGCAAGCCCCAGGTTTTGGCGTCTTCTAACAATTCTTCCGGCGCAAAAGGATCCCTCGGAACGCGACGCAAGAAATAGCGCATTTGACCGCCCTGCTTCATATCGACAGCGCCTTCCGCCAGCTTCTCTAGCGAAGGAGGGAAACGCGAGCCACTCGACCCGGGGGCAATCTCGCCCATCTCCGCAGCCTTTTTATAGGCATCAATCGCATCGCGAATTTCCCACAAAGCGCGTTTGAGTTCGCGTTCCTTCTCGCGCTGAATTTGAATCTCCAACATCGGCAGCATGGCGGCGGCCAGAAAACCCAGTATGCCCAGGACGGCGATCAACTCGACCAGAGAGAAGCCAAGCGTGCTTCTCCGAGAACAAGGTGACTGACTGCGTGCGGATCGTTTCATGCTTGAGGGCTAGAGTTTCTAAGTAGGCCAACAAACCAACTACTTGACCTGCAAGGCATGAACCGCTGGTGCTCCACCTTTGAGATCTTCACCATTGATCGCAATCGGCTCAAACCAGCTCAAAGTGACATTGGCTGCGCCGGCCGTCAACGCCTTCAACTTCAGATTCAATACCGTGCCCTGGCCGGTGGCGCCCGTTGCTTGATTGCGTGACACGCCAAGGTTGATACGACCCTCAGCAGTCTGAATACTTTTCGTGAAACTGGTTTGGGATCCGTCCTTGCGGAAGAAGTTACCTTCTTCAGCTTCCATAACTTGCAGGCGGTCTTTATTGAACTGCACTTGCATAGGTGCGCCTCGCAGAGCGGCTGGGCTGGTCAGGTTCAGCTTGAGCATGAACTCTTCGCCGGCTTTGACATCGGCTGGCCCCTCCCAGTTGACCACCAGGGTAACCGGGGCCGGTTTTGCGAGGGAGGCACGTGCAGGCTCCCCCAGCATGGCTGCCCCAGCGAAAGGCATAGCTCCAGGTTGGGCGGTATTGCTCGAAGATGCAGCCCCGGACGAACCAGCTTTTGCAGGCGCTGCTGCTTTGTCAGCGGAAACAGGTTCCTGCTTGGTCGGCACTCGACCGCCAAAGGCGCGAAGACGAGTTTGCGTGTCAGTGCCGACCCAGATCTCTGCTTGCGCCGCGTCCGGGCGCTCAATATTGCGCACGATGTGCGGCGTGATCGCAAGAATCAACTCCGTTCGTTGCGTCTCATCTTTGGTGTTGGAAAACAGGCGCCCTGCCACTGGCAGATCAGCAAATCCCGGTAAGCCCGCCGTAGTGCTGCGATCCTCCTTGCTGATCAAGCCAGCCAGCAATTGGGTTTCTCCATCACGCAGACGCAGATGTGTTGAGGCGTTGCGCGTGCCGATCTGGTAGGCCAAGGAACCGGATGCGGTACGCACCTCCCGTACCAAGTTGCTCACCTCCAGTGCCACTTTGATGGCCACTTCATCGTCGGCATAGACCGTCGGCTCGACGTCCAGTTTCAGACCCACGTCAAGATAACTGACACTGTCTGAGACAAAGCCACCTTGGCCCTGCGTGGCCGTGATCACAGGTACCTTGTCGCCGATCAAAATCTTGGCCTTTTCCTTGTTCTTGGCCCTTATTCGCGGGTTGGCCAAGATGTTCACATCACCCAGCTCACGCTTGAAATTGACCAAAAGGCTACCCACGCCAACGCCGACGCGGCTTGAAGGAATATTGCGCAAGTTTTCCCAAGTCAGACCCCCGGTACCGCCGCTGGGGTTCAGCACGGTCAGCGAAAAGTTATCCGGGAACTTCACACCCAGATCAAGCAGACGGCTGCTTCGCACCTCAATCACTTCCAGCTCCAGCAATACTTCCGGCTCAGCGCTGTCGTACAGGGTCAGCAAGCGCTCTGCCAGTTCGATCGTTTCAGGGCTTTCACGCATAGACAAGGTATTGCTGCGCTCGTCCACATGGGGGTCACGAATTTTCATCATCGAGCGCAAAAACGCCGCCGCACCCTTGGCTTCGGCGCTGGCCAGCTGAAACACCCGTATCACCTGCTCCTGATATTCCCGCTGCTTCTCAGGTGTGTTTGGGTAAACCAAGATCGTGTTGCTGTCGGTGGCTTTCTTGGCCAGTCCATGGGTGGAAGCAATCAAGTCGATCGCGTCCTCAACCTTCGCAGAACGCAGCAACACTGTCACCCGGACGTCTGACCTCACGTCTTTGTCCAGCACAAAGTTAACGCCGCTGTTACGGGTGATCACATCTAACACCGTGCGCAGGCTGGCGTCTCGAAAGTCGATCGAAATGGGTCGGCTCTCCGCCAGGCCCAAATTGACTGCCTTTTGCTGTGCAGCCCTGGCCTGCGCTTCCAGCTTGCGCTTAAGGCGGACCAGTTCGGGCTGGCGAGGGTTGTCGGTCAGCGCGTTTTGAACTATCCGCAGGGCCATGTCCGGCTTCTCTTGCGCCACTGCCATTTCAGCTTGCTCTAAGGCTTGGCGTTGGCGCCTCTCCACCTGAAGATCGGCAAGCAAAGCGTTGACTCTTTTACCGCCGGTGTCAAACGCTTGCGCACGAATCAGCAAGGCCTCGGCTTCATCTAGCTGCCCCGATGAACGCAAGGTCGCAGCCTGCGACAGCAAACGCGCCAGCGCCTCATTGCGCGCCAGTATCAGCCCGCTACGTAGTGCGGCACTGTCAGGGTGTTCCTTGAGCCCTTGATCCAGCGCATCCACTGCTTGCTCATAAGAGCCCGAGCGCATGAACTCGGAGGACTGAGTGCGTATACGCTCTTGCGCACAAGAGCTCAGCAAGGCTATCGCAAGGCCGATGCTCAAAAAACGTGTGGCGCAGCGCAGCGAAGAAGTAAGTGACAAATACATGCTGTTCATTGAGTCGCCGCAGGCGGAATCGGAAGTTCGATGTTGACCCCAAACTGGGTAAAAGACAGGCTCACCCGGTCGGCCAAGATAGCGTCCACACGGTAGCCGTCCTCCAACTCCATACCCACTTCGAGTTGCACAACAGCCTCGCCGCGGACCAGCAACACCAACTGCTGGCCATCCGGCGTTTGCATACGGCCAAAAAACCGGTAGCTGAATGGCGGCGCAGTTGGGGGCGGCGGTGCCGTGGGAGGGCCAGCAGGGGCAATAGCTTGAACTTTGGGTGCTGGTGGTGGTGGCGGCTCCATAGGCGCAAAGAGATCCCGCTTCGGTACATCGATCGCGACTGGGGTCAAGTGCGAAAGCAATGTGCGCTGCTGACCCGCTACACCTGGCGGCACAGTACTTGATCCGGTGCCAAGCGGCCCGACCTGCCGGGCCCCGGAGTCAACAAAGCCGACCACGGCTGGGATGCCTCCATCCTGCCGCGGCAACAATGCAAAAGCCGACAAGCCGGCGCTGGCGAACAAGGCCCATTTCAAAGTTGGCCGCATCGCTCGCTAGCGCCTCGTACCACTGGTGGCGACGCTTGCGAGCTTTGCCTGAGACCAAAAGACCATCACCAAGACGCTATCCACGGCCAGACCCTGCGGCGCGCGCCTCATTTGCAGGCTGCGAATGTTTGCCTGCGGATAGCGCTCATGCAACTCCTTCAGCACCTGCATCACGGCTGGGTACGAGCCTTGTAGGTTTAAGCCTAGTTCGAGAAGACCAAGCCGCTCGAAACTGGCCTCCCGCTGTGCCACCGACAAAGTCGAGACTTGAACCCCTGCTTCGTCACCGAGCCGCTTGAGCTCGCGCAATAGTGCGGTCGAGTCACGCGCATCACCTAGAGAAGCAACGAAATCAGCTGGCGAATTGAGAGCCCTATCAGATGTACTTGATGAACCGTCCCGAGTGCCGGGGCCTTCCGCGGCAAGACGCTGTGCAACGGTCTGCTCTTGCGCCAAGCCTGGCGCGACCTCGTTCAGAAAATACCAACCAACGTAAAAAACGGCAGCTACGCTCGACAAGACAGCGCACGACCACACCGCCCGCGCGAGCGCAGAATCCTGCCAAGCACGCTGCAGACCAAGCCACGCCGATACCGCCGATTCATTCACTCACCGTGCTCCCTTTTCTCTTGCTTTGTTCAAACTTTCCGTGCGGAACTGTAGAGGAGTTTCGAGTCATCGAATTGAAAGGTAAACCACAAAAATTTCACTTCTGAAGAAAAATTGTTGGCCAAAATTCCCTTGCCAAGAATTATCAGGATGTCGCGCCCATTGGGTGAACAGGGTAGTCGAATACCCAAAGATATTACTTGAACCACAAATCCAATCGCGTCAGCACTGGTGTGCCAAAGGTGGCATCACACCCGTTCACCCAACCGGAAATAGGCTTGCCTGTATGGGCGGCGCTCAGCAAGGTCGCATACATTTCCTTGAAAAGGGCGTGATCTTTTCGCAGCGACATCATAGTTCTGCTGTTGCAACCTTCACCGGTCGCAATATCCGAGCCTGCAGTAATTAGAATGTGAAACCCATTGTCATGAATGGTTAATGCCTTTACTTCAAAAGGAGAAAAAGGACTGTTCGCGCGAGCTAAAGACGCGGTCACAAACATCAATATCGCACATACACCATGCTTCATAGTTCAATTTAGTAGATATAAAGACTGTATCTTCGTAGTCCAATTTGGCGACGCACAACCAGCGTTGTCCATCTCCACCAATACTTCACGATTTGACAAAAGTGCAGCTAGCGCAATTGCGTAAGTCTCTTTCGCACCACCCCAACTCATCGGAATGACAAAGGTTGTTGAATCGCAAAAAGGCACGCGGTCAAAAGTAACGTAGACCCAGGCCGGAACCCCAGTTTTCTCATGATATGGGCGAACCTTAACAATTCTAATTCTCTCACTCGTTGGCTCAGCCATTGCAGGAGAAACCAGGCCACAAATAAGCACTAGATAAAATAATATCTGTACAACTGAAATATACGCATTGCGAGTCAGATAGCAAATTCGGTGCATGTGTGGGTCTCCTTGAATAGCGTCTTGCAAGGTCAACATGGCCAAGCGCCTACAAACAGTTCGGGCGTGCAATCAATTAATTGAGTCGAAAGACTTGTGGCCGATATTTCTCGTCAACGTTGACCAACTAGAAAAATATTCAACTATTCCTAGTTCACCTGAGCAATGTAAATGTCGTAGAGTATACAGGCTCCGAATACGCGCGCCCCTTCCTCATGTGCTCGAATCCATATTTCCTGTTTGTTCTGAAAGGCCGTCAAAGCAGTTGCATAGACAGCTCGTCCTATAGGATTTGACATATCCAACCATACCCGCGAGTCGCATTGTGTAGATCCTGCGAACGCTGAGGATACTCCAATAAAGGCCACTGTTCCTTCAATTCTCAAAGACGAAATTCTTCCAAAGCTACCTACAACCGCCGCTGCTGCAGAGGATTGAAAAATACAGATCGAAAGAATTAGACCAAGGAATTTCGCCAAAAATACAGCTGAATGCCTATTATTGTGTGCGCGCATTTCATTCCTTAGTTCAATTGTATATTGAAAGAATTGGTTGAGACAGGTTATTCTGCCCTAAGCGACAATTACGTAAGATTGCATGCAATGCTCAAAGATATCAACTTAGTCTGTTGGTTTAGGAAATTACGATCTCTTCAACCGACTCACCATCAGCCCACCGATCACAAAGATTACTGCCTTTCACCACAATTGCTGCGTTGGCTAGCTTTGCAGCAAGTAGCATCGCGATAATTCTTTTGCCAGTAGGCGAGTTTTCGTCCTTGACAATCCAGTAACTGGCTTTGGCACAAGAGGGTTTTTCAATGCTGGCGCCGTCCATGACGAAATATACCAATCCATCCGACGACCTAAAATTTAGACTATAGATACGGCCTGTTTGATTACCTGCCTGCACGACCTGAGTGCACGATAGTAGAAAAGCCAAGAAAAATAGCGTTAATGATTTAGTTTTCATAGCGTTTCTTAAATTCATTGATGCATTAGTATTTTGAGTGCGAGCCAATATTTAATTGCAATACAGCCAAGACATCACATCTGATTTTCTAGAGGTTTACAGTGTTGCGCAGCGAGGCACTGGAAGCAGCAAAGATATGGAGAAATCCTATTGCTTAGAAACACCCAACGCGTAGATCGATGGATAAGTGTTGCCCCACGCCGAATAGCATCCCGTGGCCCAAGAAGAAATGGCGGCATTCGACGACATAGCATGAATTAATGCTGCTAACATTTGTTTTTGTGATTGGACAGACACTGGAATAATTGCAAGATCACTGCGGCTACACCCAGTAGGATTGTCAAATGGCAAGGCTGGGATGATCGCTATATAGGCATTTCCTTCTATCCAGTAGGATTTTATGGCGCGAGATCCTAAGCCGCCAGCAGTTTGTCCAACTGACGGACCGAATGGGATCATCCAAAACAGCATAGTTATAAGAGTAGTTGCTCTAAGCCTTCTCATAGTCATCATACTAATACCTTGTTTTCAAATGTTTATCAACTACATCAAGTGGTATAAATTTATGCAATTCAGTAGCAAAGCTCTCAACTACTCAATGTGTATTGCTGTAGCAGAGCAGGTGCTGTCTAAATTCACGACATAATCCACGCGTTGCAGCAATAGCCCTTGGGCCTTGGCTTGCATCAACAAGGCCAACTTGGCTCTTCCTGCAGGACTCTGAAAATCCACATACATCAGCCCCCATTTACACATGGGAATCGGCTCTTTTGGATAAAACCCACCGCCGCCGGTGCCCTCGGAAAATATTCTCAAGACCGTCAGGCCACCAATTGAGTCTGCCCGCGCTGTCTGGCCAAACAATGCTCCACAGGTAAGAATCACCAGCATAGATATATGCTTGATGGCGGGGAAATTTAAATTTCGCATTTATATGCTCTTTCAATCGTACAGAATGATAGATCTATATAGTACTGGCTCAACTGTATTGGTTGCCTACTATCTTCAGTTTGCCGCGTTGCATCATCATCATTGTTGAATTGCCGCGGCAGAGATTGATTCGACTGCAGCAAAGTCGCTGCATGCGCCCGATCCGTAAAGTCGAACAGTCTGCCCAGTCGCCAGTGCCATACTCAGCAAGGCAAATATTTTTCTATCAGCGTCAGTTTGTTGAGGAAGGGTGTACGTCCACCCCACATTAACTTGGCAACTGATAGGGGTGGTGTGATTTGCGTCCAATTGGACAAATACAACATTACCCAGTGCCTTGTTTATTTGAATTTCCTTAATTTTACCGACAACCATTGTTCCGGCCATGCTGATTTGACAGGAAGCCATAAGTGTTGCAAATAGGATATTTCTTCTCTGGAATGTAAGCTTATGAAAAAATAGTTTCATATTAAAAGTCATTTTGTTTATCTATGGAAATAGTCTTTCCATAGCTAAGCGTTCTAGCGCGACCAAACCGGCTACTTCCGGGTTTTTAGAGAACTCCTACCAACTCGGATACTACGAGAGCCAAATATGTGAAATTAGGGGGCGATCACCAATGCACTGCAAAGCAAGTCTCACAGGTTTTCCGAGACTGTAGGCCAACATCACCGTCGATAGTTGAGCCCGTCCCTTGCTGGTGCTCAGGTCCAGTTGGTTATACGGTGAGTGACAAGCGGCCGGTATATATGCTTGTGGAACTCCACCCTTAATAACTATGGTTGCCCTACCACCATAGTCGCCTTCAATAATAATACTTTAGATAAATAGTG
>JADMJQ010000231.1:0-3761 GCA_018780415.1 Roseateles sp. | reverse complement strand
CATTCACCAGGAAGTGCAACACTTCTATTTGAAGTCGACATCAGCGCAAATGCGATCAGTGCGAGAGACGTTAGTCGAACTAATTTGTCAATTGCTATTAGCATATCTTCTCCTTCGTTGGCGTCTAAATTGCCTTAATCGAATAGCTGCCCAACAAGCAAGCTGGACAACACTTGCTACCTAGCAACTTAGCCTATTTAAGAACTATGTAGGTAGCTGCGAAGTAGTCGGAACCATCGCATTCCCCCCTCATGTTTACTTTCGCCCCGGTAGACTTTGCCGCAAGCGCGAGCGCCAGCAGTTGTTTGTGCCCTGCGACGGAACCCTTCACATAGGCATACTTGGCATTAGGACAAGCAGGAGCACCCCAGCCAGCCGCGCCGACTATGTACAGATAATCAGCTTCCCCGTCGTAGTTGATTTGTTCAATCGGCTGTGCGATGGTCCATTCACTTGCCCAGGCGTAGCCGGAACATGCAAATGCAAAAACGGCGATGCAAATTCTTTGGACTGCGCTTTGACTTGTTTGTTTTGTCATTTCGGATACCGCATCGAGAATAAACTAGTTGTTTGTAGTTCAAAAAAGCATCTCAATATTCTGAACTAATTCATTCATTGATGCGAATGAAATAGAAGCCTTCAACCCATTGCCAGGTGGGCAAGGCTCGGCATTCTTGGATATTGCCTGAATCTGTAATCCAGATCGTTACAGATTTTTGGGTTGCCTGAGCCAACAGCAGCATTGCATGTGTACGCTTACAGGATTCCGGTGAGATTCACCCTACCGTCGAGTTGATACTGCACAAACGCGGCCATGAGAGGGCGCCAACGCTCTCGACCAGCAAATCCCCACTCGTGACATCTAAGGCCACCCCGCGGATTGGCCCTGTGCATGTGTAGTTTGCAAAAGCGGGCGATGCTATTAAACCTGCGGCTGCAAATGAGATTAATTCCGTTTTCAGTCGACGCATGGTTTTGCCTTTATGAGTTTTGAAAAATATTCAAGATGGGCGCGTCAAGGATAGCTTCCAAAAATTTTAATAGGTGCTAGTTGACTAGCTGCACGGCAGTGGCTTGGTGATAGCCCCATACGCCGCAAGTATCGCCATACCAGAATGAAATCTTCTTGCCTGTTGCTATCGCGGTCAATATTGTCGCCCAAGCTCTGTTTTTCCGAGGTTCCCCGTTGGCAACAAAGTTCCATTGATTTAGTCCGCAATTAAGTACGTACTGCCGTCCGCCACTTGTGTAAACAATTACATAATCTGAATCTTCGACAAAGGCACTCACAATCGTGAGCGGCTCGGTCCATCCGCTTGCAGTGGCGAGGCCGGCGCTAAGGGCGAACAGTGGCGCAAGAATCAATTTCTTGTACATACAGGCATTCACTTTTTGCTGCTAGATAGATTGAAATATTTAGTGCATGACTATTCGTAAAAATGTATGTTTAGGCATTTCAGAAGAAGTATTGCACAATTTGTTTGCCGACAACTGGCTGGAATCTTACGCTAGAGATCCGAAACCGAAATGTTTTCACTTCAACATTATCAACACCAGTAAGTGTTTTGGGGGCATATATTTAAGACTTACCCCGATTTCCACTCAGTCCCTAAAGGCAGTGTTTCCTGCGCACCAATGTCGAATTATTAAATCACGTAGTACTTCGCGATTAATTTAGCCTAACTCAGTTTTTCTTCAATTCAAATTGGCGTTGAAGTTATTCAATTTATTGAAGCACTTGCGTTGAATTGGGAACCACTCGGTTGAAGCTCACGGAATTGCAATCACTGTGGGGATCCCAGAATCTGAGTACCAAAGGCTTATTGTTTGCAATTGCCGTTAACGCAATAACAACCCGCACTTTTGCAGACGGGTCGTCTACCGGACCCAATCGATAATCTAAGTTATTGATGGTTACTATAAGATAACCTTCTTGAGCTCCAAATTCACCAACTTTCACTGCTTGGGGAAGTCCAACGCAGTTCACTGCAGAACTTGCTGAAGCGGAGAAGAATATGAAGGCGGAAAAGATAAATTGCTTCATGGTTGGTCTCACATTGGAATTCCAAGCCGATATTGAGTGAACCAATGCAATGATTGTTACCATTTAATGCCCTAAGGATCCATCCATGCTTTCCAATGTTGTTATCGCAAAAACTCGATTGTCTCCCCATGGCGAACTGATTGCATCGTCAAATCGTACTAGTATTTTGTTCGATGTCTTCATTAACAATAGTAACGACGCATAAGATTTGCTATCGGTTTCGTAGTTCAAGAAAAAGGAATTTGCGAATGTTTCACTTTTGCCTATTAAAATAGCAGTATTTTGCGCCCCAATATTTGGATGACGCGACGTATGAATTCGTACTTTGTATTCAGAGGTATTAATTACTACCGACTTCTCAATCGCAATAGATGCAGTTGACGAAAAAACTAGTAGAAAAGAAGTAAGAGCTTTTATGGGCGTTAAATGAATTGATTTCATCAATAGATCATTCAAATTAGTTAAGTTTTAAGGCCGCAAAAATAATTTAGCCAATATTGCCGAGCCGTGGTCAAGTATGAATTTGCCAATTAGCGAAATTTGGGCAGCTAGTGTTTAACATGTAAAGCAAAAATACACGGACAGGGTTTAATGATGTATGCGTCCTAAATTGAAAAACGGGCTTCCTACTTTTCTCCATGTAGTTTGGTAATAGCTTATGCGCATTAAATGAAGCTGTCCCCATTTCTATTTTGTTTAGCCTACGTGTATCTGTCAGCAACCCGACAAAGGGCATACTTCAATCCAGCGAATGTCTTCCGCGTTGCTCCAATTGGTGCACGTTCCCATGCCACTAACGTTTGCCAGTTGCTTTCCTGTGGCAAACGCGGTCAGCACCAATGAGGCATGAGCGCTATTCTTATGCAAAGAGAATCTGCCCGTTGATGCGCAGGGCGGTCTGTCAGATTCGGTGTTGCCGGATATTCTAAAAAGAATGTAGTCGCCCACTGAAGCCAAATGAACGATGGTGCCGCCATTGCTATTTCCATCGGCTACGGCGGCAAATCCGGCGGTTAACATTAAGAAAAATGCTGCTATTTGTTTTTTCACAATATTCCTTCTTGAACTGATTAGATAGCCTTAGCGAGTCGATGAGTTCATAGTTGGTGTCTGACGAGCTCAAGGAATTGGCGATATGTCGGCGAATAAATTGAACCTGACCCCATTTTTCCTAAAAATTAAATGAACCTGACCCCATTTTTCTTTCATATGGGTATTCAGGATGCCCGCTAGGAATATACATATTCAAATTGTTCCATCCTTGCAAGCAGAAGCTTGCCGCGAACTGATTTGTAATTCTGAACCATATCTTTCCATCAGGTGCGATCTGTACTATTTCTGCGCGGCCACGAAAGAGCCCCCAAACTCTCGACCAAGAGATGCCCACCAGCAACGTCCAAAGCGACCCCTCGGACTGGGCCAGTGCATATGTAGTTTGCGAAAACGGGTGTTGTCGCCATCAGTCCGGCGGAAGCAACAGTTATCAGTTTGGCTTTCAATCTCAGCATGAATCATGCTCCTATGAAGTGAGCATAAAAACATTGGCGACCTGTATTCCACCTTCGACCAATGCTATGACTACTGAAAATCTGCAAGCAAATTTTCAATTTTGTGTACGATTCATTCTCAGTTCGGCGTTAGGAAATCAATCCGCTCGATTCGGAAAGTCAGCGTTTACAGTGTGCTTATGCCGGAACATTGATTTACTTACTTCTGA
>JADMJQ010000326.1:603-11624 GCA_018780415.1 Roseateles sp. | reverse complement strand
GGAGATGCTTTTCAGACGGGCCACGTTGTCGGCCACGCAGGGGTGGTAGGCGCCCAGCACGGGCCCGAGCTGGTGGGTCAAGGCGATGCCTTCGTCCACGCAGTCGCGGTAGAAGTCATAGCCGAAGACATTGACGCCGTAGCTGCCGGTCAGGTCGTAAAAACGGTTGCCGTCCAGGTCCACCACCTCGACGCCGGACGAGGCCTGCAAAAAGCTGCCGGTCTTCAGATGTTCGCGCAGATAAGGGCTGTACTGAAACGGCACCCGGTAGCTGCCGGTGAACTGCAGGTCGGAAATCCCCTCGCGGGCGCGAACCGTCATCGCAATGCTCTTGGCATAGCGCTGGGCGAAGGTTTCGCACAGGCGCTTGAAGCCTATGCGGCGGCGGTTCGCGACCTGTTCGAGAGCGCAGTCGGAATTGAAGAAACGCGCCTCGTCATAGGCGTAGCCGGGGATCCAACCGGCCAGCCGCTTGGCCATGCGCGAATGACCGGCCAGCGAACGGTGCTTGGCGCGCGACAACTCCAAACGGCGCTTGGCGCGCGGCAGCGTCCAGGCCAGGGCGGCCAGGGCCAGCGCGGAAAGTGCATAAGAAGAGGTTTGTTCCATGAGCAAGTCAGAAGTCCAGTCCCCCTATCTAATCAGCGCTGCTTGACAGCCTCGTGAATATGACAATTTCCCTCAGAAAGATGCTCCAACAGGAGGATCTGAACTTTTTGCTGACGAACCGAATCCCGCGCATCGCCCTGACCCGGCTGATGGGCAGGTTCAGCCAGATCCGCAACCCGCTGCTGGCACGTGCCTCGATCGCGGTCTGGCGCCTGTTCACCGACCTGGACCTCAGCGACGCCAAGAAGCAAAAGTTCGACAGCCTGCATGACTGCTTCACGCGCGAGTTGGTTGCCGGTGCGCGCCAGGTCGATCGAAGCGCGAACGTCTTGAGCAGCCCCTGTGACGCCATCGTCGGCGCTTGCGGTGCCGTCGAGGGGCGCCAGGTCTTTCAGGCCAAGGGCTTCCCTTACGCGATGCAGGACCTGTTCGGGCCCACGCAAGACACCTCCGCCTTCCAAGACGGCGTCTTCGTCACGCTGCGCCTGACCTCGGCGATGTACCACCGCTTCCATGCACCGCAGGACTGCACGGTCGAGCATGTGACGCATATCGCCGGCGATACCTGGAACGTCAACCCGATTGCGCTCAAGCGCGTGGAGCGGCTGTTCTGCCGCAACGAGCGGGCGGTACTGAGGTCAAGGCTGAAGAGCGGCGAGCAAATCGCCATCGTGCCGGTGGCGGCTATTTTGGTGGCCAGCCTCAGGCTGCATTTCCTCGATCTGCTGCTGCATGTCGACTACAAGGGCGCCAATGAGTTGCCCTGTCAGGCCAGCTTCAAAAAGGGCGAGGAGATGGGCTGGTTCCAGCATGGCTCCACCATCATCGTGTTTGCGCCCAAGGGTTTCTGTTTGAGCCCCGGCATCGCGACCGGCAGCCGGATTCAAATGGGGCAGGCCTTGTTGCAAATACCGACTGCTGCCGATTGAATCAGCGCTGGGCAAAAGCCAGGCGCAGCGCCAAGCCAATGAAGACAGCGCCGGCCAGCCAGTTCAGGCCGCGCTGAGCGGCGGTCGAGCGCTTCAGCACGCGGCTGACGGCGCCGGCAAAAAAGGTGATGGAGCCAAAGGAAATCAAGGTGGCGACTATGAAGATCGCGCCCAGCTGGGCGATCTGCCCGGCCACCCCGCCTTGGGCCGCGTTGACGAACTGCGGCAGCAGCGCCAGGAAGAAAAACACCACCTTGGGGTTGCTCAAGTTCATCAGCACGCCGCGGCCAAACATCTTCAACGGGCTCATGGCGACTTGCGCTTGCTCGGCCAAGGGGCCGACCGGCGCGCGCAGCACCTGATAGGCCAGGTAGAGCAGATAGGACGCGCCGAGCAACTTCAGCACCGTGAAGGCAGTGGCCGAGGCGGCGAACACCGCCGCCAATCCAAGGGCAATCGCCAGCGTGTGCAGCATCAGCCCGGTGCACAGACCCAACACCACATAAAAGCCGGCGCGCCGCCCATGGCTGGCCGACTGGATCAGCACAAAGAGGTTGTCCGGCCCCGGCGTGTAGCCCAACAGCAGGGCCAGGGTGAAGAAGGTCAAGGCGGTGTCGGCGGTCAGCATAAAAGAAGGAGAGCGGTCGTCAAAAGTCAGCGATTGTCGTCGTCTCGCTGCGGTGCCACCTTGGGGATGATGATCTCGAAGCTGGCGCCCTCGCCCGGTTCGCTGCTGGCCGTGATGCTGCCGCCCAGCACCGAGTGGACGATGTTGTAGCTGATGTGCAGGCCCAAGCCGCTGCCGCCCTGGCCCAGCTTTGTGGTGAAAAAGGGCTCGAACACATGGGCCAGATTGGCGGCACTGATGCCTTGGCCGTTGTCGCTGAAGTTGATGCGTATGCTGCCTTCGCCCCGCTCACGCGCTTGCAGCGTCAGCCGGCCGTTGCGTCGCCCGTCCAGGCCGTGAACCATGGCGTTGATGATCAAATTACTCAGCACCTGGCCCAGCGGCCCGGGGAAGCTGTCCAGGCTCAGCCCTGGCGGCACGTCCAGCTGCAATTGGTGCGCGTCGCGGCGCAGCCGATTGCCCAAGGTCTGCGCAATCTCCCCGCACAAGGTGTGCAACTCAAACGGGCGGCGCTGCTCCGAGGTCTGGTCCACCGCCAGTTGCTTGAAGCTGGTGATCAGGCCGGCGGCACTCTGCAGGCTGCGCACCAGCAACTCGCTGGACTCTTGGTTGGCCTGGCAATGCTGGTCCAGCTCGGAGCGCCGCAAACCGCCTTCGCTGAGGTGGCGGCTGAACTCGCGACCGCGATCCAGCAAGGTGCTGGCCATCAACAGGCTGTTGCCGATTGGCGTGTTCAGCTCATGCGCGACGCCGGCCACCAGCGCCCCCAGGGCGGCCAGCTTTTCTTGCTCGACCAACTGGGTTTGCGTTTGTTGCAGCTGACGGTAGGCATCGGCGTTGTCCAGCGCCACCGCCGCGTAGGCGCCCAGCGTGCTGAGTATGGCAAGATCGTTGGCACCAAAAGCGTGGCTGCGGTCGCTCAGCATAAAGAGCAGGCCCACGACCCGGCCCTTCAGCAGCATCGGCGCATAGATGCCGGAATTGACCACCTCGGGTTCGGCCCCGTCCAGCATCTGCACCCGCGTGGCGCCGGCCTGCCCGTACAGCACCCGGCTGTCGCGCTCGATCTGGTCGACCAGCAGGTCCCGGCCGTGCAGCACCGCCTGCACCGACGGCATCTCGATCGCCGCCAGGCTGCGTGCGTAGGGCTTGCAGGCCTGGCCGCGCTGCATGATGAAATCAAAAACCAGGCTGCGCTTGGTCCAGTCCACCAGCCCGACGCCAAACACCGTGGCCTCAATCAACTCGTCCACATGCTGGTAGAGGGTGTTCTGGATCGCCGCCACATCCAGCGAGGCGGTGATCTGGCGGCCGATCTCGCTCAACAGCACGATATCGCGGCGCGCCTTCTCGGCCGTCTCGCTGGCCTGCAGCGCACGCTCGCCTTGCGTCAGCGCGCCCTGCTTCTCGAGCGCCAATTGCTGGGCCTGCAGCTGCAGCTCTTGCGTGCGGGCCGCCACCTCCTGCTCCAGCAAGAGGCGCGATCGATTCAGCTCACGCACCCGCAACTGGTAGGCGCTGACCAGCGCCAGCGTGGCCAACAGCGCCAGCCCGCTGTACCACCACCAACTGCGCCAATAGGGCGGTGCCACCTCCAGCTCCAGCAGTTGGCGCGCCTCGCCCCAGACGCCGTCGGGGTTGGCCGCTTTGGCCAGCAGCCGGTAGCGGCCGGGGTCCAGGTTGGTGTAGGTGGCCACGCCGGAGCTGTCCTGGCCGTAGATCCAGTCGCCGTCAAAGCCCTCGAGCTTCCAGGCATGGCGCACCAAGGCGCGTTTGTCGAAATGCAGGGCCGAGAGCACGAAGCTGACCATGGACTCGCGGTGGCTGAGCTGAATCCGCTGCGCCAGATGCAGAGGGCCGCTCACGCCCAAATCCGCCAGGCTCAGCGGTGGGCCGCTGGCGCCCGCTTGCCCGGCGCTGGCCGGCCGCGGGCTGGCCTCGGCGGCCAGCGACTGATTGAAGACCAGCAGATCGCTGAGCACCACGGCGGGCGCATGTGGGTTGTCATGCAAGGCCTCGGGCCGAAAGCGCACCAGGCCCTTGCCGCCGAAGTAAAGCGTTCCGTCCGCGGCACGCGCCGCCGCAGCGAAGTTGAAGGCGCCGCCAAAATGACTGCCGCCGGGGTAAAAGCGCGCCAAGCCCTGGTCGGGCTGCAACTCGGTCAGGCCCTGCTCGCTGCCCAGCCAGATACCGCCAAACTGCGCGTCTTGAATCGATTCGAACCCGCCGCTGGGCATGCCGGGAACAAGGCCCCAGGACTTGTACTGCCAACGCCCCGCCGCCGGCGCCGGCTGCAACTCGAACAAGCCCATTTCGGTGGCCGCCCAAATACGCCCGCGGCCGTCCTCGCGCATGCTGTGGACGGCCAGATTGCTGGGCTGCGAGACCGAGTCATTGCCCAACAACGGCTGCGAAAAGCTCTCGCTGCCGGGGTCCCACAGGTGCAGGCCACCTTTTGTACCTATCCACAGCCGCCCGGCTCGGTCTTGCAGCAAGCAGTCAACGGTGGCATGGCGCAGAGACCCGGCTTGACCCGGCACAACCCGGTAGCTGTGCATACGGCCATTGGCTTCGAAGCGGTACAGGCCTTGCGCGCTGCCGGCCCAGACCTCGCCATTTTTTTCAAGCCGCAGCAAGGAACTGATCGAGGCGGCGGCCGGCGTGAATTGACCCAGATTGACGATGCTGCTGCGCATATGCTGCGGATCAAAGCGCTGCAGGCCGCGCTCGCCGCCCACCCACAGGCGGCCGTCCGGCTCGCGCAGCAAGGCCTTGATGTGGCTGATGGGCATGTTTTGCAAGGGAATGCGCTGCACCTCACCGCTGGCCAGGTGCAGGCGATTCAGCCCCCCGCCGTAGGTGCCGACCCAGACATGCTGATCACCATCAAAGGCGGTGGCCATCACCAGGTCGTTCGACAGGCTTTTCTCGTCGCCCGGCAGATTCAGATAGACCGGGAAGCGGCGGCCGGCGAAGTCCGCCAGGCTGACGCCGCGATTCAAACTACCGACCCACAGGCCGCCGCTGCGGTCATGCAGCAGGGCGCCGACCGAGTCGTCTGCCAGGCTGCTGCCTACCGAGGGCAAATGGAAGAATGCCTCCAATTGCTCGGCCCCCTCCACCCAGCGCTGCAGCGCCGGGCGGCTGTTCGAGCCAATCCACATGGACTGTTCGCGGTCCAGCATCAGGGCAAAGATGCGCTCCGGCGGCAGCTTCAGCTGCTCGGTCAGCGGGTCGGGCCTGGGCGCGGCTTCGCCTTGCAGACGCCAGGTCTGCAAACCGCCGGACATGCCGACCCACAAGCGGCCATGCGCGTCCAAGGCCAGGCAGGCAATCTGCAAATCGACGATCGCCTTGGCGTTGGCACCCAGACCGTTCAATGTACTGAACTGATGCAGCAACTTGCCGGCGGCATTGATGTGCAAGACCTGATCGCGCAGACCCGCCCAAATGCCGCCCTGCCCGTCGGGCAACAGCGCGCGCACTGGGCTTTTGAAGGTCTCGGTCGCCCGCGCGTCAGGCGCCCAGGCCACAAAGCGGCGCAAGCCGGTGTCGAATTTCAGCAGCCCGCCGGTGCTGCCCACCCAAAGACGCCCGTTCTCGGCCGGCGCCAAGGCGATGACCCGGCGCTCCGGCAGGCTGAAGCCCTCGGGCATCGGATGGCGCTGAATCTTTTCGGTGCCCAGATCAAGGCGGTCCAGCCCGCCCCGGTTGCCTATCCACAAGCCGCCTTGCTCGTCCTCCAGCAGCGCCTCGACCAGCGAGTGCGAGAGTGAATCGGCCTGCTCCGGATTGGCTCTGAAGGCCTTGACGGTGCGCCCGTCATAGCGGGCCAGGCCCGCGGTGGTGCCGAGCCAGATCAGCCCGCGGCGGTCTTGCACAACGGCGTAGACGCCGCCGCCCGGCAAGCCCTCCTCCACGCCGATATGGGAAAAGCGCAGGCTGTGCAAGGCGTAGGCCCGCACGGACAGCGGCCAGGCCAGGCACAACAAGCCGAGCGCCATCAACAGGCCGCCCAGCGTCACCGCCGACCACGACCGCCGCCACCCCCGCCTTGTCCAATCCGCCTGCAAACCCAATTCGGCCTCCCGCTTCTTGGCATGGAGCTTAGCGCCTGTCTGTTCGAGCAGGTATTCGGGCCGACGCGGATGTGCCCGGTCCAGCCTGGCCCGGTGCCTGCGCCTTCGTCGATGCGCCGCCCCTTTCTTGACAGCGATTTGATGCCTTCACCTGGGATTTCGCCAAAGCCTTGACAGCGGCCGTCCTAGAGTCAGTGCGTGCTCATGCCGGTGCAAACCGCCGCCACAAACCACGAGGAGAAGCTCATGCCACGCTCATCAAGCAGTTTTGTTTCAAGCAAGCTCGTTCAAGCAGCGCCCGCACGCCCTGAGTCCGTGCCTGATCCCAAACGGCAAGCCGCTGGAGTGATGAGTGTTCGCGAGGAACTGTGGTGGTCGCGCCGACTCGCCTCCGGCTCCGACTGGATGGAGGAGTGGATCGTCAAGCCGGGCCGACGCTGATGAGTTCTCTACGCCCCGGCCCGCCGGATTGACAGTGGTTTTACATGCGCCTTGCCATGATGTCGGAACCTAAATCAAACATCTGGTGAATCACATGAACCCAGTCGCCATCCTTCAACACGAAGATCATCTGAGCCCCGGCAGCTTGCAGACCTGCTTGCAGCAGTTCGGTATTCCGATGCAAGTTTTCCGCCCCGACCAGGGCCAGGCGGTACCCAAAGAGGCCAAGGACTTCAGCGGCATCGTGCTGCTCGGCAGTGAGCGCTGCGCCTTGGATCCCGTCGCCTGGATTCGCACCGAGCTGGCCTTGTGCCGAGACGCACTCAGCCTCGAGGTGCCGGTGCTGGGACTGGGCATTGGTGCTCAATTGCTGACCATGGCGGCCGGCGGCAAGGTCATCCCCTGCCCGGTGCCTAGCTATGGATGGGCGCTCACGCGCTTCACCGCGCAGGCCAATGCCCTGTTCGGTGCGCAGGCGCCGCTTGAGTTGTTCAACGCGCACGCCCATCGTCTGGAACTGCCTGCGGGCGCTCAGAACCTGCTGTATGACGGCCGCAACCCAAGCAAGGGCTATGCGCTGGGACCTCACCTGGCCCTGCTGTGTCCGCTCGAACTGACGCAGCAAGGATTGCAGGCGTGGTGCGCGCGCAAGAGCAGCCAGCTAAGCCTGGCCAAAGGCCCGGACGTGCAAAGCCGCATCTCGATGCTGCGGGCGCTGCCTGAGCGTATGGGCAAGCTCGAGCAACTGGCGGCCAAGCTGTTCTCTCGTTGGGCACTGCAATTGCCCGGTGCACCGCGCCCGGTGGATGCCAAACTGGCGGCATGACGGCGAGACATCATGTCGGTATCGATTTGTCACTTGGCGCTGGCCGATATCGAGAGCCTTCGAGCCTGCATGGACGCGGTCGGGCTCGAGCGCAACTTTCTGGCGATCATGCAAGCGCCACTTGCGCAGCCATTGGAGAGTCAAGTTCGCAAGGGCTTTGAAGTAGACGATGTCCACATCGTGGCACGCGTCGAACAGCGGGTGGTCGGCTGGGCGCAGATTCATCGTGGCCGAGGGGCTGCGGTCGCTCACCGCGGCAACCTGGGCATGGGCGTGAGCCCCGCATACCGCGGTCAAGGCCTGGGCAAGCGCCTGCTGATGACCTGTGTAGGCGCGGCCGCGGCCAAGGGCATAGCCAACATCGAGTTGGAAGTGCGTGCCGACAACCGCTGCGCGCTGAAGCTGTACCGCTCGGTCGGTTTCACTACGGAAGCCATCGTGCGCGACGCCATGCTGATCGACGGCGTGTTCCACAGCGCCTTCCGAATGAGTCTGATGCTCTAGCCTGACCGATTGGCTCCATGGCTCCATGGCTCCATGGCTCCATCGCTCCATCCCCGTCCTGCTGGCCCCTTGGGCCGCAGGCCGCATCAACAACCCCAAACAGAGATCAATATGCCAACACCAACAAACCCAATCAAGAACCTTGGCCCAGCGGGCAGCAGCGCATCATCTGCCGCTGACCAAGCTCGCCAGCGCCGCGAGCAATTGCATGCACAGGAATGCGCGCGACGGGGCCTGCGCTTTCTGCCCGTGCAAGTGATGCGGCCCATCTTCGAGCGCGAAGGCTTGATGTAAAGAGTCCGCCAACAAGGGCGAGCCGAAATCACAGGCTTGAAGTCAATGGCTTGATGAGCGGGCATCAAGCCTTGATGCGGTCTTAGCACCCACTGCCGTCCAAACGATAGGGGTGTCGACATGCATTGAAAGCTGAACAAGACCACGCCTGAAATCAAGCGCTTAACAACGAAGCTGTCATGCGGTACTGAACCCCGACGTCACTGAGTTCTGAACTTTCAGAAGTTCCCGTCACTTAGTTCTGAACTTGCCAAGGCCGCCGGGTCGCCAATGTGTCCGGCGTGCCTGTTGACCCGATATCTGCCCGAATGGGTAGCGCACCATCAGCCATAGGAAAAATGCTCCAAGCAACAAAGGGTGAAGGGTCGGAAAAGGCTGGGTGCAGTCGATCGTAATTGGCGAGCAAACAACCACTGCGGTCGAAACCGGCCATTGAGCATTTCGTTGGAGGAATGTCTGCAGCACCTCCCGAAGCTGCCGATCGACAAATTTCGACGCGAAACCATCAGAGCACGAGGCGCCGACCGATCCAACGACAGCTTTCACAAGCTGCGAAATGGCATCAGGGCCCGCTGGCTTAAACGCCGAACGTGCCGGCGGCGATCAACTCCGTGCCCAAAACTGTCGCTCAAGCTCGTGGCCGGGAACGGGAACGATCAGGCCGACTGGGCGCTCTGTTCCGCTCATGCCCCCCGGCCTGCGGCCTCCTCCTTGACCTCGCTGCACAGAGCACCCAATCGACCTGATCCGGCAGGATCGGCCTTTCCGCGAGAGCAAACGCCACGGTTGTCGGGTGTGCGGCGAAGCGAGGTCAAGGAGGAGGCGAAGCCGGGGGACAGGAGCGGAGTCGCGCACCCGATAGCCGTGGCCAGCGCAACACAAAATCCTAGCGAGCAACGAATGTGCCGAGTAGCAATCGGCCGCTCCGGGCACCGAGTTGCCACGCAGTCAGGGCCCTCGAAATGTCCGGGCCTGTTCTATTCAAAGCGCGCGCAGTTCGGGGCTCCACCAATACAGTGACAGTGCCGGCGCAGTAAACGACCTATGTGATTGGAGAATGGGTCAATGGCTACCCCCAGCCACAGTAAAAAAGGAATGTATGGATGCGTTTGATCATCTGGCGGCCAAGCCTCAGCTCGAAGGGCCAAAGCGCCATCACTACATTTCGCGGTTCTATTTGGAAGGCTTTACGGACGGGGAAGGCTTGCTGCGGGTCTTCGACCGATCGGATGGGGTGATTCGGCCGCAGCAGCCGAAGGACACAACGGTAATTGGACATTTCTACACTTTTTTCGACGAACAGGATCGGCGGCGCTTCGAATTGGAGAAGCTCTTTGGCATTGTCGAGACTCGCGCTTGCTCGGCACTAAAGGCGTTGATCGGCGGGGAGCGGCTGACTCGCGAAGGGCGGGAATCCCTGTCGCTCTTCATCGCCATGACTGCAGTACGCACACCTTCCGCGTTGGAGGAGGCTCGCCTCGTCCGGGAGGAAATCCATCGGGCCGAGATGAAGCTCCGGGTGTCCAGTGAGCAGCAGGCTTACTCAATCGTCAAAGATTTTCTTCCACCGAACACAAAGGAAGAGAAGCTTCGAAAGTTTGCTGCGGAAGCCTTTGAGATGGTCAGCGGAGACCACTTCAACGTGACAGTTCCGAAGGAACTCGCCAGGCAGATGTCATTGAAGCAATGGGCTCCTGCGGCAGAGATCATTTACAACCGAGATTGGACAGTGGTCGATGCACCCAATGGTCACGAGTACATGTCGTCAGACTCGCCAGTGGTGCTAGCCCCACTTCCGGGTACGGACGACCAGCCTCTTGGATTCGGGTCTTTGCATACGCATGTGCTGTTTCCACTGTCTCGGAAGGTCGCGCTCGTCATGAACGGCGATGGAGGGCGATTTCGCCGAACATCCGCCAAACCCAAACAGGTGCAGCACTTCAATTTGGCCGTGGCCGCAGACTGCTACCGCTTTGTGATCGGGGCGCAAGAGGATTCGCTACGTCAAGTAGTTGATGGACTCGGTCTCGCTGGAACGCAATGGAAGCCCAGGACCGAAGTCGGAATTGGCACTCATCCGGTGAGCGGAGATCAGGCTATTTGGATTCGCGGACATGGCAAGAGGAAGGTGATGAAGCGGTAGCGAGGTTCTATTCATGGTCGACTGCAATCGGCTTGGATCGACGACCGTAGCCGCTACAGAGTCAACGTCGGTGTCAAGCTAAAGGCAATTGAGCTTCCCCTGGCCCAGCAACCAGAGTCCTCCACTTTGGCGGCGCCACATGAGTCAAGCTCAGAATTGAGCGGCAGAAATTCCGAACTCATTGAAAGTCGACACCCAAGGGGGCTTGAAAGCTCGGCGCTCGCCCATATAATTCGATTGCTAGCACTCAACCAAAGCGAGTGCTAACGATCCAGCAAGGCCGGCGCTGCCGGTCTTGGGACGATCTCGAACCATCCCCACGAGGTGTGCGGCCAGTCCACACGCCTCGAATCAAGTGTCGAAACTCTCTAGGAGAAGTGATGAATTTGCGTCCTTTGCACGATCGCGTGATCGTTAAACGTCTCGAACAAGAAACCAAGACTGCCTCGGGCATCTTCATCCCTGACGCAGCGGCCGAAAAGCCCGATCAAGGCGAAGTGCTGGCCGTCGGTAACGGCAAGCGCAACGACCGCGGCGACCTGATCGCCCTGAACGTCAAGGTCGGTGA
>JADMJQ010000326.1:0-593 GCA_018780415.1 Roseateles sp. | reverse complement strand
CATGCGCGAAGAAGACCTCTTCGCCGTTGTTGAGAAGTAAAGCTACTGCGCGACGCGCTGGCGTCGTTGGGCGAATGCTCGGAATCCTCACGTACAGGTAGTACGTTCCGGTTCCTGCGCTTCGTCCGCCTAGCCAGCACGCCGCTCGCTACGCTTTTCTTCCCAACAATTGATTTGGCAAGTAAGAGCGTGGTCCTAATTCAAGATTTGGAGATATTTTCATGGCAGCAAAAGACGTAATTTTCGGCGGCGAAGCACGTGCCCGCATGGTTGAAGGCGTGAACATCTTGGCCAATGCGGTCAAGGTCACGCTGGGCCCTAAGGGTCGCAATGTGGTGTTGGAGCGCTCGTACGGCGCCCCTACCGTGACCAAGGACGGTGTGTCCGTGGCCAAGGAAGTGGAACTGAAAGACAAGCTGCAGAACATGGGCGCGCAGATGGTCAAGGAAGTTGCTTCCAAGACATCCGACAACGCCGGTGACGGCACCACGACCGCTACCGTGTTGGCACAAGCCATCGTGCGCGAAGGCATGAAGTATGTGGCCGCCGGCATGAACCCGATGGACCTGAAGCGCGGCATCGACAAGGCAGTG
>JADMJQ010000282.1 GCA_018780415.1 Roseateles sp. | reverse complement strand
CTAGTACCTGAAACTAGTGCGTCTACCAATTCCGCCACCTGGGCATCTCAGGAAAGCAAGGATTCTATCATCAAAAATATTAAGAGCGCAAGTGTGGCCCCGCAAGAAGGCGCCGGGTTGCTGAGTGAAGTCGAGGGTGTGGTGCAGGGGCACCGCGATGGTCATGGTTTTTTGATCCCGGACACCGGCGTGCAGGACATTTATTTGTCGGTCCAGGAAATGCGGGCCGTCATGCATGGTGACCGCCTGCGAGTGCGGATAGTTCGAACCGATAAGCGCGGGCGGCCCGAGGGCCGCGTGCTGGAGATTTTGGAGCGCAAGAAGCGCCCCATCATCGGGCGATTGCTGCTGGAGTCGGGCGCCTGGTTGGTGGCCCCCGAGGACAAGCGCATGGGTCAGGACATCCTGATCCCCAAGAACGGACTTGCCAACGCGACGACCGGCCAGGTGGTGGCGGTCGAATTGATCGAGCCGCCGTCGCTCTACTCAAAGCCGGTCGGCCGCGTGGTTGAGGTCTTGGGCGAGATTGACGATGCCGGCATGGAGATCGAAATTGCGGTGCGCAAGTACGAGGTGCCGCATCGCTTCAGTGCCGAGACCTTGGCGCAGGCCGGCAAACTGCCGGAGAAGTTGCGTGCGGTCGATTTGAAGCACAGGGTTGACCTGCGTGATGTGGCCTTGGTGACGATTGACGGTGAAGACGCGCGCGACTTCGACGACGCGGTCTATTGCGAGCCCCACAAGCAGGGCCGGGGCAAGACGGCCTTCAGCGGCTGGCGCTTGCTGGTGGCGATTGCCGACGTTAGCCACTACGTGAAACCCGGCGACCCGCTGGACGGCGATGCCTACGAACGCGCGACCTCGGTGTATTTCCCGCGCCGCGTCATTCCGATGCTGCCGGAAAAGCTCTCCAATGGCCTGTGTTCGCTGAACCCCAACGAAGACCGTTTGTCCATGGTCTGCGATATGTTGGTGACCGAGAGCGGTGAGGTGCAGGCCTATCAGTTCTATCCGGCGGTGATCCGCTCGCATGCTCGCTTCACCTATAACGAGGTGGCGGCGGTATTGGGCAACACCCATGGCCCCGAGGCCGCCAAGCGGCGCGAACTGGTGCCGCACCTGCTGCATTTGCATGAGGTGTACCGGGCCCTGTTGGCCGAGCGCGGCCGGCGCGGTGCGATCGACTTTGATACGGTGGAGACGCAAATCGTCTGCGATGCCAACGGACGCATCGAGAAGATCATTCCGCGCACCCGTAACGAAGCACATAAGCTGATCGAGGAGGCGATGCTGGCAGCCAATGTCTGTGCGGCAGACTTTATCGAGCAGTCCAAGCATGGTTCGCTGTTTCGCGTGCACGAGGGCCCAACGCCGGAGAAACGCGTGGCCCTGCAAGCCTATTTGCGCGCCCTGGGTCTGGGCTTGTCGATCGGCGACAGCCCCAAACCCAGCGAATACCAGGCGATCGCAGCGGCGACCAAGGACCGGGTCGATTCAACGCAAATCCATTCGATGCTCTTGCGCTCGATGCAGCAGGCGATCTACACCTCGGCCAACGCCGGGCATTTCGGTTTGTCCTATCAGGCCTATACCCATTTCACCAGCCCGATTCGGCGCTATCCCGACCTGCTGGTGCACCGGGTCATCAAGGCGATCCTGGCCGACAAGCGCTACCACCTCGATAGCGGCAAGATGGATGTGCCGATGGCGGCCAAGCGGCCAGGCCGGGCAGCGCCGGTTGATCCGGCCAAGGCCTTGCACTAAACCCACGCGCTCCGGAGAGGTG
>JADMJQ010000157.1:5083-11898 GCA_018780415.1 Roseateles sp. | reverse complement strand
GCCAGGCGGTAGGCCGGCGCGCCATGCGCGTCGATGCTGACCCCCACCAGGCGGCCTGGCAGGCTGCGCTTGTACTCGTCCTTGCAGGCCATATAGGCGGCGTGCGGGCCGCCGTTGCCCATCGGCATGCCGAAGCGCTGGGTGTTGCCCACGGCAATGTCGGCACCCATCTCGGCCGGAGCCTTGATCAAGGTCAGTGCCAACAGGTCAGCGGCGGCAATCAGCAAAGCGCCTTGGCCGTGGACGGCGTCGGCGGCGCTCTGCAGGCTGCGCACATCGCCGTTGACGCCCGGGTACTGCAGCAGAGCGGCGAAGCATTCGCTCTTGCCCGCGTCGGCCGCTGCACCGACCTGCACGGTCAGGCCCAGCGGCTTGGCGCGGGTCTGCACGACTTCAAGCGTCTGCGGCAACACATCGTCGGCCACGAAGAAGACTTGCGACTTGCTCTTGCCCACCCGCAGCGCCAGCGTCATTGCTTCGGCGGCGGCGGTCGCTTCGTCCAGCATCGAGGCATTGGCGATGGCCATGCCGGTCAGGTCGGTGACCATGGTCTGGAAGTTGACCAATGCCTCCATGCGGCCTTGCGAAATTTCGGCCTGATACGGCGTGTAGGCCGTATACCAAGCGGGATTTTCAAGGATGTTGCGCAGGATGACGCCCGGGGTCAGGGTGTCGTAATAGCCCTGGCCGATATAGCTCTTCAAAATCTTGTTCTGAGCGGCAACGGCCTTCAACTCGGCCAGCGCTTGCGCTTCCGAGGCGGCCGCTGGCAGGTCCATGGCGTTGCTGCGTTTGATGTTGGCGGGCACCACCGCATCGATCAGCGCGCGGCGCGAGGCGGCACCAATCACCGACAACATGCCGGCTTCGTCCGCCGCATCGGGGCCGATGTGGCGGGCATGGAACTCGGCGGCGTTTTCCAGCGCGACCAGGGGCTTGTTTGCAGACATCAACATGGCAAATCCTTGCAAGTGGGGCCGCACTCGTGGTGTGACCCCGCTCAAAATCAGTTATCTACTTTTCCAAACGGCTATCCACACGGATAGCAATTCATCAGCTGTTTTTGACCAGCTCGTCGTAGGCGGCGCTGTCCATCAAACCGTCCAACTCGGCGGCATTGCTGAGCTTGACCTTGAAGAACCAGCCGGCCTTCAGCGGGTCGGTATTGGCCAGCGATGGGTCGTCGCGCAGCGCTTCGTTGACTTCGGTGATTTCGCCGCCAACAGGCATATATACATCGGCCGCCGCCTTGACGGACTCAACCACGCCGGCCACTTCCTTGGCTGCAAAGCTGGTGCCGACCGAAGGCAGGTCCACGAACACCACGTCGCCCAGCGCGTCTTGCGCGTGCACGGTGATGCCCACGGTGACGACGCCGTCGGCTTCGATCTGGACCCATTCGTGGTCATGCGTGTACAAAGTTTTGCTCATGTCTTGCTCCAGGTTTCGACGGGGAAGGGAAGGAAAAGGGAAATTGAATTAACCGCGGAAGTAGCCGTTGGGCGTGAACGGCGTGCTGCTGACCGTCATCGGCGTGCGCTTGTCGCGCACGATCGCGAACACCTCGGTGCCCAGCGCCGCGTGCTCTTTGCTCAGATAGGCCAGGGCGACCGGTTTGCCGACCGTGGGGCCCAACGTGCCGCTGGTAACGACGCCGATTTCAGCCCCGTCGGCATTGACCAATTTGGCGCCTTCACGCACCGGCATCCGCTCCGAGCTGACCAGGCCGACGCGCTTGCGTGCGGCGCCATTGGCGAGTTGGGCGTCGACCACGGCCGCGCCGGGGTAGCCGCCGGCACGTGCGCCACCAGTGCGGCGTACTTTCTGGATTGCCCAGGTCAGCGAGGCTTCGACCGGGGTGGTCTCGGTATTGATGTCATGGCCATACAGGCACAGGCCAGCCTCCAGCCGCAGCGAGTCGCGCGCGCCCAAGCCGATAGGCTTGACCTCGGGCTGGGCCAAGAGCTTGCGGGCCAGCGCCTCGGCTTGGTCGCCGGCGACCGAGATCTCGAAACCGTCTTCGCCGGTATAGCCGGAGCGGGTCAGGAAGGTCTCAATACCGTCCAAATTGAAGAAGCCGCCGGTCATGAAGGTCAGCTTGGCCACATCCGGATTCAGGCGCGACAGCGCGGTCACCGCTTGCGGGCCTTGCAGCGCCAACAGCGCTTGCTCGGGCAGGGGCAAGACCTGGCACTTGTCGCCAATCTTCGCCTGCATATGGGCGATGTCCTGCACCTTGCAGCCGGCATTGACGACGACAAAGAGGTCGTCCGGGCGGCGCGCGATCATCAAATCGTCAAGGATGCCGCCGGCCTCATTGGTGAACAAGGCATAGCGCTGTTTGAACAGGCCCAGATCGATCACGTCGACCGGAACAATGGTCTCCAGTGCGGCGCTGGCGCCGTCGCCCTTGAGCAGCACCTGCCCCATGTGCGAGACGTCAAACAAGCCGGCCGCGGCGCGGGTGTGTTTGTGCTCGGCCATCACGCCCATAGCGTATTGCACCGGCATGTCGTAGCCGCCGAACGGCACCATCTTGGCGCCCAGTTCAATGTGCAGCGCGTGCAGCGGGGTCTTCAGCAAGGGGGTGTTAGGGGTGTCGGAGCTAGACATGGACGGAATCCTTCGAGGGCAGTCAACTGACCTACTCCTATCAAGGAGTAGGGGGGATGCCCTCGCTGTCCGCTTTACTTGAGAGATTGGCCGCCGGCGTATTGCCCGCAGCTTGCCCCTTCAGTGGACGGGCTCAAAGACCCGTCTCTCTCCAGTGAGGACGCCCGACGTTTTGTGAACGGGCGTTTTATCAGTCCTTTTGCCTGAGCGTTCGCAGCGTGGGATCACCAGTGCCACTGCGCCTTCGGCGGCTCCCGTGAGGGAACTCTCTCCTGACGGGCCGCATTGTAGCCATGGTTTCGTCAGCCGAGTGACCGCAGCGATCCGCCAATTGCCGGCGAATCCAACGGTTTCATCGCCGTTTGCGGCCCGCGCAATCTCACTATGCTCAGCAAACCTGGGGCCTTGCGCCTCAACTTTGCCTCGGAAAGTGCGTCCATGAGCTCGACCCCCGATATCCATCTGTGCATTCAACAACCAGCCGGCTACGTGCATTCGCTCGGGTTTCTGGACCAGGCCCGCTACTTTCGCTACCAGTTCCGCCGGCTCGGGCTCAGCGTCAGCATGGCCAAGAACCGCTTGCGCTACGACGCGATCAATTTTGTTTTTGGCGCGCATCTGGGTTTTGAGGCCACGCAGACCGAGAGTCATGCCTGCGTCTTCGTCAATTTGGAGCAGCTCGGTGAGGGCGGCGCCCAGGTGTCGTCCGCCTACCTGCAATTGCTGTCCAGCAGCGCCGTGGTGGACTACCACCCCGACAACCGCCCAGCCTATGCGGCGCGGCCCGATGCTGTGCCGGTGGTGCCGCTGCTCTATGCCCCTTATCTGAAGCCAGCGACGGCCATGCCCTTGGAGCAGCGGCCGATTGACTTGCTGTTCTTCGGCAGCGTCAACGAGCGGCGGCGCGCCTGGTTGGACCGGATCGAGGCGCTGGGCCTGACCGTGGCCGTGTTCGACGGCCCGCTGTACGGGCCCGAACGCGATCAGTTCATCACCAGCGCCAAGGCCGTGATGAATATGCACTTCTACGCCAGCAGCCGCTTTGAGCAGGCGCGCGTCGCGCATTGCCTGTCGCTCGGGACGCCAGTGATTTCCGAGCGCGCGCCGCATACCGATGTGCAGGCACCGTTTGACGACACGGTGTTTTGGCTGAAGGACGAAGAGCTGGAGGCGTTTTTTCAGCATCAGTTCGCCACACCGCAATTCTTCGAGCGGGCTCGCCAAGCCCTGCTGCGCTTCGAGCAGGCCGACCCAGCCAAGGCCTATGCGGATTTGCTCGTTTATGCCTGTAAGTCAGCGGCGGAACATCATCAGCGCCGCGCCAGCGGCGCCTGGGCGCCGCCCTGCATCAATCTGCAAGCCGGGCCGGCCTATCGGCCGGGCTGGCTGAACCTCGACAACCACGCCGACAGCGAGCCCGACTGGGTGCTTGACTTGAGCGAGCCGCTGGCGCTGCCGCTGTCGAGCAAGACCGCACACCAGGGCCAAGTTGAGTTGGCGGCGGCGGCGGTGGATGTGATCCAGGCAGGGCGGGTGCTTGCGGACGAGCCCAAGCTGCGGGTCTTGCTCGGTAATGCCTTGCGCTTGCTGCAGCCGGGCGGTGAGTTTCAGTTCGAGTTGCCCGGCGCATTTGGGGCCATGGCCGGTCAACTGGACATGGCCACGCAGTCGCTGCATGAAGGCGTGGTGCGGGCCTGCAGCGACTTCTTTTGGTCGCTGGGCTGGTTTGAGCATCGTTTCGAATTGCTGGAGAACCAAGCGTTGGATCTGGACGGCAAGAACTGCGCGCCCGAGCAGGCCCGTTTTTCGCGCCTGCTGCTGCGCAAAGTGGAGACTTCGTTGCGCGAACGCACGGCGGCGCGCACGCTGCAAAGCGATTTGCGCCTGCCCATCGACGAGGTCGCCCCCGCACAGCGCTTGGCCGCCGTCGCGCGCGGCCCTGCGGCGACGGCGCCCGCCGAGGCGCGCAAATTCAAATGGTCCATCCTGGTGCCCAGCCTGCCGGCCCGGCGCGCGCTGCGCCAAAGGCTGCTGGACATCCTGGAGCCGCAGGTCGCGCGCTTTCCCGATGTCGAGTTGCTGGTGCTGGAAGACAACCGCAGCCGCCAATATGGTCCCAAGCTGCAGACGATGATTGATATCGCGCAGGGCGAGTATGTGAACTTTGTCGATGACGACGATCTGATCTCGGAGCGCTATGTCGAGACGATCTACCCCTTGCTGACCGGCGTCGATTGCGTCGGATTCACGGCCCAGGTGAGTGTCGAAGGCGGACCCTTCAAGTCGGTGTTTTACAGCATCAAGAACACCGTTTGGGTTGATGCGCCGGAGGGCTATTACCGCAATCCGCAACACCTGACCCCGATCCGGCGCGAGCTGGTGCTGCAAGTGCCCTGGGTCGGCCATTACGGCGCCGACCGCACCTGGTCGCACAAGATGGCGGCCAAGGGCCTGCTCAAGACCGAGAACGTCAGCGACGCGGTGCTCTACACCTATTTCGCGACGCAAAAGGAAAACCGCGAGGGCGTTTGGCGCTGACGGCCGAGCACGCAGCGCCGCTTTGGCCGTTGCGTCACGCGAAAGCGTCAATAATCCCGCCCATGCAATCAACCGACGCTGACCTGTTTCACCCATTTTCCAAGCGCCTGGTGCTGGCGGTCGGCGCGCTGTTGCTGCTTGCCGCCGGCACAGCCAGCGCTCAAAACAACGCGCAAAACAGCGTACAAAGCGCCCCACTAGGGCTCGTGACCTTGCTCGACGGTGAGGCTGATCTGCTGCGCGACAGTGGCCGCTATGCGCTGGCCGAAGGGGTCGCCTTGCGGCGCGACGACATCATCGAAACCGGCGCCAAGGGCCGGCTGCTGTTGCTGGAGTTCAGCGACGGCAGCAGTTTGGCGCTGGGGCCTGCAAGCAAGGTGCAAATGGGGCCACGTCTGGCCGCCGAGCGTGGCAAGTTCGAGCCGCGCATCTACCTATTGCAAGGCTGGGCCAAGGTGACTGCGGCCAAGGGCAGCCCATGGGCTCTCAATTCGGGCGCCTTTGATGTGAACGGGCTGACGCAGGCCGCGGTCGTTGCCGTCCTCGGCAATGGCGCACAGATTTTCGTGGAGGCGGGGGAATTGAACCTGCTGCCCACGCTCGGCGCAGGCCCGCCGCAGCGGCTCGGCAGCGCCGAGTTTCTGGCCTGGAGCGGCGTCGGCAAGGCCGAATTCACGCGCCGTCCACCGCCCAGCTTTGCGCAAAACATGCCGCGGGCGTTTCAAGACAAATTGCCGTCCCGGGCCGCGATGTTCCAGGGCAAGGACATCAAGCCCAAGCGTTTGGCCGATCTTGCCTATGCCGATGTCCAGCCCTGGCTGAGCGCGGAGGCCGCATTGCGCAAAGCCAATCTGCCGCGCTGGAAGCCGCTTGCACGCTTGCCGGAATTTCGCAAGGGTTTGCTGGCCGGCATGAAGGCCCATCCCGAATGGGCGCAGGTCCTGCTGCCTGCAGCAGCCGGCCCGGCCTCCCAGGCCGCGCCAGCCCTCGCCAGTCCGGCCTCCTATTGAATCGTAAATTGATCGACTGAACCTGTATGAACACCCTCCGGACCACGCCATGAAACTGCTGCTCAAGTTCAACCTGATTTTTTTGCTGGTCTTTGCCATCGGCCTGGCCGTGTCCAGCTTCATCGCGCGTGACCTGCTGCAGCGCGCCGCGCAAGAAGAAATTGCCGACCGGGCGCGGCTGTTGATGGAGAAGGCCGGCGTGGTCAGCGCCTACACGGCGGCGCAGATCAAGCCGCTGCTGGAAACGCAGATGAAATACGCCTTCTTGCCGCAGTCGGTGCCGGCCTATTCGTCGGCCGAGGTGATCGCGGGCCTGCAAAAGTCTTATCCAGAATATGGCTTCAAGTCGGCCATGCTGAACCCCACCAACCCGCGCGACCGCGCCGTCGCCTGGGAGGAAGACATCATTTCGCAGTTCCGCAGCTCACCCGAGCTGAAGGAATTCATCGGCAAGCGCGAGACGCCGACCGGCAGTTCTTTCTTCATCGCGCGCCCGATCAGAATCAGCAACCCGGCCTGCCTGACCTGCCACAACACGCCCGAGGAAGCGCCCAAAACCCTGGTGGACCGCTACGGCCCGAACAACGGCTTTGGTTGGAATCTGCACGAGGTGCTGGGCGCGCAAGTGGTGTCGGTGACGATGACGGTGCCGCT
>JADMJQ010000157.1:0-5073 GCA_018780415.1 Roseateles sp. | reverse complement strand
GCGCCGACAGCGCCTTGATGGTGGTGGTGGCGGTGCTGACGGGCGTGTTCGTCTTGGTCGGCGCCTCGCTCAACTTCATGCTCTGGAAGCTGGTGATCCGGCCCGTCAGCCAGCTCTCGGCGCTGGCCGACAAGGTCAGCATGGGCGAGGATGCCCCCGAATTCACGGTGAAATCCAAGGACGAGATCGCCGTCTTGGCCGAATCCTTCGGCCGTATGCGCAAGAGCTTGGCGCATGCAATGAAGATGCTGGAAGGCTGAATTGGCCCGCATGAGTATTCCTGAACAAATCGGCAAGTACCCGATCGAGGCCGTGCTGGGCCAAGGCGCCATGGGCACGGTCTACAAGGGCTTTGATCCGCATATCCACCGCCCGGTCGCGATCAAGACCGTCCACAAGAACCTGCTCACGCAGGACTCGGAGCAAGCGTCGTTTGCCGCCCGTTTTCGCAACGAGGCGCAGGCGGTCGGGCGCCTGCAGCATCCCAATATCGTTGCCATCTACGAGTTTGGCGAAGACGCCGTGACGGCCTTTATCGCGATGGAGTTCGTCGAGGGCAAGAGCCTGGACCAGGTGCTGGCGGCGAGCCCGGTGCTGCCCGAGGCGCAGACCCTGCGCATCATGGAGCAGTTGCTGGAGGCCTTGGCGTGCGCCCACCGGCATGGGGTCTGGCACCGCGATGTCAAGCCCGCCAACCTGATCCTGACCGCACAGGGTCAGGTCAAGCTGACCGACTTCGGCATCGCCCGCATCGAGGACATCGGCTTGACGCAGGTCTCGTCGATGATTGGCACGCCGGGCTATATGGCGCCGGAACAATATGTGGGCGAGGGCATTGACCACCGCGCCGACTTGTTTGCCGCCGGCGTGCTGCTCTACCGTTTGCTGACCGGGGTGTTGCCCTTCAGCGGCTCGGTCGAGACCGTCATGTACAAGATCATGAACGAGCAGGCCAAGCCGCCCAGCCAGTTCGCGCAGGGCTGGGCCTTTGGCCGCGCCAGCGCCTATGACGCTTTGATGCAGGTAGCGCTGGGCAAGGAAGCCGGCCAGCGCTTCCAAAGCGCGGCGGAGTTTCGGCAGGCCTTGCTCGCTGTGGGCAAACCGGAAGAAGCGCAGATCCAAGCCGCCGACGAAGCCACCGTGATCGTGCCGCAGGCGCAATGGGCCAAGGCGGTGGAGGCCGCGGAGGCGGTCGCTCAAAGGGGCTTGCATGCCGGCGGGCCTGTCACTGCTGCTTCAGCGTCCTCGATGCTGGACAGCGCGGCAAGGCCGGCGGGCTGGGATCCGGTCGCCTTGAGTCGGATCGAGCGTGCGCTGGCCGCACAGATGGGCCCGATGTCCAAGCTGATGGTGCGCCAGGCCGCCCAGCGCTGCCCCGATATGCAGAGCCTGGCGCAAGAGCTGGGCCAGCATATCGAGCAGGAGTCGAAACGGCGCGACTTCCTTCGCGAGGCCACCCTGGCTTCGCAGGCCAGCGCCATCGTGGCCGCGCCGGCGTCCGTCGCCCAAACGGCGATGGCCGTTGCTGCCGCTGAGCGACCCGGCAGCCTCGCCGTCGAGGCGATCACCGAGGCCTTCAAGCTGCATGCCGCCATGGTGCTGACCCGGCATATCGGCCCGATCGCCAAGATCATCGTCAAGCGCGCTGCCGACAAGGCCACCGGCAAGCTGGATTTGATTCGCCTGCTGGTCGAGGCCGCCGGCGAAGTTGATGCGGTACGGCTGGAGCGCGAACTCAACGCCCCGGGCTGATGCGGCCTGCGCGGCTGCCGGCGAGACCGGCTGGCTGAGCGGGTGCCGAGGCATTGACATGTCGGCGAGTTAGCATTGCCGGCCCGTCACTGGCTCAACCCGAGTTCAGACGGGCCGTCTCGCTTCGGAAAATTGATTCGTCGATGAAAGAAACCCTCCTCACCGCACCCGGCCCGTTTGACGAGCTCAGCATGACCGAAATCATTCGGATGCAGAGCCAGTTGCAGCAGGTGTTGACACGCCGTTTCGAGCGGCAGTCGGTGCTGTTCTTCTCCGATGTGGTCGGCTCCACCGCCTATTTCGCGCGTTTCGGCGACGCCGCCGGGCGCCAGTTGCAGCAGCTGCATGTCGACCTGCTGGCACCCTGCGTCGTGGCCTGCGGTGGGCGCATTGTCGACACCGCCGGCGACGGCGCCTTCATGGTTTTTGCCGAGGTCAATGCGGCCCTGGACGCCGTCCGGCAGATACAGCTGCTGGTCAGCGGCGAGAACCTGTCCCGCGCAAGAGTGCAGCAACTGCAGCTGCGCATGGGCCTGCATTGGGGGCCGGTGTTGACCGACGGCGTCTCGGTCAGCGGCGATGCGGTGAACCTGTGCGCCCGCGTGGCGAGTTCGGCGGCACCGGGCGAAATCCGTTTGACGCGCGAGTTTTTTGGCGAAATGGACTCGGCCCGCCGCGTCCAATGTCAGCCGGTGAGCGCCGGCGAACTGAAGGGTGTGAGCCGAACTGTCGAGTTATTTGCACTGAACTGGCGCGAGACGGCGCAGTTGCCCACTCATTTGCGCATCAATGGCAGCCTGGAGATGATTGCGCTGCCCTTGTCCGACATCATCAGCTTCGGCCGCCTGCGCGATCATGAGGGTATGCTGGCTAACGACGTGGTGCTGGCGCCGCAAGACCCGGCCTTGGCGCGGCAAATCAGCCGCTGGCATTTTGAGCTGCGCCGGGGTGCCGCCGGTTTTCTGCTGCGCGCCTTGTCCGACAGCCCGACCGAAGTGGACGGGGTATTGGCGCCCAAAGGCCAAGACGTGCCGATCGCCGTGGGCAGCCGCATTGATGTGGCTAATGCACTGAGCCTGGTGCTGATGGCGCCACAACAGATGGACGCCGGCACGCAGCTGAGTGTGGCGCGGCAACGCTGACGCGAGTGCGGCTGTTTTTTGGCGCTGAAAGTGGCTATGCTCGGAGCCTCGATTTTGCTAGGCCCGGCCATGTCCTTATCGCCTGAATTCCCAGCTTTCAGCCCCTGGAGCGCAAGCCAGCAAGGGGCCGCCCAGGTGCCGCAGGGCGACGGCGTTAGCGCCCACCTGAGCTGGAGCGAATCGATTGGCGATGATGTAGCGCAAGATCATCTGCGCTGTGCGGCGCGGGCCCTGGCGGACGGTACAGATTTATCCCGGCTGGATCAGCACCAGTTGCTTGAGCTGTTGCTCCCCAGGCTCGTCGATGGCCGCCCGCAGAGCGGCTTGACCAAGCCTTTGGCATACCAGCTTGTGCCGGTGGTGGCGCCGGTGAGCGCGCCGGCACCGGCCCCGGCGGCCAACGCGGCGACGAGTCCGCGCACGATGGCCGCAGCCCCGCCGCCCGCGCTCGCCGACTCGACCTTTGCCCCGAATCTGGACGTCGTGGCGATGGTTGCCGCCTTGCGTGCGGCCGCGCAAGACGGTGTACCTTTTTGTGAAGAATGCGCAAGAGCAGCGGTCAACAGGCAAGTCAACGAGACCGCAGCGGCATGAGCCTGAGTATTCGTCTCGCGCAGCGCGAGCAGATCATGGCCGCCCTGTGGCCGACTGACAGCGACACTGCGTCGAAATCCAGCGTTTGGGCGATCTTGGACTGCGCGCGTGACCCGAAGATCTATTTGGCATTGTTGGCCTCCCGGCTTGAGTTTCGTTGCCTATACAGCGGCAAGTTGCCGCGCGAGCTGGAAATGGTGGCGCCGCAGCTGGTGGAACTGCATCCTGGCAACCGTTTGACTGCGCAGTTGCTGGACGAGGGCTGGGGCAATGCCTGGGGGGTGTACCTGCGAACCGCCGACCCGAGCAATTTGCGCCACCATTTGCGCAAGTTTTTGAAAGTGCAGGACGAGGATGGGCGCCGGCTGCTGTTTCGCTACTACGACCCGCGGGTGCTGCGGGTGTATTTGCCGACCTGCACGGCGGCGGAGCTCACGCAACTGTTCGGCCCCGTACGGAGCTATTTTTCAGAGAGCGAAGGCGCTAGGTTTTTGCATCAATTCGGCCTGGCGCCGGCGGGGCAACTGATCGAGCGCCGATGGGCTGAAATGACCGTCGACGATGCGGGCGACTAGGGTCCCATCAATCGGCTAAGGTCAAACCGATTGCCAAGCCAGTGTTGGCGTCAACCAGCCCAAAGCGGCCCTGCTCATCGATCCAGCCGATAACGGCGCCATCCGGGCTAAACATCAATTGCGCCAGCCCCAGATCGGAGACTTGAAGCCGCCACAGATTCGCACCGTGTGCATCTTGCGGACGCAAGGCGATCAGCTCTCCGTCTGGCGTGCCCAGCAGCAGCTTGCTCGCTGCGTTGTCGAGCGCCGCCGCATTGGCCGCGAAATGGCGCGGCGCGGCACTCAGCAAGTTCTCGGTGGCGGCGTCAAAAACCAACAACTCGTCCCAGTACAAAAAGATGCGGGACCCGTCGGCGCTGACGCCGAATGCGCCGTCTGGGTAAGCCAGGCGCTCACCCTCGATCGGCCGGTGCACGGCCGTGACGCGATTCGTGGCGCGCTCCCAATGCAGCCAGTCAAGCGCGCTGATCAGGGTCAAGGTCCGTGTGTCAGGTGTGACCGCGAAGGCGTCGAACGGGACGGCGCAACGACCATCGCTTGCGATAGGCGTCGCGAACATCCGCCCGTCCGCGTCCGCTTGCCAAAGCAGGCCACGCCGCCAGCCATCCACCGTTACATAGACATGCTCGGCCAGAATGGCCGCTTGGCGCACGGCGGCCGGGCATTGGAACTCGGCCAACAAGCTGGCGGGCTCGGTTTGCCAGACGAAGACGGTGCCTTCGGCATCACAGGCGAGCAGCAGGCTGGCATCCGGCGAAACCGCAAGGTGCGCAATCGCCCGGCATGAGGCCAGCGTAAGCCAAGGCTGTGCCCGCCCTACCGAGTGGCCTCTCCATTCGAGCCGGCATATTCCCCCTTGTTCATCCCCGCTCCAGCCACCGAAGTCGAGCGGGCAAAGGGCCAAAGCGGTTATGCGGGCCGGCGCGGTAGGCAGCGAGGGCGAGGGCGTGGGCGAGGGCGAGGGCGGCGGCGAAGTTTGCAAAGGCGAGTTCAATATTGCCTCCCGAAGG
>JADMJQ010000203.1 GCA_018780415.1 Roseateles sp. | reverse complement strand
GTTGAGCCGCGAGCGGCGGCTGGGCACGGAAGGCCCAGAATGAAATGGGGGCCTGTAGTGACCGGCCGCCGCGAGTCGGCTCGAACGACAGGTTAGCCATCGGTGTTCCGCCCTTCGTTTGAAGCATTCCAGCCTTGAGCAGTCAGTCCATCGATCGCATCGTTCAAGAGACGCTGACTTGCACCCGGATCAACTTGCTTCGCATTCATCAATTCGTAGGCATGTGCCGCGACAATTGACCCGATGGCATGAACTGCGTCATGACGGGACAACCCCTCGCTTTGAAGGCGTTCCACTGCGCGGCAACTCGGTCCAAACCCCATAGCAATCTGATTCTCCACCACCACATGGATAACTGCGTGGGCTTTCAAGTTCGGCGCCTTAATGCGCGCGGATACGTGAAAACTCTGAGCCAGCCGGATCCTCTCGTTCTCGCCGAGCGCAAGCCAAACTTGCGCACTTGGCGGCGTATTTGGGTCGTAGAAGGTGCCGGACATTTCTTCGATGGCTAACTTGGATTTCTGGAGACAGCAGTGACGCGGAACTTGGCGCGCTGTCTCCTTAACTTGTCTGGTGTGAACTGGCTGGGAGCCGCTTGCAGCTTGGCTTTGTTTGACATATGCTGTATAAAACAACAGTATTAAATAACGAGCAAAAACCTCACCCAGATTTTGAGCTGCTTTCTTGCTGGATTGCTCAGTAGCAACCCATATCAGGGCAGCCGTGAGCATTGGAGACGCACATGCGTGATCCGTCTATCGCACCAATGGGGGAACTCGGGCGAAGGGCGCCGAGGCCGACAGTTGCTCTTGCAAATTTGCCCGCGCTGAAATCTACGCGTTTGCTGGATCAACTTCGCGAACGAATTCGATTCTTGCACTACAGCCGCAGTACCGAAGATGTCTATGTTTTCTGGGCGCGCGCCTTCATCCGCCATCACGGCTTGCGACATCCGCGGGACCTCGACGGCGCAGACGTCGAATCCTTCCTCACCTGGCTGGCAAGTGAGCGTCAGGTCGCGCCGGCCACACACCGGCAAGCGCTGTCCGCGCTGCTGTTTCTCTACGGCAAGGTGTTGGGCGTGCAACTGCCTTGGATGTCCGAGATCGGCCGCCCGCGCCCGCAGCGCCGCCTACCGGTGGTCATGTCGCGCGACGAGGTCGTCCAAGTCCTGCAGAGGCTCGAACCCGAGTTGAGACTCTTCGGGCAACTGTTGTATGGCACAGGCATGCGGATCACCGAGGGCTTGAGGCTGCGTGTCAAGGATGTTGACTTCTCGCACGGCGCGATCATTGTTCGGGAGGGCAAGGGTGCCAAAGATCGCGTCGTCATGCTGCCTGACTCGCTGGTGCCGGGTTTGCGCAATCAGTTGGCGAATGCCCACACAGTGTGGAGGCAGGACCAAGAGGAAGGGCGAGGCGGCGTCGAATTGCCGAACGCGCTGGACCGGAAATATCCGCGTGCAGGTTTAAGCTGGTCGTGGTTCTGGGTGTTCCCTCAGGATCATCATTCGGTGGACCCACGCAGCGGGACTATTCGGCGCCATCACATCTATGACCAGACCTTTCAACGCGCCTTCAAGCGTGCGGCCAAGGCCACAGGCTTGACAAAACCGGTGTCGCCGCACACGCTGCGGCACTCGTTCGCGACTCACCTACTCCAGTCAGGCTACGACATCCGAACGGTCCAGGAGTTGCTCGGCCACTCTGACGTGGCTACGACCATGATCTACACCCACGTTCTGAAGGTTGGTGGCGGCGCAGTAAAGAGCCCTATCGATTCGATGCACTTTGATTGATGGGCATCGAGCGGGC
>JADMJQ010000202.1 GCA_018780415.1 Roseateles sp. | reverse complement strand
TGGGTGCAGACGCTGGCCGATGTCGCGACGGCTATTGCAGCCGCCAATGGCGTGGCAGCCCCGGCAGCCGATTCAACCGGAATGGCGACCGAGGCCGCACAAGCGAATGCCGACGCGCTGCTGTCCGGTCAACAAAAGGCGATCCTGCTCGGCAATGCCGCCGCCGAGCATCCACAAGCCGCCAGCTTGCTAAGCCTGGCCAACTGGATTGCGGCGCAAACCGGCGCCAGCGTCGGCTACCTGACGGCCGCCGCCAACACGGTGGGTGCCCAGCTGGTTAACGCGCTACCTCAGCAGGGCGGCCTGAACGCCGGCCAAATGTTGAGCGATGCGGCAGGTCTGAAGGGCTTGTTGCTGCTGAACACGGACCCGGTGCTGGATTCGGCCAACGCCGCCGCCGCCGCCAAGGCGCTGGCAGCGGCCGAGATGGTCGTCGTGATGAGCCCGTTCAAGACCGGCCTCGAGTACGCTGATGTATTGCTGCCGACCGCGCCGTTCACCGAGACCTCGGGTACTTTTGTCAACGCCGAAGGTCGGGCACAGAGTTTTGTCGGCGTCGTCAAGGCGCTGGGCGAGACCCGTCCGGGTTGGAAGATTCTGCGTGTGCTGGGTAATTTGCTGGCGCTCGACGGCTTTGCGCAAGACAGCTCCGAACAGGTGCGCGGTGAGGCCTTGGGCGTCGACCTGAGCGCCCAACTGAGCAATGCCGGCGCGGCTGCCATTCAAACGGGTACGCCTAGCACGATCGAGCGTCTGGCCGATCTGCCTATCTACGCCAGCGACGTCCTAGTGCGCCACGCCACATCGCTGCAACTGAGCAATGACGCCAAACAGGCAGCAGTCGCAAGCTTGTCTGCCGCATTGTGGGCGCAGCTGGGCTTGAGCGAAGGTGGCTCGGTGCGGATCACGCAAGACGGCGCGGGTGCGGTGCAAATGCCGGCTAAATTGGACCCCAAACTGCCAGCCAATGTGCTGCGCGTGCCCAGCGGCCTAACCGAAACAGCGGCTTTGGGTTCCATCTTCGGCGGCTTGAACGTCAGCAAGGTCTGAGGCGAGAACAGCAATGATTGAATCCTTCTATCAAAGCGGAGCACAGCGGTTTGGCGGTATCTCTCCGCTGATCTGGCCGGTGATCTGGAACCTGATCAAGATCATCGCGCTGGTCGCGCCGCTGATGATTTGCGTTGCCTACCTGACGCTGTGGGAGCGCAAGGCGATCGGCTGGACGCAGATCCGCCCCGGCCCGAACCGGGTCGGCCCCTACGGCCTGCTCACCCCGATCGCCGACGCGGTCAAGCTGATCTTCAAGGAGATCATCGTGCCGACCGCCGCCAATAAGGGCCTGTTCTTCCTCGGCCCGGTGATGACCATCATGCCGGCGCTGGCCGCTTGGGTGGTGATCCCCTTTGGCCCCGATGTGGCGCTGGCCAATATCAATGCCGGCCTCTTGTTCCTGATAGCGATCACCTCGCTCGAGGTTTACGGCGTCATCATCGCTGGCTGGGCCTCGAACTCGAAGTACGCCTTCCTCGGCGCGCTGCGGGCCTCGGCGCAGATGGTCAGTTATGAAATCCCGATGGGCTTTGCGCTAGTGATCGTGCTGATGGTCAGCGGCAGTTTGAATATGAGCGACATCGTGGTCGGCCAAGGTCAGGGCCAGTTCGCCGATATGGGCCTGTCCTTCCTGTCCTGGAACTGGCTACCTCTGCTGCCCATCTTCTTGGTGTACTTCATCTCCGGCCTGGCCGAAACCAACCGCCATCCTTTCGACGTGGTCGAAGGCGAGTCGGAAATCGTCGCCGGTCACATGATCGAGTAC
>JADMJQ010000267.1 GCA_018780415.1 Roseateles sp. | reverse complement strand
CTGATGAACAGATAGGGCATCCAGCGCTTGGGCAAGCGCCAGGCGCGCGCTGAGAGAGGGCTTGTTGGGGTCATGCGGGAATGCTCGCTAGGTGAACTCAGGCGCGGCGGCGGACGCGGCGCTCAATCGTGCGGCGGGCGTCGCTCAAGGCCAAAGCAATGTCCTTGCCATGGTTGAGCACCTTGTCCAACTCGGCGCGCACCACCTCGTCGGCCACCGCGTCATAACGGTCCAACACGACGGCCGGCACGCGCTGCGCCATCTCGCGCCATTGCAACCGCGCTGGCTGCCAGCCGAGAAAGGCGATCGGCTCGGCCAGGAAGGCGTCGTCCTGCGCGGACAACAGCGCGGGGAAGGCGTCGAGCGACCGGAACGCGTCCAGCTGCTGCGTCCGGTCCAGCGCCAGCAGCTTGAGCAGCTCCCAGGCCAGCGCCTTGTTGTGCGACTGCACCGGAATGGCATAGAACGAGCCGCCCCAGGCGGCGGCCGCGCCTTCCGGCAGCGGTGCTGCGCGCCATTTGCCGGCCGTCGCCGGCGCCAGCCAGTTCTTCAGATGGCCGCCCAGCCAGGAACCCATCATCTGGGTGGCGATCGCATCGCGGCGAAAGCCCTCCACCCATTCATTCGTCCAGACGCGCACACGCGCATCGACGCCGGCCGCGCGCGCTTGGGCCGCCAGCTCGAAGCCACGCTGGAAGCGCGCCGTCTGCACCAGGCTACGCCCCTGCGCGTCGAAGAACACGCCCTCGCCGTCCTGCAGTCCGGCGCGGATATAGATGTCCTTGAGGTCCTGGGCATTGGCCAGCAGATAGGCGCCGGTACTGGCGCGGATGCGCCGCCCGGCCTCGATGAAGTCCGGCCAGGAGCGCGTCAGCGCCGCTTCGTCCAGGCCGGCCCGGGCCAGCAGATCGTGGCGATAGAACAGCGCGCCGGGCCCGACGTCGACCGGCAGCGCACGCAGCGCGCCCTGCCGGCTGATGCCGGCGGCCCAAGCGAACTTGGCGAACTCGCCGCGATGAACTTGCGCGTTATAGGGCGGCCGCGACAAATCCTCCAGCCCGGCCGACTCGACGAACTTGCCCATGAAATCGATATCAAGCGCGATCAAGTCGGGCAGCGCGGCGCCGGCCGCCAGCGCCGTGGTCATGGCGGTGTGATGGTCCTTGTGGGCCAGCGAGACGATATTGATCTCGACTTGCGGGTGCAGCCGGGCAAACGCCGGCAGCGCGACCTTCAGCGCCCGATCAAGATCGGGATAGGTGGCGACGGTCAGTCGCACGGACTGAACTGGCTGAGCCGCCAGCGCCGCCCACGGCAACGCCGTCCATAGCCATAGCGCTGCGAAGCGCCCCAAAAATCTCATGCTGACTCCTTGTTATGCGCGCGCCATCTGCAGGCGGGCGGCCGGTCTCGTCGGCCATTCTGACAACGTTTTCACAAATTCTGCCAGAGCGTGAAAACGTTGTCAAAGCATTTCAGGCCCGGCATCGCAGACCAAGGGAATTCACCGAGTAGATGCTGGGCATACGCTTGGATTTCGACGCAAACTTACTCGCGGCCGCGTTGCAGAAATCGTTATCATGATCGCCACGAAACCGAACGCCACCCATGGATCCGATCCGCTACCGCCAGCCACCCAACCGCGCCGAGCCCGCCACCTTGCTGGACGTGGCACGGCTGGCCGGCGTATCACCGAGCACGGTGTCGCGCATCCTCAATGGCACGGCACGGGTGGTGGCTGAAAAACGCCAGGCGGTCGAGGCGGCGATCCAGAAGCTGAAGTTCCGCCCCAATCTGTCGGCCCGCGGCCTGCGCAGCGGCTCCACCCACACCATCGGCGTACTGACCCAGGAGCTGGAGAGCCCCTACTTCGCCCGCGCGGCCAAGGGCGTGGACAAGGGCTTGGAGGGCAGCGGTTATGCGCCCATCGTCGTGCCCGGGCATTGGAATCCGCGCGAGGAGTTGGAGCGGGTGGGCCTGCTGACGGCCCGCAAGGTCGACGGCCTGATCATCCTGGGCGGCAGCCTCAGCGACGCGCAGATCGCCGAGCTGGCCCAGCAACAGCCGGTGGCCGTGACCGGCCGGCATCTGACGGCGGACGGCGTGTTCTCCTGCTACCAGGACCAGGTCGAAGGCGCACGCCTCGCGACCGCGCATCTGATCCGGCTCGGCCACCGCCATATCGCCCATATCGCCGGCCCGATGCTGCATGTGGACGCTCAGGAGCGCAAACAGGGCTTTTTGCAGGCGCATAGCGAGGCCGGCCTGTCGGTCGACCCGGCCCTGATCGTCGAGGGCGACTATATGGAAAGTGGCGGCGTCAGCGCGATGCTCAGGCTGCTCGAATCCGGCCATCGCTTCACGGCCGTTTTCTGCGCCAACGACCAAACGCTGTGGGGCGCCCATCTGACCTTGTATCGGCGCGGCCTGCGGGTGCCGGATGATGTCTCGCTGGTCGGCTTCGATGACCTGCCGCAGTCCGAGTTCATGACACCGCCGGTCACCACGGTGCGCCAGCACACCTTCGAGATGGGTCAGGCGACGGCGCGCGCCCTGTTGGCCGCCTTGGGGGTGGAGACCGAGGCGAGCGCTCTCGACGTCCCGGCTATCGAATTGATGCTGCGCGAAACCACCGCTGCCCCCATCGGCTAAGCGCCTCAGCCGCCTTTGGCCGGTGCCGCGAACCAGGCCGACTTGGGCACAAACTTGGCCTCGGCCGGGTCGCCCAAATAATGCGGCGACATGATCTGCACGCCGTATTCATTGAACACATCCTGGATATTGGCATGCAGCGCGCTCAAGACTTCGGCGCGCGGTCTGGGTTGGCTGGGCACCGCCTGGCAGACCAGCCGGTACTCGGGGTAAAAGTCCGACAACGCGGTCTGGAACACCCGTGCCGACGGGTTCGACAGCACACCCGGCGTGCGGTGCGCCGCCTCGATCAGCATCGCCTCGACCTGGCGCCAGGGCGTGTCATAACCTATCGTGACCACGGTGTCGACGATAAAGCCGGGGCCCTTGACGGCGCGTGAATAGTTCTTCGTCACCGAGCCCATCACCAAGGCGTTCGGCATCGCCAGCTCCTCCCCCAGGCCGGTACGAATGCGGGTGTTGAACATCCCCAGCTCGGTGATGGTGCCCTCGTGGCCGTCAATTCGCACGTATTCGCCCACGCGGATGGTGCGCGTGAACATCAAAATCATGCCGCTGGCGCCCTGGCCGACGATGCTGGACGCACCCAGCGAAATCATCAGCCCCAACAGCACCGACACGCCCTTGAACGCCTCGCTGCTGGAGCCCGGCAAATAGGGGTAGGCCATCACCAGCGCGAACAGCCAGATGCCGGTGCTGATGATGCGCCGCGATGGCCGCACGGTATCGCGGTCGAGCCAGCCGAGCGAGGCCTCACCGCGCTCGATGCGGTTGAAGATCGGATTGATCAAATTCACCACCGCACGCGCCAGCAAAAAGATCAGCAGCGCCACAAACAAGTCCGGCAAGGCGCCCAGGATGCCGCCGCCCAAGCTCACCACCACCTGCCACAAGTAGCCACTCAGCTGCTCGCCCCAGGGCCGGGTGTAGGGGAACTGGCTCAAGACAATGCTCAGCCATTCATAAACCAGCAGGCCCAGCAAGGCCCAGCCGGTAGCGCGCACGGCCAGGCTGACCGCCGTCAGCACCTTGTCGCCCTGCAGCAACTGCGTACCGGCCACCTCCAAGGCAGCCGCGCGGCGGCTCATCTGTGCCGACAACCACGCCGCCAGCGCGCGCTGGCCACGCCGCAGCAACACCACCAAGATGAAGAACACCAGGGTCGCCGCCACCGCAATCAACAGACCGCGCAGCAGGCGCGATTCGTCGCGGCTCTCGCGCGTCTCGGCGATCACCTGTTCGAGCTGGAACTTGGCCGCGGCGACGGTTTCATCCAAGGTCTTGCCGGCGCTCTCGTCCACATCCTCCGGCGTCAGAATCAGGGCCATCTCGCCGTCAATCATCAAGATGCGGCCCTGCGGCTCCTTGCGCACCGTCACCTCACCGGCACCGCCGCGCGCCAGCACTTCGTTCATATACAAGCGCGAGCGGCGCGCCCGTTCACCCGCGCTGACGCCGAGGAATGACGCCCGGTAGACCGCAATGGTCCGGTTGAAGATGATCACCGCCGCTTCCGGCTGCGGGTTGGCCGCCGCCACTGCAGCCGCAGATGCCGCCGGCGTGGCTGCAGTCGGCGCTTGCGCAGCACCGGGCAAAGGCAGTGCAAACCCGAGCATCGCCGCCATGAGCAGACACTGCGTCCTGTGCCGGCCGCAAAACAGCCAGGCGATGCAGAAGCTCTTCAAAAGTAACACCGCATTCAGACAGCGCATATGCAAGCACCCAGGCATTGATGTCGGCGGGCAGCGCGCCCGGCGCCCGGGCCGGCCCCGCGCGCGAGGCGAGCATATCTCCCTCAGTGCAAGGTGGGCAAGTTGGGCAAGTTGGAGGATGGGCTGGCCGGCGCCGCCACGGGCCCAGTCGCCGCAGGGCGCACGTCAGCGGCAAGCGCGGGCTGGTCGCGCATTTGCATATACGCCGCCAGCAGGCGGTCGCTGTAGAGCAGCCAGGCGCTTTGCAGCCCCAGCAAGTCGGCATCCATCTGGCGCCTGGCGTTGTCGCTGAGCGGCAGCTTTTCGGCCTGGATCCGGCTCAAAAGATTTTGCGCCTGCAGCATGGCCGCCTCGATGGGCCGGTTGACGGCGCGACGCATCAGCCGCACGGTGTCATCCCGGTTGCGCTCGGTGCCCAACAGGCTGCCCAGCACCTTGTCATAGCGCGTGCTCTCCACCAAGGCCTCGGCCTGCCAGCGTGCATTGGCCAGCTCGGCCAAGATGGCGGCGGCCCAGGGGTCACCCGACAGCTGCAGCAAGGCGGCGATCTCATCCCGAGCAAACACGCACTCGGCGCCGATCCGGGCAAACTCCGGCCGCTGGTTCAGCAGGGCGAACACGGTCTCGATGCGCGCATCGACCGGCATCTGAAAACATAGCGGCTTGGTTGATTTGGGCGATGTTGAATCTGGCACGGCATCTCCTGCTTGGCGGTTGTGGCCACCTGCTGTGACCATGCGCTGAAGCTTAAGAAACCAAGCCGGTTTCGCCCATATCCGGCGCGGCCAGCGGCTTGACCGTTCGGGACAATCGCTGCCGCCGCGGCGGCCGCCGGCTAAGATCAGCGTTACTGCCTGATCCGGAGTTGCCACAGCGTGCCAAGAACACTCTCCCGACAACGCGACGGCGTCGCCAGCGGTCTGTTGCTGCCCTTGCACCAAACCCTGTTGATGCGAGGTCTGGACGCTGACGCGCTGGCTTTGCGCGCCAACATCCGGCCGCAGCAATTGATCGACCAGCGCAGCCGCATCAGCCCGCGCGACACGATCCAGTTCTGGCGCCTCGCCGATGCCGCTTGCGGGCATGATCCCGGCCTGGCCGTTGCCATCGCCGGGCAATTCAGCCTGCGCGCCTTAGGCCTGCTGGGCATGGCCTGGCTGGCCAGCACCAGCCTGCGCGAGGCCACCCGGCGGCTGGTGCGCTACTACGATCTGGTCAGCTCGATTGCGGTGTTAGGCATGCACAGCGAGGGGGAGCTGGTCTGGCTGCAATATCACGCCAGTCCCGGTGTGCTGGCGCTGACGCATGACACTTGGGCCGGCATTGTCGGCTCGATGTGCCGCACCGCCTATGCGGGCGCCAGCGGCCAATCGTTCACGCCCTCTGCCGTGCGCCTGGCCCACGAGCGCAACGCCGGCACCGATCTACTGGCCGCCAACCTCGGCTGCGAGATTCATGTGGGCGCGACCTGCACGGCGGTGGCCTTTTCGTCCGCTCAACTGGACGCAGCGCTGCCCGGCGGCCACCCGGCCATGGCCTTGGACGCCGAGAAAATACTGGCCACCTCGCTGGCCGAGTTGAACAGTGGCGCCACCCAAGCCCAGGTGCGCGCGCACTTGCTGACCATGCTGCCTTCGGGCCAGGTCTCGCGCGCCGCGGTGGCCGAGCGCATGCACATGACGGAGCGCACCTTGCAGCGCCGGCTGGAAGCGGAGCAGCTGGGCTTTGCCGAGCTGCTGCAGCAGACCAGGCTGGAGTTGGCGCAAAACCTCTTGCGTGACCCCGACCATGATGTGCAAGACGTCGCTTTCATCCTCGGCTTTGCCGAGATTTCCAGCTTTACCCGCGCCTTCCGGCGCTGGACCGGCCAGGCGCCCAGCGCTTGGCGCGAGCATGTGGGCGGGGTGCTGCATTGACGATGGATTCGCGCCGCTCAGCTTGGCCTCAAGCAGGCCCACGCATCCGAACTGGCTGATCGCCAGCAAGCCTACCGTTCCGCTGCATCACTGCGCCGCGCTGCGCACCACCCCGCGTCCGGCCGCCTTGGCTTCGTAGCAGGCGGCGTCGGCCAATGCGAGCCAGGTCAGGACGCTGTCCATGTCCGCAGTCAGACCGGCCACGCCAAGGCTGGTACCGACGCCGAAATGCGTTTGCTCCCATGGCAGCTGGATGGCGGCCACCGCGTCGCGAATATGTTCGGCCGTGCGCAGCGCAGCCGGCACCGTACAGCGCTCCAGCAGCACGGCGAATTCGTCCCCACCCAGCCGCGCCACCAGATCGGTGGCGCGAACCGCCGAGGAGATTGCGCTCGCCACGGCCTCCAGCATGGCGTCACCTGCCGCATGGCCGCCTGCGTCATTGATGGGCTTGAAGTGGTCGAGATCGATGCAAATGATGGCGGCCGGCAGACTGGTCGGCTGACCCTGGACCAGCGCGTCGGCGCTGCGTTCGAAAGCCCTGCGATTGGCCAGCCCGGTCAGCGGGTCGTGGCCGGCAGTCCAGGCCAGCTCCTCGCGTGCCAGCTTTTGTGCGCTGATGTCGCTGACAGTCCAGATCGTACCGGCACTGGAATCGGCTGCATCCACCGGGCGGCCGCGCAGACGCCCCCAGAATTGACTGCCGTCGGCGCGCACCATCAGCCACTCCCCCGCGTAGGCTTCGCCGGCCTCGAAGGCCTGCAGGACCTCGATGCCGACAAGGCCGTAGTCCTCCTTGGATGCATAGAGGATCTCGGCGCGGCTGTTGAGGAACTCGGCTTCACTGCGGCCGAAGAGTCGGCAAAACTCGGCGCTGACGAGCTCGAAACATTGCTCGCGCGTGAAGGCGATGCCGATCGGCGCGGACGTCATGACCGAGCCCAGCCGCCGCAGCAGGTCGAGCTTGGACAGCTCCAACTGCATGCGCTCTATGCCGACCGCCTTGAGCACCCCGGCCAAGCGCCCGATCTCACCGCTCACTTCGGGCCAGCCCTGTTCGGCGGGCATGCTGCCATCGAACAGGTGTTGAGCCCGCTTTTCCAACTGACGCAAAGGCCGCAGCAGCCAACTCACCAGCAGCAGGGTGATGCCGGACATCAAGGTGATGAGGCCTCCAGCCCAGAGCAAGGCCAGGCGGCGGGCCGAACGCAGCGGTGCCAGCAACTCGCTCTCGGGTCGGGCCCGCCAAACCATCCAGTCGGGGCCGGCCACACCGGCGGCGCTGACCACCTCACCCTCCTGGCGAAGCTGCAGGCCACCGGGCTCAACCGGGCTGCCGGCGGCCACCCAGGCCGCAAAAGCCGCCGCCAGACGGGGCTCCTGGTCCAGCGACTGCATCATCAAGGCGCGGTTCGGATGGGCCAGCACCCGCCCTTGCGAGTCGGTCACCACGGTCAAGGCCTGCTCGTCGGTTTCCTGTGTATCGACCAGATTGGCCAGCAGATCACGACTCGCCAGCAGTTGGCTGCCGCCCAGCAAGGCAACGATGCCTTCACGGCCGCGCACGGGATGAGTCAGCACCAACACCGGATCACTGGTCACCCTTCGAATCAAAGGCTCGGAAATGATGGGCCGGCCCTCGGCCATGGTTCGCCTGAAGTAGTCGCGGTCTGCCACGCTGTAGTCTGGATTGCGCGCACCCCCTTCGTCGGCCACCAGCACGACGTCACCGTCGGGCGCCGCGACAAACACATTCGAGAACAAGTTAAGCAGTACGGGCTTGCCCTCGATGAAGCGGAACAGCGCCGCCTCGTTGCCCAAGGTGGCGACGTCCAATTGCGCAGCGACCATCGCCAGCGCGCGTTGCATATCGACCAGACTGAGCGACAGCACCCTGGCCGTGCGCACCGAGGTGACCAATTCGCGACGCGTTTCCTCGCGCAGGGTATCGCGCTCGGCATTCTGGACCAGCACCAGCGTTGTCAGTCCAAGTGCCAACACCAGCGAAGCAATGAAGCCCGCGGTGATGCGCACTTTCAGCGAGTCGAGCCCGGCAGCCCACCGATTCAGGTTCATGGCCTGCGCCGCCAGGTCCGTGTGCATCGAGGCTGGCACTTGAGGCTGCGGCTGGGTTGTCCCGTGTACTTCACTGCAGTCCCTTCTCGAGGTCCGAGGCCGCGCCTGATTCCGGACAGGCGATCACCGTTGATCAAAGACTTTGACAACTCAAGCTGGCACCTTGAAACGCGCCATCTGTTCGCTCAGCTCATGTGCCTGGTCGTGCAGCCGTGGCTTGATGGCCTTGATTTCGTCTCGGGTGCGTTGCTTGCAATTCGCGGGCCCGCCAGCCACTATCGGCGGTTTGTGCGCAGCCATCTGTTCGGGCGGCCACACTGGCGCCACAAGGTCTTCGAACACGGCCAGACATGAACTCAAGGCCGACGATGCGGAGCGAGGCAGCTGAAAGGCGGCACCTCGCCTGGCGCTGCCAGGGCTTTGAACTCGGGCAGGTCGGCGCTGCAAATACTCAACTCGCCGTCGACAAGCCCTGCGTCACATGCTCGGGCAGCATCACCTGACCTTGGGCGTTAGCGATCGCCTCGATGTGGATCACCGGCGAGGCACCGCGCACGCCGCCGAAGATGGGGGCAAAAGCGGTGTCGGCGGCGTCATGGCCGGTGCCGATGCGGATCAAGGCCATCGGGATGGACACGCCGGACGGGTCGAACAAATACCAGCGCTGGCCCAGATAGACCTCCACATAGGCGTGAAAGTCCTGCGCCCGCAAGCTCAGGTCCAGCCCATAGTCAATGCCGGTGACGAAGCGGGCCGGCATATTCAGGGCTCGGCACAGCGCAATCATCAGATGGGCGAAATCGCGGCAGACACCGGCGCGGTCCACCAGGGTGTCCACCGCGGTGGTGGTGCCGGTGGACGAGTTGGCGAGGAAGCTGGTGCGCGCCTGCACCCAGTCACGGATCGCCAACACCCGGCCATAGCCCTTGGGCAGTTGGCCAAACTCCTGCGCTGCCAGCCGGTATAGGCGGTCCGACTCGCAGTAACGGCTGGGGTAGACATAGGGCAACACTTCGCCCGGCAGGTCGGCCACCGCCAGCTCGATCAGCTGATCGGTCGGTGTTTGCACATGGTCCAGATCGATGCTGGCGCTGTAGTTCATCGTCAGCTGGCCGGCCTGTGCCTGCAGGCGCAAAAAACGAGTCTGGCTCAGCGCGTCCACATAGAGCACCGAATTGACGCCCTGGCTATTGCTGAGCGTCTCGCCGAGCACGGTTTGCTGCGGCGTTTGCGCAGCATGCAGATTGAAAATGAAATCGCAGCCCGGTGCGTCGATCTCATAGCTCAACTCAACGGTGTATTGGAATCTGAGCATGGGAGGCTCCGGTTTGAGCGGGGCCAGCGCGGGCACAAAAATGGCAGCCGTCAGCTGAGGGTGCGCTGCGGGAACCCATTATGCGGGCTGGATCTCCGCTTGTCATGACGCGCTTTCCCGCAATCCAAAGATTGGCTATGCCCCACGCCACAGTCGACCCCAAAATGGTGCAACGCATGCGACCATGCTGGTGCGCAGACGCCCGAATTTGAGCAGGCATGGCGACCACACACACCAGGCAGCGCATGGCCCGGATATTGCTCACACAAGAACAAAGGAGAGCATGAATGAAATCCAGCTTCGACGAAATGCACTTCAATGGCGCATCGGCCTCCGCGGGGACAGCGGGTTCTTCAAGCGCACGAACTCACTACCAGACCTTTGAGCGCTGGTTGGCCGGCCAGCCCGAGCAGACCATGCGCTTGCGGCGCGAAGAAGCGGAGCTGATCTTCCGCCGCGTCGGCATCACCTTTGCCGTCTATGGCGAAAAAGACGGCGGCGAGGGCACCGAACGCCTGATTCCTTTTGACGTGATCCCGCGCGTGATTCCCGCCGATGAGTGGCACGAGATGGAAGCCGGCCTGCGCCAGCGCGTGACCGCGCTGAACCGCTTCATTCACGACGTTTATCACGGCCAGGACATCATCCGCGCCGGCATCGTGCCCGAGGGCCCCATCCTCCATAACGCGCAGTTCCGTCCCGAGATGATGGGCGTGGATGTGCCGCTGAATATCTACTCGCAGATCGCCGGCATCGACATCGTGCGCGCCGGCAACGCCGATGGCAGCGGCAGCTACTACGTGCTGGAAGACAATCTGCGCGTGCCCAGCGGTGTCAGTTATATGCTGGAAAACCGCAAGATGATGATGCGGCTGTTCCCTGATCTGTTCTCGCAGCACCGCATCGCACCGGTCGCCCATTACCCCGATCTGCTGCTGGAAACGCTGCGCAGCGTTGGGCCGCACAGCATGAACGTCAAGAGCGAGCCGACCGTGGTGGTGCTGACGCCGGGCATGTACAACTCGGCCTATTTCGAGCATGCCTTCTTGGCCCAGCAAATGGGCGTCGAACTGGTCGAGGGCAAGGACTTGTTCGTCAAGGAAAACATCGTCTATATGCGCACCACGCGCGGGCCGAAGCGGGTCGACGTGATCTACCGGCGCCTCGACGACGACTTCCTCGACCCCAAGGTCTTCCGCAAGGATTCGACCTTGGGTTGCGCGGGCCTGGTCGAAGCCTACAAGGCCGGCAATGTGAATTTGGCCAATGGCATAGGCACAGGGATTGCCGACGACAAGTCCATCTACCCCTATGTGCCCAAGATGATCGAGTTCTATCTGGGCGAAAAACCTATTCTGAACAATGTGCCCACGCATGTCTGCCGCGAGGCCGACGACCTCAAATATGTGCTGGACAACTTGGCCGACTTGGTGGTCAAAGAGGTGCATGGTGCCGGCGGCTACGGCATGTTGGTCGGCCCGGCCGCGACCAAGCAGGAGATCTCGGACTTCCGCGCCTGCCTGCTGGCCAACCCGAGCAACTACATCGCCCAGCCGACGCTGAGTCTGTCGACCTGCCCGACCTTTGTCGAGGCCGGCATCGCACCTCGCCATATCGACCTGCGGCCTTTTGTGCTGTCCGGCGAGAAGGTGCAGATCGTGCCCGGTGGCTTGACGCGCGTGGCGCTGAAGGAAGGCTCTTTGGTTGTCAACAGCAGCCAAGGTGGCGGCACGAAAGACACCTGGGTGTTGGAAGACTAATCGGTTCTGAAGGAATACGAACAATGCTGTCAAGAACCGCCGACCACCTGTTTTGGTTATCTCGTTACATGGAGCGGGCCGAAAACACCGCCCGCATGCTGGACGTCAACTACCAGACCTCGCTGCTGCCGCAGTCGGCCGCCGCCGCCGAGCAGGGCTGGCGCAGCCTGCTGTCGATCTCAGAGTTGACTGGGCCGTATCAGGCGCGCTGGGGCGAGATCGACAGCGAGCGAGTCAAGCATTTCATGGTCAGCGACGAGCGCAACCCCTCGTCCATATTGAGCTGCTTGCGCGAGGCGCGCGAGAACGCCCGCGCGGTGCGCGGCACGCTGACCACCGAGGTCTGGGAGACCACCAACCAGACCTGGCTTGAATTCAAACGGATGATTGCCGACGGTTTGCTCAGCCAAGACCCGGCCGCTCTGTGCGAATGGGTCAAGTTCCGCTCGCATTTGTCGCGCGGCGTGACGGTGGGCACGATGCTGCAGGACGAAGCTTTCAATTTCCTGCGCATAGGCTCTTTTCTGGAGCGGGCCGACAACACGGCCCGACTGCTGGATGTGAAGTTCCACGCGCTGGAAGCGACCGCCGAGCCTTCGGGGCCAGGGGCGCGCGACTTCTACCATTGGTCGGCGGTGCTGCGCTCGGTTTCGGCGTTTGAGGTCTACCGCAAGGTCTATAGCAATGTGATCACGCCGGAAAAGGTGGCCGAGCTGCTGATCCTGCGCCCCGATATGCCGCGATCGCTGGC
>JADMJQ010000093.1 GCA_018780415.1 Roseateles sp. | reverse complement strand
CGGCCAGCGGCGTCGACGTGATGCTGACCGAAACGGGCAATCATTTTGGCGGCCTGGCCACGGTGGTGGCCGACGACATCAGCCTGCGTGACGGCGGCGCACTGACGGCGGCCATAACGGCCAGCGGCAGCAGCACGCTGCAGGCCGGCGGCGCGCTGGTCGTCAGCGGCAGCGGTGTCGGCCTGAGCACGACGAGTGCCTCCACGACCAACTTCGGCGCCAGCGCGCTGAGCGGCAATCTGGTCGTCAATAGCACCGGAGCGGTCACTCAATCGGCCGCCTTGACGGTGACCGGCACGACGGCCATCACGGCGACCGGTGTTGACGTGACGCTGGCCGAGGCCGGCAATAACTTCGGCGGCCTCGCCACGGTGGCGGCCAACAACATCAGCCTGCGCGACAGCGGCGCGCTGATGGCAGTGCTGACGGCCAGCGGCAACAGCAGCTTGCAGAGCGGCGCTCAGCTGAATCTGGGCGGCAGCACCGTCGGCGGCAATCTGAGCCTGACCAGTGCCGGCGCGCTCACGCAGACCAGCGCGAGCGCGCTGATCGTGGGCGGCACGACGACCGTCAATGCCGGTGGTTTTGACGTGACGCTGGCCGAGGCGGGCAATGATTTCGGCGCAGCCGTCGCCGCCACCGCCAAGGACATAAGCCTGCGCGACAGCGGTGCGCTGACCCTGGGTGGCAGCAGCATCAGCGGCAATCTGAACGTGACCAGCGCTGGTGCGCTCACCCAGACCGGCGCCACCGCGTTGATGGTGACCGGCACGACCACCATCACGGCCAGCGGCGTTGATGTGACACTGACCGAGGCCGGCAATGATTTTGGCGGCCTCGTCACCGCGGTCGCCAAGGACATCAGCCTGCGCGACAGCGGCGCGCTGACGGTCGGACTAACGGCCAGCGGCAACGGCAGGCTGCAAACCGGTGGCACGAGCACCTTCGGCCACAGCACGCTCGGCGGTGATCTGAGCGTCAGCAGCGCCGGCGCCGTCGGCCAGATCGCGTCGACGGCGCTGACGGTAGCGGGCACCAGCGTCATCACAGCCGGCGCCAACACCGTCACCTTGACCCAGGCGGGCAATGATTTTCAAGGCGCGGTCTCGGTCAGCAGCAGCCAGGCGGTCCAGCTGAGCGACAGCAATGCGATCACGCTGGGCCTGCTGAATACCAGCCAGGATCTGACCGTCAATGCCATCGGCATAGGCCAGAACGGCGCCGGCATCACGGTCGGCGGCAACAGCCATCTGAACGCCGGCAGCGGCGCGATCGGCCTGACCACGGTAGCCAATGACTTCGTCGGCACGGTTGCGCTGAGCGGCGCGCTGACCGCGATCAGCGATGCCAATGCACTGACGCTGGCCAATTTGGCGACCGGCGCGCTAACGGCCAGCAGCCACGGCGCCTTGAACCTGGGCAGCGGCACGGCGGCGGCCATTGTGGCCAGCAGCGACGGCGGCGCGATCAGCCAGGCTGGCGCCCTCAGCGTTGCCGGCGCCAGCGCGATCAACGCCGGCAGCGGCCCGATTGCGCTGACCCAGGCCGACAATGATTTCCAGGGCCCGGTCGCGCTGAGCGGCGGCGCGGTGCTGATCAACAGCGCCCATGCACTGACACTGAGTCTGTCGACCAGCGGCAATGCCGGCGTCACGGCCGGCGGCAGCACCATTTTCGGCGCCAGCACGGTCGGCGGCGATCTGCTGGTCAGCAGCGGTGCGGCGATAACCCAGACCAGCGGCTCGGCGCTGCGGGTCGGCGGCAACAGCACGATTGTGGCCAGCGGCAGCGACGTCAGTCTGCTGGAAGCCGGTAACGACTTCGGCGGCCTGCTGACGGTCAGCGGCGCCCAAATCGGCCTGCGCGACAGCAATGCGCTGACCCTGGCCGGCGTCACGGCGGCGACGTTGAGCGTCACGGCCGCAGGCAATCTCAGCCAGACCGGCGCCTTGAGCGTGGCGGGGCCGGCACAGCTGGTCTCGACAGGCGGCGCGATCAAGCTGGACCACGCCGGCAACGACTTCCAGGCTGCGGTGACGGCGAGCGCCGCAGCGGCGGGCCAGTCGCTGATCCTGGTCGATGCCAATGCGCTGACCTTGAGTCTGGCGGCCGGCGGTAACGCCGAGGTCACGGCGCTGACAGGTCCGCTCAATGTGAGCGGCAGCAGCGGCGGCAGCTTGAAGCTGGCCAGCGGCAGCGGCATCGTCTTGGGCGCCACCAGCGTGGCTCAGGGCCTGACGGCCAGCGCCGACGGCGACATCGGCCAGACTGCGGCACTGACGATCGGCGCCGCCTCGGCGCTCAAGTCCACGGCCGGCAGCCTGGTGCTGACCCTGGCGGCGAACGATTTTGTCGGCACTTTGAGCGCCACGGCGGCGCAGGACGTGAGCTTGGTCGATGCCAATGACCTGAGCCTTGCTCTCAGCGCCGGTCGGGCCGCCACGGTCACGGCGACCACCGGCGCGCTCGATATCGCCGGCAGCAGCGGTGCGACGCTGACGACGCTGAGCGGTTTGGGCAGCAATTTCGGCCCGCTGACGGTCGGAGCCGGGCTGAGCAGCCGGGCCGGCGGTGACCTGACGCAGGCGGGCGCCGTCAAGGTCATGGCCGCCGCGGACCTGGCCTCGACCGGCGCCTCGGTGCTGCTGAGCGACGCCGGCAATGACTTTGTCGGCGCCTTGAGCGTCACGGCGGCGCGCGATGTGGCGGTGGTCGACGCCAACGCCTTGCAGCTCAGCCTGACGGCGGCCGGCGCAGGCCAGGCCACAGCGGGCTCATTGACGATCTCGGGCAGCACCGGCGCGTCGTTGACGACCGTCAGCGATACCAGCACCAGCCTGGGTCTGATCACGGCCGGCGGCCAGCTCAGCGCCAGCAGCGCCGGCGCCGTGACGCAGACCGCCGCCATCAACGCGGCCGGCCTGGAGCTGAAGGGCTCGGGCAGTTTCACGCTGGAGCATGCCGGCAACCAGGTGGCGAGCATCGCCGCGACCAGCGGCGGCGCCGCTGACAGCGCGATCAGCATGGTCACGGCCCATGATTTGAGCGTGGATGGCATCACTCGCAGCGGCCAGGTCAGCCTGCGCACGCTGAGCGGCGATCTGACGCTGAAACAAGGCGTCAATATCGGCGACGCGAACCTGACGCTGCGCTCGACCGGGCGGGTCAGCCAGACGGTCGGCGCACGCATCCAGGCCGGCGGGCTTGAGTTGCTGGATGCGGCCACGTTCGCACTTGACGCAACAGGCAACCAAGTGAGCAAGATCGCCATCGGTGGCGGCGCGGGCGCCGATGGCGCAGTCAGTTACGTCAATGCCGCTGCCTTGCAGGTCGGGCAGGTCAATGCCAGTGTCGGTGTCAAGCGCAGCGGCAATGTGGCCTTGAGCAATCTGACCGGCGCCCTGAGTCTGAACGAGGCCGTCAACACCGGCCCGGCCAATCTGACGCTGAGCTCGAACGGGGCGGTGACGCAGGCGGCCGGCAAGGCCATCACGGCGGCCGGGTTGGAGCTGAAGGGCTCGGCCAGCTTCACCTTGACCGAGGCCGGCAATAACGTGGCCAAACTGGCGGCGGCCAGCGGCGGCGTGGGCGACGGCGCGCTGCGCTATCTGGACGCCGATGGGCTGAGCGTTGACAGCGTCAATAGCGTCGGCATCAGCCGCAGCGGCGACGTCAGCCTGCGCAATTTGATCGGTGACTTGACGCTGGCGCAGTCGGCCCAACTGGCCGGCCAGACGCTGCGCCTGCAAGCCAGCGGCGGCTCGGTGACGCAAACGGGCGGCAGCATAGCCGCAGCGGCGCTGGGGGTGCGGGCGGCCGGCGGCATCGCGCTGGGCCAGAGCAATGCGGTCTCGGCCAGCCTGGCGGCGCATGCCGACAGCGCGGATCTTTTGTTCCACAACGCCAATGGCTACGCCGTCGGCGCGGTCGCCGACGATGGCAGCTTGTTCGGCGGCGTGAACGGGGTGCTGGCCGGCAGCAAGAACATCACGCTGCAGACTTCGGCCGGCACGGTCACGCAAGCGGCCGGCAGCAATTTGACCGCCAACGGGCTGTTGCTGCAGGGCGCGGCGGCCTATAGCCTGAGCAACCCGGCCAATAACATCGCCAAGTTTGCGGCCACACAGGGCGGCGCCAGCGACGGCGCGATCGCCTATGTGGACGCCGACGGCTTCGAGCTGTCCGAGGTGGCTGGCCAGGGCGTGACGCGCGCCGGCACGGTCGAGCTCAGCAACGCCGCCGGGCGCCTCAGTCTGACGCCCTTGGCTGGCTCTATCGTCAGCCTCAGCGGCGGCGCCATCGGCGTTGCCAGCCCGCAATTGGTTGACGGCAAGACCAGCCTGCCGGTGTTCACCTTGGGCGGCAATATCGCGCTCGACAAGGGCGCACTCAGCCTGAAGGCGCTGAAGGCCGCCAGCATCGATGTCGAGATGTTTGGCAAATACCGCAGCGATATCGGTATTGCCAAAGAAGTGGTCTTGGTCGATGCCGTCGGCCGTCCGGTCAAGATCTTGGCCGATGTGATCGTGCAAAGCGGCGGTTCGATCAAGATCGCCAATGAAGGCCGGCTGAACCTGCTTGCGGACCTGGGCGGCTCGGCCAGTTTGCAGCAGGCAGGCAATGATTTTTCGGGCGGTCTGTCGGCCAATTTGGCTGCCGTTAAGGCGGCCACGGCGGAGGAAGGCCCGGCGCGGTCCTTGTTGCGCGTCGTCGGCACGACGGTCAACATCGCCGGGGACGGGGTGAGCGCCGACGCCGCCTACTTCGCCGCTGACAAGTTGGCGACCGTGGACGCGGCCGTCATCAATGTCCGCATGAGCTATAGCAATACCTTGGGCACACGCAGTCAAATGCCGTCCCTGCTGCTGGACATGGCCCCGAACGCTTTCGACGGCTCGGTGCCGAATTCATTCGGGGCTCATCCGAACGCAAACATCCGTGTGAAAGTGGGTGCGGACGGGGTTCAGGGTCAATCCGAGGCGGGCTTTGTCAGCGTGCGCCCAAGCTCGGCGCTGGAGCCTGCGCGAACCCAAAGCCTGATTGGCAAGCGCGCCGCCATCTTTCTGTCCGGCCCGGAGACCGGCGTGGCCGGCTATCTGTTCTTCTACGACGGCGCCGGCGCCCAGCTAGAGATACCGATCTACTACAACGGCTATGCGCCCAGCTCACCGCAGGTGGAGGGTGCGCTGTCATCGATTGCTTCGGTGTCCGAGGCCGCCCGGCGTGACCGCTTTGAAGAAGCGGTGCGGACCGAAAACGTCGCCGCACGGCTGCGGGGTGGTGTTATTTCGGAAGTTGGGCCGGGCCGCCCAGCCACCTCGGGCAGTTCCGGGGCGGCGGAGGCGGCGGGCTGCGAAATGGTCGGCGGCGAAGCCAAAGAAAGCCAGCTCAAATGCAAAATCTGACCGCCGCGCAAAGCCCGCAAGCGTGTGTTGCCGGGGCCGCGCAACGATAATCAAAAGCGCAGGCCGAGTGCTGGCTGCGGCACACCATTTTCTGGAGCAAAGTCATGCCATCGAATTTCAAACCGTCGCGGCGCCTCGCGTTGGGGCAGGGCGCTGCAATCGGTATCGCCCCTTTGCTCGCCTGCTTGCCGGCGGGTGCGGCCAGCTATCAGTCGGCGCCGATTAACGGGTTTGCCGGTGAGGAGGTGCGGCTTGCTTTCTTGTTGGGCAATAACGACTACCCGGCCGATCAGGACCTGCCACCAGTTCCTAAGAATCTGCGGGACTTAAAAGCGGCCTTGGAATCCAAGGGTTTCAAGGTCATCGATGCCTTGAATCTGGACCTGCCGCGCTCGCGCCTGGCCATCGATGCCTTCTCCAAAACGGTCGCCGCAGCGCCGGCCGACGCCACCATATTTTTCTACTTCACCGGCCACGGCGTGCAAGACGAAGCGCGCAATCTCTTGATTTCAGCCGGCGTCAACCCGGGCAAATTGGGCGAGGTCCAGAGCGGCAGCCTGGAGCTGAATCTGGATGTGGTGGGGCCGCTGTCGCCGCGCACCGCCGGCGCGACCTTTGCGGTCATCGACTCCTGCCGGGTGTCCATCCGCAGCGCGCTGCGCGATAAAGACGGGCTGAACCAGGTCGAGGCCCCGGTCGGCTGCCTGATTGCGTTCTCCACTGCCGCCGGCAAGCCGGCCATCTCGTCGTCGCTGGCGACCGAGAATACTTTCTACACAGCCTCCCTGGTCAAGGTGCTGAACGCCGCCAGCGACGACACCAGCTTTGTGGACATCTTCAGGATGGTGCGCCGCGATGTGCGGGACACCATGCTGAACCACCCGATCCGGGAAATCCGCTTGGTCGCACAGGACCCCTTCATCGCCGACAACACGCGTATCACCGTGCCGCTGCAACGTCGCCTGAATACCAGCGCGGGCAAGGAATTGACGGCGCAGCAAATCGACGAAGACAGCATGTGGGAGCAAATCCAGTCCAGCGTCTGGCCGCCCGAGATCGTGCGATTCTGCAAGCGCTATCTGGAGCAGTATCCGGAGGGTCGGCGCAAGCAGTCGGTGGAGGTTGCGCTCGAAGGTGCGCAGGATTCCGCCAAGATATTGCAGCGCAATGACATCAAGCTGTACCGCAGCTCGTTCCAAGCGTCGGCAGCGATGGACCAGGCTGTCACGCGCGACATCGCACGCGCGGCCAGGGGCGACAAGGACGCCGCCAAGCGGGTCGGCGTGATCTACAAGGACGGCGCCAGCGGGCAGGAAATGGGCCGTTACGAAGGCTGGCTGCAATACGCGTCGTGGTTGGGCAATGGCATCGCCAGCTATGACCTGGCGCTGCACTACCGCAAGCTGGATCAACCCGATCTGGCGGCGCGTTACGAGTCGCGCGCACGTGAACTCGGTTTCACGCCGCCACCGTCGCTGAAGTCCGGCATGAAGTGATTTAGACAGCTGTCTGCATGTAAAAGAAAAAGGCCCGCCGGTAACTCGGCGGGCCTTTGTGTTTGCGCAGACTGATCAGCTCTGTACGCTCTTGGCGGTTTCCGCGTACTCCTCGATCTGGTCGAAGTTCAGGTACTTGTAGATCTGGCTGCTGTCCTTGTTGATCACGCCCATATCGGCGTGGTACTCGGCCACGGTCGGGATGCGACCCAGCTTGGACGCGATCGCCGCCAACTCGGCCGAAGCCAGATAGACATTGCTGTTCTTGCCCAGGCGATTCGGGAAGTTGCGGGTGCTGGTCGAGACCACGGTCGCACCTTCGCGCACCTGGGCCTGGTTGCCCATGCACAGGCTGCAGCCGGGCATTTCCATGCGTGCGCCGGCGGCGCCGAAGGTGCCGTAATGGCCTTCCTTGGTCAGCTCGGACGCGTCCATCTTGGTCGGAGGCGCGACCCAGAGTTTGACGGGGATGTCACGCCGGCCTTCGAGCAGCTTGGAGGCGGCACGGAAGTGGCCGATATTGGTCATGCAAGAACCGATGAAGACCTCGTCGATCTTGGTGCCGGCCACATCGCTGAGGAACTTGGCATCGTCCGGATCATTTGGGCAGCACAGGATGGGCTCCTTGATGTCGGCCAGGTCGATCTCGATCACGTGGGCGTACTCGGCGTCCTTGTCGGCGGCCATCAATTGCGGGTTGGCCAACCAAGCCTCGACCGCTGCGATGCGGCGCTCCAGCGTGCGCTTGTCCAGATAGCCATCGGCGATCATGTTCTTCATCAGCACGATATTGCTGGTCAGATACTCCTTGATCGGCGCAGGGTTCAGATGCACGGTGCAGCCGGCAGCCGAGCGCTCGGCCGAGGCGTCTGAGAGTTCAAACGCTTGTTCGACCTTGAGGTCGGGCAGGCCTTCGATTTCCAGGATGCGGCCGGAGAAGGCATTGATCTTGCCGGCCTTGGCAACGGTCAGCAGGCCGGCCTTGATCGCGTACAGCGGGATCGCATGGACAAGATCGCGCAGCGTGATGCCGGGTTGAATCTGGCCCTTGAAGCGAACCAGCACCGACTCCGGCATGTCCAGCGGCATCACGCCGGTGGCGGCGCCGAAGGCGACCAGGCCCGAGCCTGCTGGGAAGCTGATGCCGATCGGGAAGCGGGTGTGGCTGTCGCCGCCTGTGCCGACGGTGTCGGGCAGCAAGAGGCGGTTCAGCCAGCTGTGGATCACGCCGTCACCGGGGCGCAGCGAGACACCGCCGCGGTTGCTGATGAAGGTGGGCAACTCGCGGTGGGTTTTGACGTCGACCGGCTTCGGGTAGGCGGCGGTGTGGCAGAAGCTCTGCATCACCAGGTCGGCGCTGAAGCCCAGGCAGGCCAGATCCTTCAGCTCGTCGCGGGTCATAGGCCCGGTGGTGTCCTGGCTGCCGACGGTCGTCATGCGGGGCTCGCAATAGGTGCCGGGGCGCACGCCCTGGCCTTCAGGCAGTCCAACCGCGCGGCCGACCATCTTCTGCGCCAGGGTGAAGCCGGCCTTGGTAGCGACCGGAGGCGTCGGCAGGCGGAAGGTGGTGGCGGCGGGCAGGCCCAGGAAGTCGCGTGCCTTGGCCGTCAGCGAGCGGCCGATGATCAAGTTGATACGGCCACCGGCGCGCACCTCGTCGAACAAGACCTCGCTCTTGAGTTTGAATTCGACGGCCAGCTTGCCGTCCTTCTCGATCCTGCCGTCATAGGGATAGATGTCGATCACATCGCCCATATTGAAGGCGCTAACGTCGACTTCGATCGGCAGCGCACCCGAGTCTTCCTGCGTGTTGAAGAAGATCGGTGCGATCTTGCCGCCCAGCGTCACGCCGCCAAAGCGCTTGTTCGGCACAAAGGGGATGTCTTCGCCGGTGGCCCAGATGACGCTATTGGTGGCCGATTTGCGCGAAGAGCCGGTGCCGACCACATCGCCGACATAGGCGACCAGATGGCCCTTGCTCTTCAGGTCTTCGATGAACTTCATCGGGCCGCGCTTGCCGTCTTCTTCGGGCGTGATGCCGGGGCGGGCGTTCTTCAGCATCGCCAGATAGTGCAGCGGAATGTCCGGGCGGCTCCAGGCGTCGGGCGCTGGCGACAGGTCGTCGGTATTGGTTTCGCCGCTGACCTTGAACACCGTCACGGTGATTTTGCGCGCCACTTCGGGACGGCTGGTGAACCACTCGGCGTCTGCCCAGCTCTTGATCACGTCTTTGGCGTAGGCATTGCCGGCCTTGGCCTTCTCGCTGACGTCATGGAAGAAGTCGAACATCAGCAGCGTCTTCTTCAGCGCTGCTGCGGCCATGGGCGCGACTTCGGCGTCGTCCAGCAGGTCGATCAGGGGCTTGACGTTGTAGCCGCCGACCATGGTGCCCAGCAGCTCGGTGGCCTTGGTCTTGGAGATCAGACCGACGGCGAAATCGCCGTGGGCGACGGCGGCCAAGAAACTGGCCTTGACTTTGGCCGCATCATCGACACCGGGTGGAATGCGGTGGGTCAGCAGATCCATCAGGAACTCGCCTTCGCCAGCGGGAGGGGTCTTGATCAGCTCGATCAGGTCGGCGGTCTGCTTGGCGTCGAGGGCCAGCGGTGGGATGCCGAGGGCGGCGCGCTCAGCGACATGTTGGCGGTAGGCTTGCAGCATGGTCAATCTCTCCAGATGTTGCTGTGAATAGAGCTTGGGGGGAACGTCAGGGCAGGGTCGGGGTGATGACCTTGAGCCCTTTGAAATAGTCGCGGAAAAAACCTTCGTCGCGGGTCAGCAGTGCGTCGCACTGAAGCATCGCGTGGGCGCCGACGAGGAAGTCGGGGATCGTGCGCTGAGTCGATGGGTTGGCCGTGCTGTCGCGCAGGCGCTGCTTGTACTTGCGTTGCATCTCGCCGGCACGGATGGCGGCGCGCTGGTCCAGGGCCAGAAAACGCAGGCCCATCTCTTCCAGCACGTCCATCACTTCGGAGCCATGTCCGAGGCCGGCCGTGACTTCGCTGACCACCACATCACAGACCACCACTGGGCCGGAGCTGAGTGCCAGTCGAAGACAAGCTTCCGCAGCGTCGGCGCGGGCGTCATCACCGAGCAGGTCGATCAGAACGGAGGTGTCAATGGCAATCATCGAACGGTCATTCGGCGATCGGATCGCCTGGTGCACGGCCGCGCAAATCGCGCATCACATCGTCCGAGCTGACTCCCTCGGGTAGCTTGAAGCGGCCACGCGCCCTGGATATGGCGTCGTCAACGTTTTTGCGCAGGATGATGCGCGCACCGTCAAGCTCAACCTTGAGGATCGAGCCCTTGCTCAGGCCCAGGGCATCACGGACGGCCTTGGGCAGGGTGATCTGGCCGCGTTCGGCGACAGTGGCTTCCATGCGAACCTCCAAAAGGAGAAAGTATGTATTTATTATACGTACTTAGTTCAACGTACTGAAGCTAAATTTGGCTGCGGCGCCCGCATGAGCGCCGGCTTAGGCCTGGTTTACTGCTTGATCGGCAGTTCAGGCGTGATGCTGGCGCCAACAATCGGCTCGGCACTGGCAGGGACGGGCGGGGCTTTTGGAGCGCCGTCGGCCTGCGCGCTGGCCAGCGCTGCCGACTGAGCTTCGGAAATCTGCGTGGAATTCATGCAGAAGTCGATCATCCGTTGCCCAACCTTGGTGTTCATCAACATCGATTTGGTGGGGATCTGCAGCCAGACGACGCCGGCCTTCTTGTCCTCCAGGCGGACCGCACCGGTGGTGGTGGGTTCTGGCGCCATATTGAAGATCATCTTGCCGAACTGCAGGCGAAAGCGGCCCGGCTTGTCGGGATGGGGCGTGACGGTGACCTTGTTCTTGAATTCACAGTCGGCGTCGCCCGCATGGACTTGCGTGCTGGCCGCCATCTGCTCTTCGTTCAAGGGGCTGTTGTCTTCCGGTTCCGGCTCCTGCGCCTTGACGGCGGGAGCGGCCTTGGCCGCAAGCCGGTTCTTGGGCTTGCTATTGGCCGTGGGAGCGGCCGACCAAGCATGACCGGCGGCGACGGCCAGGGCGCAAAGGATGAGGCTTGACTTGATGATGTGCATATAAGCGTGCGTTGGAGATCTGATGTTTCGATTGTCGGTCCAGTCGATGGCATTTTCCTGTCATTTGCTGCGCTTGTTTGTCGCTGCGCAAGCAAGTGTCTTCAGGGCTTGCCGAAAAACGCCAACGACACCTCGATAGGCAGGGCCTGGCCAGTGCGATGGGCGCGCTCCAGCACCTGCCAAAAGTAGCGGTAGCTGGCGCGGTCATGCAAGCTGTCGCGGTACTGGATCGGCGCCCAGTCGGCAGCCATGGCCGCGTGGATGATGTCTATCGCCTCGTCGATCTCGGCCAGGCTGGGCGCAAAAGCGTCGATGATGGGTTGGATCTGGCTGGGATGGATGCTCCACATGCGGGTGTAGCCGAACTCGCGCGCGGCCCGCGCGGCCGACGCTTCGATGGCGGCGGCATGTTTGAATTCGGTCACCACGCAATGCGAGGGCGTCTTGGCATGGGCATGGGCCGCTGCCGATATGTCCAACTTGGCGCGCGTCACCAGCGGGTGGCTGAACTGGCCTTCGGAGCTCAAGGCATGGCGCGGGATCGCACCGCGATGGGCGGAGACGAAGTCCATCAGCCCGAAGGACAGCGATTCGATGCGCGGGTTCGCTGCGATTTGCTGCACATCGCGCAGCGCGCCGTGGGTCTCGATCAGCACATGGACGGGCAGCGGTTTTTGGATGCCGTGGCGCAAGAGGCTGGCGTCAATGAAGGCGCAGGCCGCATCGACCTCGGCGGCGCTGCGCGGCTTGGGCACCATCAAATAGGCGAGCCGTTCCCCCGCTCGGGCGATCAGGCCGTCGACATCGGCCTCGAACGCCGGCGTGCCCAGCGGATGCACGCGCGCGCCGACGCGGCCATGGCGGTTGGCTGAACCGTTCAGCAGCTCGGCCACCAAGAGCACATGCTCGGCTTCGCCGCCGATCGGCGCGCCGTCTTCGCAATCCAGGGTGATGTCGAACAGCGGCCCCATCTCGGCCTGCAGTTGCAGGCTTTTGCGCATGCGGACCTCGACGCCGCAGTAATGGTCGACCACCGGCAGGGCGGTGGCGACGTCGCCGTCTTCGAACAAGGCTTGTTTGGGATGCAGGGCTTGACTCACTATTGCGCTCATTCAAGAAAAAGGGGTCGGCATGTATTCACGCCGACCCCTAGCTTACTCAGAAAACAGCCTCAAAAAGGCCGGCTGGATATCACAGCAAATGCTTGACGCCGTCTTGCTCGCCTTGCAACTCGGCCAGGGTCTTGTTGATGCATTCTTGCGAGAAGGCATCGATCTCCAGGCCATCGACGATCTTGTATTCGCCGCCTTCGCAGGTGACCGGGTAGCCGAACATGACTT
>JADMJQ010000097.1:11586-12411 GCA_018780415.1 Roseateles sp. | reverse complement strand
CGACATCCTGGTGGTGCCCAATCTGGAGGCCGGCAATATGCTGGCCAAGAGTCTGTCCTTCCTGGCCGACGCCGACGCCGCCGGCATTGTGCTGGGCGCGCGTGTGCCCATCATCCTGACCAGCCGGGCCGACTCGCTGCTCACAAGGCTGGCCTCCTGCGCGGTGGCGATTCTGTTGGCGCGCCATCAAAAGGCCCTGCTGGCCCAGGCCGGAGCCGCGCTATGACCATGGCCTATGGCAGCAGCCACGAGGCGCTGTTGGTGCTGAATGCCGGCTCATCGAGCCTGAAGTTCAGCGTCTACCGGCTCGACGACGCGCGCCGGCTGCATTTGATCGCCAGCGGCGCACTTGAAGAACTGGGCCTGGCCGCACATTTTTGGGTGCGCAGCGCGCACGGCGAGTTGCTGGGTGAGCAGCGCTGGCCCGGCCCGGCGCGGGCGCCCGGCCCCTTGGGTCATAGCGGTGCGATCGACTTTTTGGCCGAATGGCTGCGCGAACATAACGGCGGCGGCCTGCGGCTGATCGGCGTTGGCCACCGGGTCGTGCATGGCGGCCTCACCCATGCCGCGCCCGAGCTGGTGACGCCCGAGCTGCTCAGCGATTTGCAGTCGCTGCTGCCCTTGGCGCCGCTGCATCAACCGCACAACTTGCTGGCGATTCGCCTGATTGCGCAGCGCCTGCCGGGTCTGCCGCAGGTGGCCTGCTTTGACACCGCCTTTCACCGCACGGCGCCGGCCGTCTCGCAAGCCTTTGCGCTGCCGCCGGCGATCACCGCACGGGGCGTGCGGCGTTATGGATTCCATGGCCTCAGCTATGAATTCATC
>JADMJQ010000097.1:0-11576 GCA_018780415.1 Roseateles sp. | reverse complement strand
CGACCCGCGGGCGGCCGCCGGCAAGACCGTTGTGCTGCATCTGGGCAATGGCGCCAGCATGTGCGCGCTCTTGAATGGCAAGAGCATCGCCAGCTCGATGGGCTTCACCGCCGTGGATGGCCTGGTGATGGGCAGCCGCTGCGGCAGCCTCGACCCCGGCGTGCTGCTGTTCCTGATGGACGAGCTGAAGATGGACGCGCGCGCCTTGGAGAGGCTGCTCTACAAGGAGTCGGGGCTGCTCGGCGTGTCAGGCATCTCCAGCGATATGCGGGCCTTGAGCGAGAGCAGCGACCCACGCGCGGCCGAGGCGATCGAGCTGTTTGTCTACCGCATCGGCCGCGAGTTAGGGTCGCTGGCGGCCGCCTTGGGCGGGATCGACGCCATCGTCTTCACCGCCGGCATCGGCGAGCACAGCGCACCGGTGCGGGCGGCCATCTGCCGTGCCGCTGCGTGGCTGGGCGTCGAGCTGGACGAGGCTGCCAATAACGCCGGCGGCCCCCGCATCAGCACGCCGGCCAGCCGCTGCGCCGCCTGGGTCATCCCCACCAATGAAGAACTCACCATCGCGCGCCACTGCCTGGCGCTGCTGAATCAGAACAACAGCAAGGAATGCAATGATGAACAGCACGCATGAACCCGCCGGCATCAACCAGCCGCTCGCCGGCAAAAAAGCCCTGGTCGTTGGCATCGCCAATGAAAGCTCAATCGCCTGGGGTTGCGCTCAGGCCTTCAAGGAGCTGGGCGCCGAGGTCGCGGTGACCTACCTGAACGAGAAAGCCCGCCCGCATGTCGAACCGCTGGCGCAAGCGATCGAAGCGCCGCTGTGCCTGCCGCTGGACGTGACGCAGCCGGGCCAGCTTGAAGCGGTGTTCGAGCAGATTGAGGCCCGTTGGGGCAAGCTCGACATCGTCCTGCACTCGATCGCCTTTGCGCCCAAGGACGATTTGCAAGGCGGGCTCTTGAGCTGCTCGGCCGAAGGTTTCGGCAAAGCGATGGATGTGTCTTGCCATTCCTTCATCCGCATGGCCAAGTTGGCCGCGCCCTTGATGACCGAGGGCGGTTCCCTGTTCGCGATGAGCTATCACGGCGCCAACAAGGTGGTGCCCAACTACAACATGATGGGCCCGGTCAAAGCGGCGTTGGAGGCCTCGTGCCGCTACCTGGCCTATGAGCTGGGCCATCTGGGCATCCGCGTGCATGCGATCTCTCCTGGGCCGCTGAAGACCCGTGCCGCTTCGGGGCTGAAGGACTTTGAGGCGCTCTTGCATGAGGCTGAAAAGCGCGCGCCGCTGGGCGAGCTGGTCGACATCATGGACGTCGGCTACGCCTGCGCTTACATGGCGACGCGCTATGCGCGGCATATCTCGGGCAATACGGTCTATATCGACGGCGGGGCGAACATCATGGCGTGAAGCGGGCGGGAATTCATTCATTCCCTTCGGCGCCAAGTGTTCAGGCCATCGAGCAAGCGCAGACAGCAAGCCATCCCCGCACTGAATAAGCTCAGTTGTTCTCCGTATATCGAGTGGCCCCGCCAGGCCGCACAATGCCGCCACCACTCTTTACAGAACGGTGGCCCGACCCGGGTCGCCTGGACATCCGCATGAAGCTCAATCTGTCGACACCCCGCACGGCCACCGCCGCTGCCGCTCTCAGCCTGGCCGCCCTGTTCTGCCTGGCGCCCGCCGCCCACGCGATGGCCACCGCCAGCGTTGCCTGGCAAGCCGCCAGCGCCGATGCGGACATTGAAAAAGCCTTCGCCCAGGCGCGCGCCGAGAACAAGCCGGTGCTGCTGTATTGGGGCGCCAAATGGTGCCCGCCTTGCAATCAGCTCAAGGCGACGCTGTTCAACCGCCAGGACTTCATCGAGCAGACCCAGGCCATCGTGCCGGTGCATATCGACGGCGATTCGCCGGGTGCGCAAAAGCTTGGGACCCGCTTCAAGGTGCGCGGCTACCCGACGATGATTCTGTTCAGCGCCGACGGCCGCGAGATCACCCGCCTGCCGGGCGAGATCGACGCGCCGCAAGTGATCAAGGTGCTGCAGCTGGGCCTGGCCGGCGGCCGACCGGTCGCCGATGTGCTGGCCGACGCCAAGGCGGGCAAGAAGCTAACCGCGAATGAATGGCGCTTGCTGGGCTTTTACTCCTGGGAAACCGGCGAGTCGCAGCTGGTGCCTGCGGCCGAGCTGCCGGCCTTGCTGGCGCAGCTGGCCGCGGCCTCGCAAGGTGTCGATGCCGAAACCACGACAAGGCTGTGGCTGAAGACACTCAGCGCCAGCGACGACGGCAAGGGCGCCAAACCCGATGCCAAGCTGGCCGCCCTGGTGCACAGCGTGCTGTCCAGCCCGGCCGAGTCGCGGGCGCAGATGGATGTGCTGAGCAATGGCGCGGGCGATATCGTCAAGTCGCTGACGCCGCAAGCCGGCGCAGCGCGCAGCAAGTTGATCGGCGAGTTTGAGCTGGCCTTGAAGCGCCTGGAAGCGGACAGCAGCTTGTCGCGTGCGGACCGCCTTGGCGCATTGACCGCCCGCGTCGAGCTGGCCCGCCTCGACGTGGCCAAGACCGAGCTGACGCCGAAGCTGAGCCCCGCCCTGATCAAGGACGTCAAAGAGGCCTCGGCCAAGGCCGACCGCGAGATCACCGACGGCTATGAGCGCCAGGCCGTCATCAGCTCCGCCGCCTATGTGCTGGGCGCTGCCGGGCAATGGAAGGACAGCGACGACTTGCTCAAGGCCAGCCTGAGCAAGAGCCACTCACCCTATTACCTGATGAGCCAGCTCGGCGGCAATGCCAAAAAACAGGGCCGCAAGGACGAGGCGCTGCGCTGGTATGAGGAGAGCTTCAACAAGAGCGAAGGCCCGGCCACGCGTCTGCAATGGGGCTCGGGCTATATGGCCGCGCTGACCGAGCTGGCGCCGCAAGACGCCGCCCGCATCGAGAAGACTGCCGCGCAATTGTTCAACGAAGCGGCGCAGGACAAGGGCTCGTTCTACGAGCGCAGCGCCCGCTCGCTGCAAAAGGTCGGCGGCGCCTTGAGCAAATGGAATGCCGACGGCAAACATGACGCGTCCATGGCCCGCTTGAAGACGCAGTTAGACGGTATCTGCAGCAAGGTAGATGTGGCGGACAAGCAGCGCGCTACCTGCGAAGGGCTGCTGAAGGCGCCGGGCAAGAAGGCTTGAGCGTTTGCTGAGTTGCCCGCAACTCAGTTGCGGGCCAGCGCATACAGCTTGAGCAAGCGTCCACCCTCGGGATGCGCCATCAGGCGCTCGAACCGCAGGCCGAGCTTTTCGAGCAGCTTTTGTGAGGCGATATTGTCGAGACGCGTGGTCGCCAAGATGCGCGTCAAACCCAGCCGCGTTTGCGCATCAAGCAGCACCGCGGCGGCGGCCTCGTAGGCATAGCCCTGTCCGCCGAATTGCGGCAGCAAGGCGAAGCCGAGATCGGGGCTGTCCAGATAGTCGCGCTGGGACAGGCCGCAGATGCCGATGGGCTCGGCATTGCGCCGCGTCTCCACCACGCAAAAGCCATGGCCCAGGCGCGCATACATGGCGACCGGGCCGGACGCTATATAGGCCTGCGCGTCCGCCAGCGTCTTGACACCACGGTCACCGATAAAGTGCAGCCAGCTCGGATCATTCAAGAGCCCGAGCATGAAAGCCGCATCTGCCGCGGCCGCCAAGGGCCGAATGGTCAGGCGCTCGGTGTGTTGCAGGTTCAATGGCGGCAGTCTCTACTTGGCAGCGCGGCCGCCTATTTGCGCAGCTGCTGCGACCAGGCCGCCAGCGCCGCCAGTTGCGCCTTGATACCGTCCTTGATTTTCTCGTCGGTGAGATTGCCGTCGGCATCAAACTGGCCGGCAAACGCGTTGGCAAAGACCTCGGGTTTGTTCAAGGGATGCACGTCGACAAACACACAGACCTGGCGCAGATGGTATTGCGCTCGCGAGGTGCCCATGCCGCCGCCTGCCCCCATGATGGCGGCCGCCTTGCCGCCCAGCAAGGCATTGTTGGGCGCCCGCGAGGCCCAATCAATCGCGTTCTTCAAGGCCGGCGAGATCGAATAGTTGTACTCCGGGCCGCCGAATATAAAAGCATCGGCATTGGCAAACTGCGCCAGCAACTGTGTCACCGCCGGCGGTACCTCGGTGATGTCCGCGTTATAAAAGGGAATCGACGCCAGGTCGGCAATTTCAATACTCATGCCCTCGGGCGCATTCGCTTGCGCATAGCGCAGCAAGCCCTTATTGGATGATTTGCTACGCAAGCTGCCGCAAAGGGCGAGGACTTTGGTGGTGGGGGTCATGGCACGGTCCCGGCTGAATGAGTTGATGAGCAGTGAGTTGATTCGCTGGCGGGCTGGCCGGTGAATCGAACGCCATAGTAGCCATTTTCTCGCGGCCTTTTTCACTCTCCTTCTTGCTGTCTTTTTCTCAATTGGCCGCGTCGCAAGATCGTCTATGCTCGCCGCGATGCCGCCACTTGATCACAGGCGCGCTGGGTCAATCTTGGAGGGCTTTGATGCTACGTCGGCTGCTGGTGAGTCTTGTTTTGGGCTTGAGTTGGGTGTCGGCCTCCGGCGCGGCAGCAAGCGCGGCAACGGCTGGGCCTCCATTGAATTTCGTGACCGAAGCCTTCCCGCCCTACACCTACGCCGAGGCAGGCCATGCGGCCGGCCCCATGGTGGAAGTGCTGAGCGAAGTCTGCGCGCAGCTCAGACGCGAATGCCGGGTCGAACTGCTGCCTTGGCGGCGGGCGCTGCGCTCCGCCGAGCGCGGTGAGGTCGACGGCATCCTGGCCTTTGTGGATCTGCCCGAGCGCCGCAAGCTCTTCCACATCTCGGCGCCGGTGATTGATGCGCGCTATGTGTTCTTTGCGCGCGCCGGCCAAGAGTTCACCTACCGCGGGCCCAAGTCGCTGGAAGGCCATGTGGTCGGCGTCTACGGCCCCTCGGGCGCCAGCCTGGTGCTGGCCGAGTTGATCGCCGGACTGAGCGTCGAGACGTCACTGGAGCCCGATAACCCGACCGTCTTGCGCAAACTGCTGGCCGGCCGCTACGGCGAGCAGGGCCTGGCCTTGATCAACGAGAGCATGGCGCTGCTGCTGATGCGCGGGGACGGCTATGGTGGCCTGCAGGCCACCGGCATGGCCAAGAGCTTTGGCTACAGCTTTGGACTCTCATTGCAAAAGGTCAAGCGCGCAGACCGGCTCGCTTTTGATGCGGCGCTGATCGATCTCTGCCGCAAGGGCCGCGTCGCCGACCTGCTCAAGCGCCACGGCCTGCCGGCATCACCCTGCCGCAAGGCCTAATCGTCAGTACAGCTTGGGCGGATTGCCCCTGCTTTCGATCACGCTGGCCACATAGCCCTCCCATTTGCCGATGATCTGACTCAGTTCGGGCGACTGCAGATAGCTGGCGCTCGCTTTTGACAGATCAAACTCTGGCATATAGGTGCCGACCACACCTTTCTCGAGTATCCCGTCCGCGATCACACCACTCTCGCGCAGAATCAAGATCGGCAAGCCGATTTGAAACGCCATCGCCGGCTCGATATGGGCATAGGGGCTGGTCAACCATTTGTCCTGAATGGCAAACGCCTCCGCAGTACCCGGCTTGGCTTCGGCGCTATGGACCAAGGTGCGCCGAAAGGCCACCGTGATCAAGCCATTTGATTCCAGCATCAAACGCCTGATGGCCTTCAGCGGGGCGTCAACATCGTAGTCGGTGACCCCCAGGGTCCTGGGCTCCATTCCGCGGGTCGACAAATAGGCACTCAAATCCTTGATGAAGTTCTCTTGATCCGCGTTGAAGGGCCGTGGATAACTCAGAAAGATGGATTTCTTCATGGCATAGGCTCCGAGAAAGGAATAGCAGTGAGTGCGAAATGCTGCGCCAGGACTCGCCGCCAACTCAGATTGCTACGGCGCGGCATAGGGCACAGCCAGGTACTGTATTTTCGAGCGCTGCCATTCGTCCACGCGACCGGTCAACAAGTAAAAAGCGGAGTCTTTCAAATAGACATACTCCTCAGTACTGTTCTTGTTGTTCTGGTCCTCCGACTCGCAAGAAACTAGCAACGCTTCACCTTGCAAGGACGGATGCACCTGCTTTGCCGAGATTGCCTCGGCCGCCACCTTGCACTTTGAATGGGCGCTACGGCGAATAAGCTTGGTGCCGCCGAATAGCCCAGATGTTTTCATCGTATGTTCTGCTTCAAATTTAAAACTGAACTCCTCGCCAGCCACCGGTTTACACAAAGACGGAATACTTGCTTCGAGCGAACTCAAACGATATCTATTGCTGAAATCAATGCTTGACTTGACGCCAAAAGGCACAAATAGCTTTCCGATAGGAATGGCGGAAGTTGCCGAGGTATCGGTTGTCGACTGCGACTCCGAAAGAACCGTGGCCAAGCCGCAGAGATTCATGCCTCGCCCTAGCGCCTTGGCCGCGCCATTGCGGTAAACCGTGCTGGCGGAGCCGCCCGTCAATCCACTCTCCTGCCGCAACAACTCTACGTTCGAATCTATATATATTTTGGAAAAATTAGTTTTATGGTCAAGTTCCTCGACCGACGTATAGCCAGCCAAAGCGCGCAAAGGAACGGCAGCCGATGCATGCTCGACTATTTTTGATTGCAAGCCGGCCGGCACTGAAAACTCCAACTCAACGGCTTGCGCCAAGATTGAAGCATGCGCAACGCTCAGAGCCGCACTCAACAGCAGTTTCCTTGAAATCGAATTACTGCTCAGGACGCAAGACATGAAATCTCCCGAAAAATTGAACACCAGCTGCAAATAACGCAGCAACCCAAAATCTCATTTCACCAGGCATCCATCGTCAAAATGAGAACACCCAACCTTATTCCGATGGCTGGCCTTGATACTTTATGGCCCCGCGCCGGCAAGCCCCCAGCGCCGCAGCAACCCCCGCTCGACAGCCGGCAACTGATGCACCGACACCCAACTCGACTTGTCCGCCCGGTACAGCCATTGCGGCGGCGCGTCTGCGGCCAGGCGTTGGCGCAGCGGCAGCAAAGCTTGCTTTGATTCCTCAAGTCGCCCCAGTGACTGCAGGGCTGCGCCCTTGACGATCAGCGCCAGGTCATTCCAAGGCGTTTGCTCCAGCGCCGCCTTGGCCTTGCGCAGCGCCAGCTCGGCATCTTGCTTGCCCTCCAGCGCCAGCCAAGCCCCCAGCGCAGCCAAGCGTGGATCGTCGGCATCCAGCAGCAGCGCCTCCGTCAACTGCTGGGCGGCCGCTTCATAACGGCCGGCGCGGATCAGGTCCTGCACCAGGTCGGCACGCAAATCGACCACACCCGTGCGCAAGCGCAAGGCCTGCTCGTAGATGGCGAAGGCCTCGGCCCAGCGCGAGTCGGCCATGGCCAGCGCCGCCGCGCGGCCCCACAAGCCCTCGGGGCTGTCGGACTGGTAGGCCAGCGCCGCGTCAAAGGCGGCCAGCGCGCGCGGGCCGTCACCGAGCTTGCGATAGTTGTCGCCCAAGGCCAGGTCCACGCGGTAGCGGTCTTCATCACCGGCCAGGCCGTCGCGGCTGGCGGCCAGCGCGTCCGTTACCGTCGCCAAGCTTTGGCCGGCATGCCACAAGGCCTCGGCAGCAGCCACCCGCAATGCGCCGCTGCGTGGGTGCAGTTGCTGAGCTTGAGCGGCCAGCGGCAGCACGCCCGCATGATCGCCACTGAATGAGAGCCCGCTGAGTTGGGCCGTCAGCACCGCCTCATCGCCCGGCGCGGCTGCCTTGGCGGCGCGCGCGTACAGCGCCAGGGCCTGCGCGGCGTCGCCCTCCTCGAGCTTTTGATGACCGGCGTTGAGCAAGGCGATCGGCACGCTAGCGCGAACATCCTGGCTGCTCAACATGCGCGCGACCAGCGCCTGCAAGTCGGGGTCGATCTCGATCAGGCGTTCGCGCACGATCTCGCGGTTGTCCAAGGCGTCGCGGCGCGGTGAATCAAAACTGTTCGCGCCCTCGGCGAAATACTCCCACACCGAGCCGGCAGCGTAGCGCGACAAAAAACCGTTCTGGGTCGCTTCGTCGCGCAGCTTGGCGCGCCGATACAGCGCTTGAATCTCGCGCGTCTGGCTCACCGTCATCACCCCGTGCACTTGATGCGTCAGCTCATGCAAGACGGTGTTGTAGCGGTCGAAGATCGAGCGCTCGACGTCCTCGATGCCGGTCACCGTGTTGAAACCGCCGGCGCCGCGCACATCGTCCCAAAGGCGTGAGTCGTAGTTGATGCGCTGATCCTTCAGCGCCTGCGCGCCCGGGGTTTCGGACAGCTTCATGTACAAGGGCTTGATGAAATGCGTGGCACCGCCCTCGACCAGCACCGGCACATAGGCCTTCCAAGGCGCAATCGACAAGGCCACCCGCTTTTGGTGCCGTGGCGACAACTCCGCCCAGTTCAACACATAACGCTCGATGCCAGGGACAGCGGGCATGGGCGTGGCGGCAAAGCGGGCCTCAGCGGCGGCGCGGTGCACATCCAGGGCCATGCGCTGTGACTCCAGCGCCTTGGCCAGCACCGCGTGGGCGCGGCCATAGCCGGGCAGCACGCGCAAGGCCTGCTCGCTCAAGCCCCGGGCGCGCGCCAGGTCACCGGCGACAAAGGCATCGGAGGCCAGCCGCGTCAGCTGCTGCGCCTGCACAAAAGCAGCCGGCTGCAGCGCGGCCATTTCGCTGTAGTTCTTGCGCGCATAGCCATTGCCGAGCAGGTAATGCGCCATTTCATGCTGCGGGTCCAACGCCACCGCCGCCTCTGCCGCGCTGATGGCTGCGTCGGTGCGCCCCAGGCGAATCAAGGCGTCGGCCAGCGCCATCTGGCCGTCCGCCGAAGCACTCAAGGCAAGGCTGGCCTGCGCGAACTTGAGCGCGGCATCAAAGTCACGCCGCTGCAGGCCAAGCTGGCTCAAGCCCGCGAGCGCGGCGGCCTTGTCGGCGGGCGTGGCCGAGGCATGGGCTTGCGCACTCTCGAAGCTGGCCTGGGCGCGCTCGAACTGGCGCTGCTCCAGCGCCAGACGGCCGGCCGCCTGCTGGTCGGCGGGCAGCGGCGTCTTTTTGCCCAATGCCGCCGCGCTGCGGCGCTGGACTTCGGCCAAATCATCGACGGCGAACAGCCAGCGGTAGATCAAGCTCGCTTCGCGATTGCTGACCTTGGCGGGCTGCTTGCCGAGCAAGGCCAGGCCGGCGGAATAATCATCGGGCGGCACGGCAATGGCAAGGCCGGCGCACAGCCACAGGCTCAGGACTAAAGATTTCATGGTCGATTTCAATATCAAACGGTCAAGGCGTTTTACCGGGCAAGCCATTGGCGATGCGGCAACGCTGAATGTCACAAGCGGTAGGCAAGACCGAACGGTACTCGACCACGCTTTTGAGCTGCGAGAGGTCGCGTGCATAACAACTGCCGCCCTTGCCATCGTTGTAATAGGAGGTCACGTCAACGCAGCGGCGCGAGTGCGCCATCAAGCCGAAGAAATGGCCCATCTCGTGCGACACCACCATTTGCAGGGTTTGCTCCGCCGGGTAATTGGGGTTGCGGGTGCGCAGCAGCTGGAACATGGCCGGGCTCAGCGCCAGCGTGCGCCGGCCCAGATTGGCCAGGCCAAAATTGCCCGCGCTGCCCTCCTCGCTCCATTGCACCAAGATCGCGCCGGGCGGCAGCTCCGCATTGCCGACCAAGGCTATCACCTGGCTTTTCACGCCGCAGTCGCCCCAGGCGCGATTCGCACGTTTCAATACCGCCATCAATTGCGCGGACGAAAACCAGGCCGGCGCACCGGCATGCCAGTACACAAACAGCAGCGGATTGCTCAGCGCAGCGCGGTCGCGGCCGTCGGCCCAGGTGGCGATTTCACCAGGTCGGCATTCGGCAATTTCTTGATCGCGCACGGATTCGGCTGCGCCTGCGCCGCAACAAGCCAAGGCCAGGGCCAGCGCCAGAAATTCAGACCGCACAGCCACCCTCCGCGGCCAAACCCTCGCCAGAGCGCAATTGCGAGCTGCTCAAACTGACCCCGTAGCGTTCCGCCGTCATGTGGGCCAAGATGGACAGCGCAATTTCAGGCGGCGTGCGCGCGCCGATATGCAGGCCGACCGGGCCGTGCAGGCGCGCCAGCGGCGCGGCCGACAAGCCAAAGTGCTCGGCCAAGCGCGCCTTGCGCTTGCTCTGGTTGATGCGTGAGCCAATGGCGCCGACATAAAAGGCAGGGCTTCTGAGCGCCTCCAGCAACGCCAGATCGTCGAGCTTGGGGTCATGCGTCAGGGCCACCACGGCGCTGTGGCCGTCGGGGGCGAATGCCACCACCACGTCGTCGGGCATCTCGCGCGTCAACCGGGCGCCCGCGACGGCAAAGCCGTCGGCATACTCTTCCCGTGGATCGCAGATCATCACCTGATAGCCCAAGCCCAGGGCCATGCTGGCCAGATAGCGCGTCATTTGACCGGCGCCAATGATCAGCAGCCGCCACTGCGGGCCATGGTGGGTGACCAGACTTTGCTCGCTCAGCGTCAGCAGATCGGCGCCGGCCTGCGGCGGCCCCAAGACCACCGCGCCGCTGGCCAGGTCCAGCGTGCGGCAGACCCGTTCACCGCCGTCCAGCCGGGCCAATAGGGTCGCGATCAACGACGCGCTCGAGAGTGGCTCCAGCAACAGCTCCAGCGTGCCGCCGCAAGGCAGGCCAAAGCGACTGGCTTGCTCGGCGTCAACGCCATAACGCAAAAGCTGAGGGCGCTGCAGACGCAAGGCGCCTTCGCGCACCTTGGCGATCAGGTCATCCTCGATGCAGCCGCCCGAGACCGAGCCGGCAATCTGGCCGTCATCGCGCACCGCCACCAGCGAGCCGACCGGGCGCGGCGCCGAGCCCCAGGTACGCGTGATGGTGCCCAGCACCACGGCGCTGCCGGCGCTCATCCAAGCCTCGACTTGGCGCAAAACATCGATGTCAACATTGTCCATGGCGGCCATCGTACGATGTGCGGCCCACGCTTCCAAAGGTCAGCGCAGGCGCTCGTTCATTCAAGTCAAACACAGGAGCCAACGCCCATGTCCACACCCGGCAACACCATCCGCCTGCAGCGCGTCTTGCGCTGCACACCCGACAAGGCCTACCGCGCTTTTCTGGACCCCAAGGCGATGGTCAAGTGGCTGCCGCCGCATGGCTTCACGGGCGAAGTTCACCATATGGACGCCCGCGTCGGCGGCAGCCACCGCATGTCCTTCACCAACTTCGGTAGCGGCCACAGCCATGCCTTCGGCGGCACCTATCTGGCGCTGGAGCCGGGCCAGCTGATCCGCTACAACGACCGCTTCGATGACCCCAATCTGCCCGGCGACATGCAGGTCACGATAGCCTTCAAGGCGGTGGCCTGCGGCACCGAGCTGAACATTGTCCAGGAAGGCATTCCGGCCGTGATCCCGGTCGAGTTCTGCTACCTGGGTTGGCAGGAGTCGCTGCAGTTGCTGGCGCTCTTGGTCGAACCCGAGATCCCGGATCAGGCCTGAAAGGCTGAGAACTTTTTACTGCGCGACCGCCATGCGTCGTTGGCCGAATGCTCGAA
>JADMJQ010000262.1 GCA_018780415.1 Roseateles sp. | reverse complement strand
GGTCTCGTCGCTCATCGCCGGCACATAGGCGCCGCCGGCCGTGCAGGAGCCCATCACGACGGCGATCTGCGGGATGCCGGCGGCCGATAAATTGGCTTGATTGAAAAAGATTCGCCCAAAATGGTCGCGGTCCGGGAACACGTCGTCCTGGTTCGGCAGATTGGCGCCGCCCGAATCAACCAGATAGACGCAGGGCAGGCGGTTCTGCGCCGCGATCTCCTGCGCGCGCAGATGCTTTTTGACGGTGATCGGGTAATAGGTGCCGCCCTTCACCGTTGCGTCATTGCAGACGATCATGCAATCGACGCCGGCGACGCGGCCGATGCCGGCGATGATGCCGCCGCCTGGCGCCGCGTTGTCATACATATTCAGACCCGCCAGTGGCGCCAGCTCCAGAAACGGCGTGCCGGGGTCCAAGAGCATTTCAACGCGGTCACGTGGCAGCAGCTTGCCGCGCGACAGATGTTTGGCCCGCGCCGCCTCGCCGCCGCCCTGAGCAATCTTCTCCAGCCGGCTGTTCAGGTCATCCAGCAGGCCGCGCATGGCCTCGGCATTGGACTTGAAGTCGGCGGAACGGGCATTGAGCTTGCTGCTGAGTGCGGGCATGGTGTCTCCAAAAATGCTGGCACACAAATGAAATGAGTGCAGCTCACAAATTCATGAAAAAGGCGCGCTGAAAATCCACAGACGTGCGCGAGGGCCGAAGAATAGGCCAGAGAAGCGCTTGATGCAAGTATGACTTGAGCTTTACTCAATTTGTGCGCAAAATGGCCGCCGTGACTACCGCTACAACACTCAACGCGCCACCCCAGCGCCGCTCGCCCGCCGGCGCAAAAGCCGAGCAGCGTGTGCGCGACATTCTGCGCGTTGGCCGCGAGGTGTTTGCCGAACGCGGCTACGAGCGCGCCACCACGACCGAAATCGCCCAGCGCCTGGGCATCTCCGAGGCCACGGTGTTTACCTACTTTCGTGGCAAACGTGAGTTGTGCATGCGGGTGATCGGTGACTGGTATGACGAGATCATTGCCGCGATTGAAACCGGGCTGCCGCGCAAGGCTTCGGTGCGGGTGCAACTGGAGTTCATGGTGCATACCCATCTGCGCCTGTTCCTGATTCAAGGCACCGGTTTGTGCGCGCTGGTGCTGTCGGAGGGCAGAAAGAAGCAAGACAACGGTAGCCAAGAGTTTGGCGATGCCTTTGTCGAACTGCAACGCCGCTACACCGCGCCCTTGATGGAGTTGCTGGCCCGTGGGCAAGCCAATGGCGAGGTGCGCGGGGATATCCCGCTGCGCCTGCTGCGATCACTGGTGTTCGGGCCCATGGAGCATATTTTGTGGGAGGTCATCATCGCCGGCCGGCAGATTGACATCGACGCCAGCGCCCACGACTTGGTGGCCTTGCTTTGGCCAGCGCTGCAGGCCCCGGATCATGAGCTATTGAGCCTGCGCCAGCTGCGCAGCGAGCTCGGCGCCGCACTGGCGCGGCTTTGATGCGCCGTCATGCCGGCATTCGCCTGGGCGCTAAGCTGGCAACCAACCCTCAAGCAGCACCGTCCAGCCGCCACCAGCTTGGCAGCAATGCCTGCACCTCGCGCCGGCTGTAGCGGTCGTCCAGCAGATGCAGCACGCCGCGGTCCGCGCCGGTGCGAATCACCCGCCCGGCCGCCTGCACGACTTTTTGTAGGCCGGGGTAGAGATAGGTGTAGTTGTAGCCGGCCCCTCCCATCAATTGGTCCAGGCGCAATTTGATCTGCTGATTGACCGGATTCACCTGCGGTAGCCCCAGCGTTGCAATGAACGCACCAATCAATCGTTTGCCGGGCAGGTCGATCGCCTCCCCAAATGAGCCGCCGAGCACGACAAAGCCAATGCCTTGGCTGTCCACCGTCAAGCGCTCTAGGAATTCCTGCTGTTCTTGCTCCGCCATGCGCCGCGTTTGCTGCCAGATTGTGATCAGCGGCCATTTGGATTTGAACAAGGCCGCCGCCTCTTGCAGATAGTCGTGGCTGCTGAAGAAGGCCAGATAGTTGCCGGGCAGGGCGCCAAACTGCCCGGCCATCAGATCCACCACGGCCGGCAATGAGGCCGCGCGCTGCTGGTAGCGGGTGGAGATGTTGCTGGCCACCGAGACACGCAGTTGCTCAGGTTTGAAAGGTGCGGCCACCTCGAGCCAAGCGGTGTTCGCAGGCAGGCCCAAGATGTCGGAAAAGTATTGCATCGGTTGCAGCGTGGCCGAGAACAACACCGTCGTTTGTGAGGCTGAGAACCGGGCGCCAAGAAACGGCGCCGGCACGACATTGCGCAAACACAACAGCGCGCTGGCTCGCGCCGCGCCGCCCGACGTTTTGCTCAAATCACACAATGAATGCGGACCAAAGAGCTCGGCCATGCGGGCAAATTGCAAGGCCTCAAAGTAAAAGCTCTGCAGCGATGCATGGACCTCGGTTGGATGCTCGGCCAGGTATTCGGCGAGCGCGGAATTCAATAGCTGCAAGGAGGTCAAAAACTTGAGCGGCAAGCCGTCCAGCACCTGGTAGGGCTCGGTCTGCCCCTTGACCAACTCATTCCAGCTGCGGTGCAGACGGTCGAGTGGTTTTTTCAAAGCCGACGGTGCGGACAAGCGAATGCCGCGAAAACTGGCCTGATCCAGCTCGGCCGTGTACATCTTGCGGCCACGCTCGACCAGGTTGTGGGCCTCATCCACCAGCACCGCCACCCGCCAAAGATTTGCCTGCGTCAGGCTGTGAAGCATGGCACTGGTATCAAAGTAGTAGTTGTAGTCGCCTACGATGACATCGCTCCAGCGTGCCAGTTCCTGACTCAGGTAATAGGGGCAGACCTGGTGACGCAGGGCCAGCTCGCGCAGCGTCGCCCGGTCGAGCAGCGCAAGCTCTGCCTGAGCCACTGCCGCCGCACGCGCCAGCGGCAGCCTATCGTAGAAGCCCTTGGCCAACGGGCATGAGTCGCCATGACAGGCCTTGTCCGGGTGCTCACAGGCCTTGTCTCGCGCCACCAACTCCAATACGCGCAGTGGCAACTTCGTCTCGGCCCCCAGTTTGAGCAATTGCAAAGCTCCGAGCGCCAGGCCGCGCCCCGAAGTCTTGGCCGCCAGAAAGAACAGCTTGTCGATGGACTGCGCAGGGCAGGCCTTCAGCAAAGGAAAGATCGTGCCCACCGTTTTGCCGATGCCGGTCGGTGCCTGGACCATCAAGCAGCGGCCGGTTTGCGCGGCACGGTAGACGGCGGTGGACAAGTCGCGTTGGCCGCTGCGGAACTCGGCGTGCGGGAAGCTCAGCGTCGACAGGGCGGCGTCACGGATGGCCCGGTGCCCCTGCTCCTGCTGCGCCCAGGCCAAGAAGCGCTCGCACAGCAGCTCAAAATGCGCTTGCAGCTCGGCCGCGCCATGACGCTCTAGCAGGACGGTTTCCTGTTGCGAGCCGATATTGAAATAGACCAGGGCCAGTTCGACCTCGGCCAAGCCCTGCTCGCGGCACAGCATGGCGCCATAGACCTTGAGCTGAGCCCAATGCAGTAGGCGGTGGTTCGCCGGTAGTTGCTCCAGCTTTCCTTTAAAGGTCTTGACCTCCTCGAGCCGCCCCAGCAGAGCATCAAAACCATCGGCGCGCCCACGCACCAGCAAGTCCCGGTACTGGCCACTCAAGGCCAACTCAGCTTGGTAGTGAGCGGGCCGGCGGGCCGCGACCAAGGCATGGCCGGCAATCCCCTCTTGTGCGCTGGGCGCCGGCGTGAAGCGCAGGTCTAAATCGCCGTGCTTGGCGGTGAATTCGCACAGCGCCCGCACCGCGACCACATAGGGCTTCACTTTGCGGCGTCCGCGTCTGCGTCAGCGTCCAGGTCGGCGGCGTCGGCGCCAGCAGCCAGCTGAGCTTGCGCCGATTCTTCTTCCAGCCGGACCGGCGCGGCCTTGGCCAAGGCCAGCCAAACCGAGAAGGGCAGCTTGCAGCTCTTGTGCCGCGCCGGGCGCAGCAATTCCAAACGGCCATCTTCAACGGCGCCGTGCAGCACCCAGACGCCAAACTCCTCCGGCACCTCGGCCGCCTCGGCGACCCCGGCCGGAAACACGTAAAAGCACTCGCTGCACAGCCATTGGTAAGCATCGCGCTTGGCTGCATGGCGCAGGTCCGACAGCAGGTCGGCGCGGCTGACCTTGATCTCATGCACGACCGGCTGCAAATAGTCCTCAACCGAGGTGTTGCGGACCGAAAAAATATCCGGTCTTGCGACCCGCCAAGCCGGTTTGGAGCCGGCCGGCGCCTGCATGGCCTCCAGCGAAAACGCGGCATCGTCGCTGGCCCCGGCCGCTTTTGGCTCAGACGCGGGCTCGGACTCGCCTTCTGGCGACGGGGCAAGCGCCCGCGCCCGCAATGGCAATTCCCGCCAGACGATGCGCCCACCGAGCAGCAGCTCACGCGCCATGCGGGCGGCCAGGGCGTCATGCGGGCTCAGCGCGCGCTGATTGCGTCGGCGCGCTTCGGCCACACAGCGAATGCCAAGCTCGGTCAAACGCAGCGTCTTGTGGCCGCTGCCGGCCTGCACCGGTTCCACCCAAGCGGCCGCGATCAGGTCCAGCTCGATGCCGTCGTGGCAAGGCCAGGCGGCCGACGACCAGATCTTCATCAGGCGGGTCAGCTGTGGGGGTGTGGGCTGGGGCGGGGGCTTGCATCACTGTACAAGTTTACAGTGATGCCGCGTTTCGTTCGGCGGCGGTTCAGTTTGGCCGTGCCACCGCCGCGGGCTGCGTGTCCTCGTGCTCCACCATCTCGGCCAGCAGCGCCAGTGGCACCGGGCCGTTCCTGAGCACCTGGTCGTGAAAAACACGGATGTCAAAGCCGGTACCTTGGCGCGCTTGGGCGGCTTGGCGAAGCTGGCGCAGTATTACTGCGCCCTGCTTGTAGGTGATCGCCTGCGCCGGCCAGTTGCGCACACGTGCAATCTCGCGATCGGCCAGCTTGGGCAACATCGGCAACTGGCTGCGCCAGAAGGCTTGCGCCTGCTGTTCGGACCAGCCGAAATAGTTGATGCCGACATCCAACACCACCCGAATCGAGCGCACCAGATCCCATTCGACCGCACCCAGCGCATCCGAGGGCTGCTGGAACAAGCCCAGCTCCGCGCCAAACTCCTCGACATAAGCGCCCCAGCCCTCGGCGTAGGCCGAGTAGAAGCCATGCGGCAGCCCGGCAGGGCAGCCACGTTGCTCCAAGGCATAACGGCTTTGATAGTGGTGGCCGGGCGTGCTTTCATGCAAAAGCAGCCAGTCGAGATTGCGCCGCCCGTAGCTGGCCTGCGCTTTGTTGAAGTAGAAGGTGGCTTGCTCGGGCTCGTAGTAGCCGTCGACCGGCAGGGCCGCGCCCAGCTCGGAGCGACGAATCAGCGGCGGCGCGATCGAGGTCGACATGAAGAGCTTGTGCATGTTTTTGTAGACGATGATCTGGCGCGCTTCATAGTCGGCCTGTGGTGTTTGCGCGTCCGGGTAGCTGAAGGCTGGGCTTTCCAGGTAGGCGGCGAACTCCTTGTCGTGGCCGCCGTAACCCATGCTCGCTTGCAAGGCTCGGTAGCGGGTCAGCGCGCGTTCCAGCTCGCTATGGCCCATGTCCATCAGGGCTTCGGGCGTGCTGTCCATGGTCAGCCAGGCCTGGCGCAGAAAAGCGTACCAGGCTTGACCCAGGCTGGTGTTGGCGAGCCCTTGCTCGGACAAGACGGCCTGCTTGCCCAAGGCCAGATAGGGCTCCAGCACCGCCAGTTTTTGCTGATGAAGCGCCAGCTCAAAATCGATTTGCTGCAGTTGCAGGCGCTGGCAGCGATGGCTGTCGGCCGGGTCCAGCGCCTTCAACTGGCGCTCGAGATCGTTAAACACCCGGCGCTGCTGGGCCACATTGGTGTGCTTCAGCAGATGCTGGATGTTCTTGACGTAGGACAGTTCCATCTCGCCGCCCAGCCCGAGTTCCTGATGGGCCTTGCTGTAGTTGGCGATGAATTGCGCGACCGGCGTCTGCGCCGTGTCCGCTTGGGCCAAGGATGCGGCCAAGCAAAGCCCTGCAAAGAGGGTGGAAATTTTGTTCATCGGATAGGGTGCGATCTGAGCGGGCTGATGGACTGTCGGGCATGCAGTGTTCGGCCGGCAGTATCCACTGGGTGGGGGCTTTGAAATATCTGCGCGGACAAAATCATCGCGAGCGCCGGCCTACACTGCGGGCCGCGACCCGCGCCCTGCGTGTCCGACCTCAAACCCTACAACTGACCGGCAACCACGGCCGCGAACACATGCTGAGCTGGATTTTCAAGAAACTCGGGCGCAACGCCTCACCTGCAGCGGCCACCCCATCCGCGCCATACGCGACAGGCAAACACAGTAGCAACACCGCCGTCCAAGTGCGCGAGGCAGAACGAGCCGCCGAGCACAAAGCCACTCAAAAGAGCCAGCAACTGGCCGCCGCCAAGGCCGAATGGGAGCCGCGCTTGCAGGCTGCTTTGGGTGACGACGCCGCACTGTTGGCGCTGGCGCAAAGCACGCCCTTGCTGGACATCAAACTCGGCGCCGTGCAAGCCTTGAACGGCGAAGCGGCATTGAAGCAGGCCGAACGCGAGTTCCGCAGCCACGACAGGCGTGTGCACCGTGTCGCCAAGACGCGGCTGGAGGCTGCCGTGGCCCAGCGCGAAGCGCGCGCAAAGGCCGAAACCTTGATTGCCAGTGCCTTGGCCTTGAACGCGCAGACGGATTTGCCCGTCAATGTGCTGCTCGATTTGGATCGTGATTGGCGAGCGCTCGAGCCCGAATTGTTGGAGCCCATTCAAATCGAGCAGTTCCGTGGTTTGAGTGACGCCTTGAACAGCCAGCTGCGCCAGCGCAGCGAGTTGGAGCAACAGCTACAACGCTGGTCAGCCGAGGCAAACAAAGCGCTGCTGGACGCGCGTTCGGCGACCGAGCAGGTCGCAGTGTCCGGGCGCGCGGGCGATTTGCTCGGTCACGCCCAGGCGCTGGCAGCCCTGCAGAGCCGGCGCCCGGACCCGACTGCTGTGCCCAGCAGCAACGCCATCGTCGACAAGCTTGATGCCGCGCTGTGTTCAATCTCCCAGGTCGAGGCGCGCCTGACTTGCTTGGAGTCGGTGGACGAACCCGCTGAGTCTGTTGTTGTTGAACCGGTTGACGTTGACGCAGCAAGCCCTACACAAGCGCCAGCTGCCCTCGCGCGGCCGTCTACCAAGCAGCGATGGCAGGCACTGGAGCCCGTGGCCGACGGCGGCCTGGCCGGTTTGCTGGACCAGCGCTTTGAGCAATGGTTGCGGGCCCAAGCCCCGGTCCCGGCAGCGCTAGACGTGCAAGCTCCGGCCGCGGGCAAACCAAGCCGCAGCGCCGAAGCGCGCAAGCGGCCTAGTCTCAGCCCTGCCAGCCCGCAGCAAGAACAGTTGTTTCTGAGCCTGCTGGAACAGGCTGAGGCCGCTCAAGCCGCCGGTTTGTTGAACGATATGCAGCAGCAGCTGTCGCGCATCGAGGAGGCGCTAGAGGGCGTCAATCCGGCCTCGCTGGCTGAGGGCGCCCGGGTACGCCAGCAAGCCCTGCAGATGGAGCGCAGCCGGCTGCGCGACTGGGAGCAATGGGGCGGCGCACGCGCACTCGACGCCCTGGTGGCCGAGGCTGAAGAGCTGGCCAGCTTCACTTTGGCCGCGACCGAGCCAGTCGCCATCGAGGAGTCCGACCCGCAGCCGGTGCTCAAGCTCAATCTAAAAGCTCATCGCGAGGCCATTCAAGCCCTGCGCAAGCGTTGGAAAGAAGTGGACCGGCTCAGCGCCGGCGCGGGACAAGCGCTGTGGCAGCGTTTCGATACTGCCATGCAGACAGCCAATCAGCCGGTTGCCGCTCAGCTGGCCGAACTGAAGATCGCCCGCGAAGCCAATTTGGCCAGCCGCGAACTGTTGTTGAATCAGCTCGACACAGTACCCGTCGCAAGCGCCAATGGCGAACCTGCGCTGATTGGCGAGGTGGGCACTGCGCATTGGAAGGAATGCTTGCGCGCTTTGTCCGACTTCCAACTCGCGTGGCGCCAGTTGGGGCCGCTGGAGCACACCGTGCCCCTGGTCAACCGTGAGGCCTTGTTGCGCCGCCAGCGCGCCAGCCTGGAGCGCATTGAGGCGCCTCTTCAGCAGGCGCGCCGCGTTGCCGAAGCGCAGCGCCTGGTGTTGATCGAACGCGCCGAGGCATTGCTGCAAGAGCTGCGGGGGAATTCGCAAATTCGTGACCTGACACAACGGGTGCGCGATTTGCAAGCCGAATGGCAGCAACAAGCCCGCGGTTTGCCGCTGGCACGTGCCATCGAGAATGATTTGTGGGCGCGTTTTAAGGCCGCCACCGATGCGGTCTTTGCGCAGCGCTCGGCCGCCTTTGACGCCCGCGATGAAGCGCTGGCAGCCAGCTTGGCCGAGTACGAGGCATTGCTGGCGCGCTTGGAGGCGCTCAGTGCTGAAACCGCTGACGTCGAAATTCGGCGCACCTTGGCCGAGGTCGACCGCGCATGGCGGCAAGGCGGCGACTTGCCCCGCCATCAGGCCGGCGCGCTGGACAGCCGTTTGCAGGCGGCGCATGCGTCGGCCTTGCAGATTCTTGCGGGACGCGGCCAATTGATCTGGCGGGCTCAATGCGAGGCACTGGCTGCCAAACTGAGTCTGTGTGAATTGAATGAAGGCAGCACTGCCCGGCCTGATGAGGCGGAATTCGCAGCCCGCTGGGCCGCTTTACCCGCCTTACCCGAAGCCTGGGAGCAGGCCTTGGCACGCCGCACGCCGGCCAACGCCGACCTGGATCCATTGCTGTTGCAATTGGAGGCCGCCCTGGACATGCCCGCATCGGCCGAGATGCAGGCGGCTCGCCGTCTGCTGAAGCTCAAGGCGATGAAAGATGCATTGGAGGGGCGCGGGTCCCAGCAGTCGGCTGCTGAACAGCAGGCCGCCTGTATGAGCACTTTATTGCAAGCGAGCAATGCTTCGCCGGCTCAAGTTGAGCGCCTCCACGCCCTGGTCAAGACCTTGGCGCAAGCCCCCGCAGGCACATGGCTTGCGCCGACCGGCGGGCGTTGAATCTGCAGCGCTGGCCCCGCCAAAAGCGGAGTCAGCTTGTGCATCAGTTCGCGCGCACCCAAGCCAGGCCTTCGGCCGTGGCGTAGCGGCTGGCGGCCCGGTGGCTGATGAAGCGTGGGGTGAAGCGCATCACACGGTCATGGCTGGCCATGCCGCGTCCTGAGCGGATAGAGACCGAGGCGGCAAAGCTGCCATCGGCTTGAGGTTTGATCATGGGTGAGACAAGATATTTGCCCACCTCAATGCTGTTTGTAGTTTGCATTTTTATGAGAGAGGTGTGCGCCATGGCGATGCCGCGGCGCGATATGGCGAAGGGGGATTTTCAATTGACTGCGTGATTGGGGTACGCGCATTGGGTCGTGAGTCTTCGTGGCCTCAAACGACAGTAGTGGCTTGGTCTTGGCTTGGTGGGCGCTTGACAGGTGCCGGGCTCAATGGGCCGACCTTGGGTGCTTGCCTGGATTTGTAATTATTTTGGCAAGGTAGAACTTGTGGCGCATTGGCAGGCAATGGGACACCGTGGCTTTGTTGGGGCAAAACCGTTTGATCTTGGGGGATCAAATTCGAAGCAGGTAAAACAAAAGGGTCAGCACTTTCGCGCCAACCCTCTTTGGTGGCAGCGCTTACGCGCCGCCCCGGAGCCTATTACAGGCCGCGGATGTTCGAAGCTTGCAGACCCTTAGGGCCTTGCTTGACTTCAAACTCAACCTTTTGGTTTTCGGCCAAAGTGCGGAAGCCGCCGTTGTTGCGGATTTCGCTGTGGTGGGCGAACAGGTCCTTGGAGCCGTCTTCAGGCGTGATGAAGCCGAAGCCCTTGCCGTCGTCGAACCATTTCACGGTGCCAGTTTGCATTGTTGTCATGATGTGTTCCTTTTGAACAAAATAAAAAACACTTCGCGGCTCGCGACAAAGCGAGACCTTCGAAGACAGAAACACTCAAGAACAGTCAAACGGGGAGTTGAAACTGAAGCGAGCCTGGCGCGACGAATGAAGCGTACGTACGGCGGGGCTGCAGATTGAAGACCTTGAAGAAACGGTCTTGTGCGTATCTATCCAGCTAATGTAGCACGAAATCTATGGGCGTGTCGAGTGATTTGATGTTTTTGTGCCCTAAGCGGGTGTGATCTGTACCGGCATGCCGCTCAGCACAGCATTGCCCGAGAGCGGGTCGCGGTCTCCGTCACTGATCAGTGCGTTCAGATTGACGCCCGGCCTGTTGCCGGCCAATCCCAGGCGTATGCCCGGCAAGTCATGGCCCCAGCCATGCGGCAAGCTGACGACGCCGGCCAGCATGTCGGCGCTCAGCGCTACCCGCACCTTCAATTCGACCAAGGCTGTGCTGAGCATGGCGTAAGCGCCGTCACTCAAGCCCAGGCGCGTGGCGTCCAGCGGGTTGATCAGCAAGGTACAGCGCTCCGGGCCCTTGGCCAAGATTGGCAGGTTGTGCATCCAGCTATTGCCGCTGCGGATGTCGCGCCGGCCGATCAAAGTGAATGCAGGCGCCGGCACGCTCAGCGCCGCTTCGACATGCTGCAGATCCGCCAGCAGTGCCGGCGGCGCCAATTCGATGCGGCCGGACGGCGTGCGCAGCAACTCGGGGATGCGCGACTGCAGAGGCCCCAGGTCGATGCCACCCGCGGCGGCTTTGACTTTCGCCAGGGTCAGGTCTTGCTCTGTTGCGCCGCCATAAGGCCCGCTGCGCAGCGCCAGGTCGATCAAGCGCTCCGGCCCGCGCAGGCCGGCGCTGTCCGGCGCATCCAGCGCCTCCGGCTCGGCACGCCAGTCGCGCCCCTCGACCATCGCCGCCAGCCGCAGCAGCGTCTCCCACTCTTCGGGCTGTGCGGCCGGCTTGGCGAATACCGGGCCGGAAAAGCGCGCATGGTTGCGAAAAGAAAACTGCGGGAAAGCGATGTCAAAGTGCAAGTCCTCCAGCGGCGACAAGCCCGGCAGGATCACGTCGGCATGGCGGCTGGTTTCGTTCAGATAAATGTCCAGACTGAGCATGAAGTCCAGGCCGTCGAGCGCAGACGCGAGCCGCGGCCCATTCGGCGTCGACAGCACCGGATTGGCGGCCAAGCAGATCAAGGCGCGCACCTTACCTGCGCCGGCCGTCTCGATCTCCTCGGCCAGACAGGTGATGGGCAATTCGCCGAAGACCTCGGGCGCGCCGGACACCCGGCTGCTGCGCCGCCCGGTGCTGATGCCGCGGCCACTGCCTGGCTTGCCTTGGGTGTTGGCCGCGAAGGCCGCCGCTTTGGGGAACATGGCGCCGCCCGGTGCGTCCAGATTGCCGCTGAGGATGTTCAGTACATCGACCAGCCAGCTGTTGAGCGTACCGAAGCGCTGCGTGCAAGTGCCGATGCGGCCATAGACAGCGGCCGCTTTTGCCCCGGCCAACTCGCGCGCTAAGCGGCGCAGCGTGGCCGCCTCGATGCCGCAGCCGGCGGCCATGCGCTCGGGCGTGAATGCAGCGATGGCTTCGCGCAATGTGTCCAGGCCATTCAGATGCTCGGCCAAAGCTCCCAATCGAACCAGGCCTTCTTCGAACAGGGTGTTGACCATGGCCAGAAGCATGAAGACATCGCCGCTGGGCCGGATCTGCAGGTGTTCGTCGGCCGCCGCTGCGGTCTCGCTGCGCCTGGGGTCAACGACGATGATGCGCCCGCCGCGCGCCCGCATTGCTTTGGCCTTGCCGCGGTAGTCCGGCACCGTCCAGAGGCTGCCGTTGCTGACCATAGGGTTGGCGCCGAGGATCAACAGCCAGTCGCAACGCTCGATATCGGGCACCGGAATCGACAGCCAATGGCCGAACATCAGGCCGCTCGACAGCTGCTTGGGCATCTGGTCCAGCGTCGAGGCTGAAAAGATATTGCCTGTGCCTAGGGCTCGGGCCAGGCGCGGGAAGTAGCCCAGCAAGCTGATTTTGTGTGCAGCCGGGTTGCCGATCACGGCGGCCACCGAGTCGGGCCCATATTGCTTTATCAGCGGCAGGAGTTGCTTGGCCACCTCATCGAGCGCCTCGTCCCAGCTGGCTTCGACAAACTGCCCGTCGCGCTTGATCAACGGCTGGCGCAGGCGGTCGGGGTCTTCGTGCAAGTCCTTCAGTGACACGCCCTTGGGGCAGATGAAGCCGCGGCTGAAGACATCTTGTTCGGCGCCGCGGATGCTGATGACTTTCGTGCCCTGGGTTTGTATCTCCAGGCCGCAGCAGGCTTCGCACAAGGGGCAGATGCGGTAGTGAGTCTGCGGCATGCTGTTCATTTGCTTGGGCTCCGTTGGGTCTAGCGGGGCGTTGATTCTGTGGTCAAGTGTGGGCGCCGCGGGTCTTGTTGGTGACAGTCCGGCGTCTTGC
>JADMJQ010000061.1 GCA_018780415.1 Roseateles sp. | reverse complement strand
CGGCGCCAAGGCGGCCCACCCGAACGCTCGTTTCACCGTGTCGGCGATCAACAACCCGGCACTGGACGCCGAGTGGGACAACCCGGCCGGCGTGCCGATTGATGCCTTCATCTTCGGCGGCCGCCGCTCGACGACCGTGCCGCTGGTGACCGAAGCGCGTGACTGGACCGAGGGCGTCTATATGGCCGCCACCATGGGTTCGGAAACCACCGCCGCTGCGGCCGGCCAACAAGGCGTGGTGCGCCGCGACCCCTTCGCCATGCTGCCCTTCATGGGCTACAACATGAGCGACTATTTCCAGCATTGGCTGGACCTGGGCGCCAAGCTGGCGGCCAGCGGCGCGACCTTGCCGAAGATCTATTGCGTCAACTGGTTCCGCAAGGGCGCCGACGGCAAGTTCGTCTGGCCCGGCTATGGCGAAAACATGCGCGTATTGAAATGGATGCTGGACCGCGTCGAAGGCACCGGCGCCGGCGAGGAACACGCCTTTGGCGTCACGCCGCGTTACCAAGATATCAATTGGAACGGCCTGGACTTCACGCAGCAGCAGTTCAACATCACCACCCATATCGACAAAGCGGCTTGGGGTGTGGAGATGAAGCTGCACGAAGAGCTGTTCCAGCAACTGGCTTATCACCTGCCGGCCGAGTTGCCTGCGACCAAGCTGAAGATCGAGGCGCGCTTGGCGGTCGAATAGTCAAAAAAGAGACGGGCAAGAAGAGTCTCGCCCAGCAAAAAGCCCGCTGATCAGCGGGCTTTTTTTTGAGCAGGGCGGTTCAGCGGCGGCAGTTGGCGGCGCGCAACTCGGCCGCGAACGAAGGCATGCTGCTTTCGTACTGCTGGGCCAGGGCCAGCAGTTCGCGCTCGGCGCGGGCTTCGGCGGCGACGGCCAGACGTGTCTTGATCGATGCGATCACATTGATCCACAGGCGTGCGCCGATGGAAGTGAACGAGCCGCCGTGGCGGATATTGCGGGCCATTGGCAGGCCGAAAGTTTGGGTAGCGACGCTCATGGCATCTCCTTGGTGAAAGGATTGTTGGGTGGCTTTTTTGAGCCGATGCGGCAGTATCGGGTAAACCCTAGTAATCGACAAATGAATTGTTTGAATCGAAGATATCAAGACTTCATATATCAAGCGGGATTCCATGAACTTTCGCAGTCTTGATCTCAACCTGCTGCGGGTCTTTGACGCGGTGATGGCCGAGCGCAGCCTGACCCGGGCGGCCGCTAGGTTGGCGATGACGCAACCGGCGGTCAGCCATGCGCTGAAACGCTTGCGCGAAGCGCTGGGGGAGGAGTTGTTCGTCCGCCAGGCCTTTGGCATGAAGCCGACGTCGCGGGCAGAGGGCATGTGGCCGGAGGTGCAGCTGATCTTGCAGCGCCTTGAGGCGCTGTTCGCGCCGGGAGAGTTTCAGCCCCAGACCGAGGCATACACCTTTCGTATCGCCATGGCCGACGCCACCGCCGCCTTGCTGCTGCCGCCGCTGATCGCGCAGCTTGAAGAAGCGCAGGCGCTCGCCAATGTGCATGTGCTGCCCTTGGCCACGCGCGATCCTCGCAGCTTGCTGGATCAGGGTGAGGCAGACTTTGCGGTCGGCTATTTCCCCGGCGCGGTGGCTGCGCTGCGGGCGCAGGGCGGTCAGTCGGTGATTCGCCAGCATCGGCTTTACGACAGCGAATATGTTTGCGTGATGCGGCGCGGCCATCCCCTGGCGCAGCGGCCGCTGGATCTGGACGCCTTCTGCGCCGCCCATCATTTGCTGGTGAGCTTCTCGGGCCGCCCGCATGGCTTTGTCGACGAGGCCCTGAACGCCTTGAACCGCAGTCGACGCATCGTCTTGACGGTCAATCAGTTCTTCACCGCCGGGCGGGTGGTGACCCGCTCCGATCTGCTGACGGTCCTGCCGGCCTCGTTTGTGGAGGCAACCGGCTATCAGGCACAGCTGATCGAGCGGCCCTTGCCGGTGTCTTTGGCCAAGGTGCATGTGGACATGCTCTGGCACCTGCGCAGCGAGAGCCGCAGTGCCCAGCAATGGATGCGTGCCCGCCTGATTGAAGCCGCCCGCCGCGCGCAGGCTGGCGTCGGACTGTCAACTGAGGCGACAATTGCGCCATGAGCATCGACCTGACCGATACCGAGTTCGTTGAACTCGACGAACTTCTTGCCACCACCCCCGCACCGCTGCAAGCGCTGGACGCCTCCATGTTGGACGGCTACCTTTGCTGCGTGTTGGTGCAGCCGCGTTTGATTGACGTGGACGAATGGCTGCCTAACATCTTTGACTACGACGGCGGCGTGCTGCCCGACGATGTCGACCCGGTCTGGCTGGCGCGCGTTCGCGAGCTGGTGGAGCGCCGCCATACCGCCTTGAATCGTCAGATGGTTGAGGACGGTTGGTTCGATCCGGTGGTGTTGGATCTGGATGAGCCGGCCGAGCCAGAGGCCATCCCCGAGGATGAGGACGCTGACGCAAAACAAGCCCGCACCACCTATGAAGCGATGAGCCTGATCTCGCGCACGCTGATGCCCTGGGTTGCCGGCTTCCAGCATGCGGCGTTGTGCTTCCCCGAATTGATGGAGATTAACGATGACGCGGTGATGGCGGCGCTGGCTCGCTTGTACCGCCATCTGCCGGCCGAAACCGACGAGGAGCGCGAAGTGGTCGCCACACTGGACCGCGAGCATCCGTTGAAGGACATTGACGAGGCCGTCGAAGAGCTGGTGGTGACCGTGGCCGATCTTTGCGATCTGACCCAAGAGCAGCGCTACCGCGTCGAAACCCTGCGCCGCGAAGGCCCCAAGCTCGGCCGCAACGACCCCTGCCACTGCGGCTCAGGGCGCAAGTACAAGCAATGTCATGGGGCAAACTAATGATCTTGAGTGACAGACCGCCCGAGCGCAGCGAGTAGCTCTGTCACCAACTGACTAGAGGTCTTGAGTGACAGACCGCCCGCCTTTGCGCTTGCTAGCGCAAAGTCCTTCGCCAGCCACAAGTCAGCCCGCAGGGGCTGTCTTGTGCGCGGGCTCAGAGCGCCAGCGAGTAGCTCTGTTACCAACTGACTAGAAGCGTTTGAAAATCCAACTCTTGTCGGATCTCCATCTGGAGACCGAGGTCTATGTGCCCGAGCCCGCGCCGGGTGCCGACTTGCTGGTGCTGGCCGGCGATGTCGACAGCAGCTGGCGAGGCCTGCAGCTGTTCCGCGACTGGCCGGTGCCGGTTTTGTTCGTGCCCGGCAATCATGAGTATGACGGCCGCGACTTTGAACTTGCCCGCGCCGGCCTGCATGCGCTGGCCGCCGAGCTGGGTTTTGTCTTGCTCGACAACGCCAGCTGTGTGCGCATCGATGGCCTGGGCCGCCGCGTGCGCTTTGTCGGCAGCACCCGCTGGAGTGATTTCGATGTTTTTGGGGCCAAAGAGCGAGCGCGCGCAATGCGGGCCGCCAGCTATTTCCAACGGGTGATGGCGGCCACGCGGGACGGCCTGCCTTTTGACGCCGAGGCGGTGCGGACCGAAGCCTTGCGCTGTTTGGACTGGTTGACGCAAGAGCTGGCGCTGGGCGAGGTCTCAGACGCTTGGGACGCGACGGTGGCGATCACGCACTTTGCCCCCAGCCTTCGCAGTGCCGACCCGCGCTATGGCAAGCAGCCCGGCACCGCCAGCTTTTGCAATGATGACGAGGCGCTTTTCTCGCATGCCCGGCTGTGGTTGCATGGGCATTTGCACTGTCAGCATAACTATCTATTTGAACGTGATGGCGCTACCACACGAGTCATCTGCAATGCCCGTGGCCATCTGCGCAAGGGGGAGCCGGCGGGCTTCGACCCGCAAATGCTGATTGATGTTTTTAACCCGACGGCTTGACCGGTATCAATTTGGCGGCTCGCCTCTATGTCAAACTGATGGCAATACAGTCATCTCAACAAAGGAGTGGACATGAAAATTTTGGTCGCCGTCGACGGCAGCAGTTACACCAAGCGCATGCTGGCCTATTTGGCCGCACATGATGAATGGTTGGGAGGCGCGCATCAGTACACCGTTTTACACGCGGTGCCGGCGGTGCCGCCGCGCGCCGCTGCAGTACTTGAGAAAGACCTGCTGAAGAGCTACTACGTCGATGAAGGCGAGAAGGTCTTGAAGACGGTGCGCAGCTTTTTTGGTAAGCAGGGCATTCAGGCCGAGTACGTCAACAAGGTCGGCTCAGCCGCCGACGTGATTGCCGCCACGGCCGACAAGGGCAAGTTCGATCTGCTGATGCTGGGCTCGCATGGCCATAGCTCCATCGCCAACCTGATCATGGGTTCGGTTGCCACCAAGGTGATGGCGCATTGCAGCACGCCAGTGCTGCTGATTCGCTGAGCAAATCAAGCGCCGTGGCGCTTGGTTAACCAAGCCAACGGCGATTCCAGCGCGGCACGTGCGCGCTGCGATTCCAATTCCACCTCGGTGACGCTGGCGCGGTAATCGTCGCCGTCCTCGAGGCTGGCCTCCATGCCGAAAGCGGTGCCCATATCGGCCGGATCCTGCTCTATCGACGGTGCGGGGCTGCGGCGGAAGAAGCGCAATGCTGGTGCGAATCGCATATCAAACCTCGCTCTGGGGTGGTTCAGGCGCTTGCTACGCCTTTGGGCTTGAGTGTGCGCGATTGCTTGTGCGGCCGAATCACCAATTTAGGTGGTCTAAATGGCCCAGTTGTGTAAATGACACGGCGGCTCACAATGCGAAGATGCCGGCTCCCCGCGAAGCAGGGGGTCAATTCAGGGAATAACCCTATATCCTACTTTGGTAGGGTGGCTGCGAAGTTTCAGCTTCGTTATGCTCCGCCACCCTTGACGCCAAATTCGTCACGGGCTTGTCACGCATGAATGCAATGGTTTTGAAATGGCTCACCTCGAGCATCGTTGGCTTGGTGGTGTGCAGTGCGATTTGGCTGGCCGGCTCGCTGAAACTACACACCAATGCCTCGCCCTATCGCCTGGCTTCCGTGTCCGGCTCGGTGCAGTCCTTGCAAATCGGCCAGCAGGCGCCCAAGCCGGTCGACTACGCCGCATCGGCGGCCATGCGCCGCGATGTCGCAGTGCGCTGAGCGCAGACTGCCTGATCAAACCCAGTTTTTTAGCGAACGCCCAACTACACCAAGGCGGTTTTCGCCCCCAGCGCAAGTGCTTGGCCGATCTGGTCGAGCAAGGCCACCCGAGTCGGGGCCGCCACCAAGTCGGACAACAGCTTCCATTGATGCCAATAGAGCGTGACTTCCACGCTTAAATCGGGCCGCAGCGCCACCAGCTCGCCGCTGGCAATCAGGGGCCGGGCTTGCAGTTCCGGTGCCACGCCCACCCCCCAACCCATGCAGACCGCCCGCACATAGGCGTCACTGGACGGCACATAGCGCTCCTGCAGCCGTGGCGCCCGCAGGCCGAAAGCCTTGGCCACCCACTGCACCTGGCAGTCGTCTTTGCGATTGACCACCAGGAAGGGCGTACTCGCGAAATTGCTTGCGTTCAGGCCCTCGGGCAGATGGGAGCGCATGAAGGCCGGGCTGGCCACCGCCACATAGCGCATCACCCCCAAGGGCTGGACCAGGCAGCCCCGCAATGCCTGGCGAACCGTGCTGATGCAGCCCAGGACCTCGCCCTGGCGCAACCAGTCGTGGGTGAAGTCCTGGTCATCGACGACCAATTCCAGGCCAAAACCCTGCTGCAGGCCGGCCTGCACCACCGAGTCCAGCGCGGGCAAGACCCAGGTGGCCAGGCTGTCTGCGTTGACGGCGATGGCAATGCGCTCGTTTGGCGTGGCTTGCGTACCCAGCTCCCGCGCCACATCGGTGCGCAGCGCCTGCAACTGGCGGGCAAAGCGCAACAAGACCTTGCCCGGTTCGGTCAGGCGCAAGGGCCTTGAGCGCACCACCAACAATTGGCCAACTTGCGATTCCAGGCTGCGCAGCCGTTGCGACACCGCGCTCTGCGTGATGCTGAGGCGCTGCGCGGCGCGCTCGAAGCTGCGCTCGTCGGCCAGGGCGGCCAGGCAATCCAGCGCGGCGGAGTCAAGATCTTTCATAAGTCTCGCTAATGTATCCAGAGAAATAGTAATTCCTCTTCTGGTTTTTCCCGAGCCTGACGACAATCGGCACTCTATCGGTGACTGCGTGATTGGCCTGCAGTCCTTGCGCGACTGTGCCGATATCTATTGTTGGACTGCAAGACTGATCAACCGGCCCGTTTCGGGTTCGCTGGAGTTGCTATGAAAGTCGTCGTATTGGGAGCCGGCATCATCGGCATCAGCACCGCCTGGTATCTGCTTGAGCAGGGCCATGAGGTGACCGTGGTGGACCGCCAGGCCGATGCGGCCTTGGAAACCAGCTTCGCCAACGGCGCCCAAATTTCGGTCAGCTTCTGCGAGCCCTGGGCGAATGCCGGCGCGCCGTTCAAGGTTGCCAAATGGCTGTTGCGCGACGACTCGCCGCTGCTGTTTCGCCCCAGCCTGGACCCCAAGCAATGGATCTGGGGTCTGAGCTTCTTGACCCAATGCACGACGGCCGCCTTCGAGCGCAATGTCGAACAACTGGTGCAGCTGGGCCGCTACAGCCATGAATCGCTGAAGACCCTGGTCGGGCAGACCGGCATCGAGTACGAGCGGCTGGAGCGTGGCATCCTGCATTTCTTCTCCTCGCAAGCCGATTTCGACAACGGCGCCGCCGGCGCCGAGATCATGCGCCGCCACGGCGTCGACCGCCGGGTCCTGAACCGCGCCGAGGTCCTGAAGATCGAGCCGGCGCTGGCCAGCTTCGGCAACAACATCCACGGCGGCACGTTCACGCCCAGCGACGAATCCGGCGACGCCTGCGTGTTCACGCAAAAGCTGGCCCGGCTGTGCGCCGAGCGCGGTGCGACCTTTTTGTATGAGCACGACATCCTGGCGCTGTCGCGCAGCGGCGCGCAAATCGACGCGGTGCAGATCGCCAGTGTCCGCAGCGGCAAGAAGAGCGAGCTGAAGGCCGATGCCTTCGTCGCCGCGATGGGCTCCTACACGCCGGCGCTGGTGCGACCGCTGGGTGAGTTCCTCAATATTTACCCGGCCAAGGGTTACTCGGCGACCATGAAGCTGAAGAAGCCCGAGCAAGCCAGTGTCGTCAGCCTGCTCGACGACACCCGCAAGATCGCCATCTCGCGCCTCGGCGACAGCATCCGTATCGCCGGCACCGCCGAGCTCTGCGGCTTTGACTCCGACCTCGCCCGGCCGACCTCGCGCACCCGCTGCGAGGCCTTGGTCAAGCGCTATGAAGAGCTGTTCCCCGGCGTCGCCGATCTGAGCGAAACCAATTACTGGACCGGCCTGCGGCCCAGCACGCCGACCAATATCCCCTACATCGGCCGCAGCAAGAAGGCCGGCAATCTGTGGATCAACGCCGGCCATGGCACCTTGGGCTGGACCCATGGCGCCGGCTCCGGCCATGCGATGGCCGAGCTGATGGCCGGTCGCCGGCCGCCCTTGGAGTTCGGCTTCTACGGGCCAGCGGCGTAGATAGCCCGACAGGGGCGTCAAGCCAGCCAAAGTGGGGCGAGTCGTACAATTCGCGCCCCATCCGTTGTCCCTGCCCATGCCTTCTTCGCTCTCCCCGTCTTCCAAGCCCTCCTTCTGCGCCATCGACTTTGGCACCTCCAACTCGGCCATTGCGATCCCACGCGAGGACGGTAGTGGCGGCATGCGCTTGGTGGAACTGGAAGGCGGCCAAACCACGATGCCGACGGCGGTGTTCTATTACGTCGACGGCAAACATGATGCCGACGGCCCGCCGCGTGCCTTTGGCCGCGCGGCCGTGGCGGCCTATGTCGAAGGTGCCGACGGGCGCTTGATGCGCTCGATGAAGAGCATCCTCGGCTCCGGCCTGATCGACCAGACCACCGATGTCGGCGGTGGCCGCGGCGTCAAATACTCGGACATCCTGTCCGGCTATCTGAAGCGCTTGCGCAATTCGGCGCTGGCCGCCGGCGCGCCCGCACCGCTGAATAAATTGGTCCTGGGGCGGCCGGTGTTTTTTGTCGACGGTGAGCCCAAGCGTGACGCGCAGGCACAGGCCTCGCTGGAGGCGGCCGCCCATGCGGTTGGCTTCGACGAGGTGCATTTCCAGTTCGAGCCGATCGCGGCGGCGTTTGACTTCGAGAGCCATGCCGAGCGCGAGCAGATCGTTCTGGTGGCCGACATCGGCGGCGGCACCTCGGACTTCTCGGTCGTGCGGGTCGGCCCCGAGCGCATGAACCGGGTCGACCGGCGCGATGACATCCTCGCCAACCACGGCGTGCATATCGCCGGCACCGACTTCGACCGCCATGTCGAGCTGGCCAGCATCCTGCGTGAATTCGGCTATCGCTCTTACGGCCCCGAGCGGCCCGGTGCGCCCGCCCGCGAAGTGCCCAGCGGCGTCTATTTCGATCTCGCCACCTGGCATCTGATCAACACCGTTTACAGCCCGGGCCGCATCGCCGAGCTGCGCAATATGCGCAGCTTCTACGGCAATGTGCAACATCACCAGCGCCTGATGACGGTGCTTGAGGACCATCTGGGCCATGAGTTGGCCGGCCGTGCCGAAGCAGCCAAGATCGCGGTTGCCAGTGGCGGCGACACCGTCATCGATCTCGGCGTGGTCGAGAACGGCTTGCAAATCGATTTGTCCGAAGCCGCCGCGGTGGCCGCTATCGGCCCCGACATCGAGCGCATCGCGCAAGCGGGCAGGGAGGCGGTGGCGCAAGCCGGCTTGCAGCCCGAGCAAATCGATGCGCTTTACTTCACCGGCGGCTCCACCGGCCTGCGTTTGCTGGCCGAGCGCATCGCGGCCGACTATCCAGCGGCCGTGCATGTGCGCGGTGATCGCTTTGCCTCGGTCGCCACCGGCCTGGGTTTGCATGCGGCGAGGTTGTTCCGGCGCTGATGGCTTGATGGGCCGGCCGCTCGCTGTGCCAATTGTCACGCGGGCAGCAGTTGCGACCCCCCTGGCTTGAGGGGTGCGGCGAAACATCGTTTCAAATGCTGGGCAGAATAAGGGTATACCCAGAACCCGCTGGCCCCCTCACTTTTCGGTACACCATGAAGACATCTGCATTCACCCTGTTGACGCTTGCCGCCGCCCATGCGGGTGCCGCCGCGCCTTTGACCGCCCAAGAAGTCTTGACCCAGTTCAATCTGGTGACGCTGGGCAATGCCGTGTCGGCATCGCATGTGGACGGCCGCAGCTTTATCGGCGGCAGCGCCCTGGGCGGTGAATATGCCGGCCACCCCAATGACATCAAGGCCTCCAGCTACGCCGGCCTGACCGTCAAGGGTTCGGCTGAGAACATCAAGGTCAATAGCAATGGCGCTGTGGTCGAGGGCAGCTTGAAGTTCAGCACGGTCAACGGCGGCACCACCGCCGTGTTGGACGGCGCCAACGGCAACAACTTCAACGGCCCGGCCTATATCGTGGGCCCCAAGTCAAACAACAACTACAACGGCGGGCAGCTGAGCCAAGCGCCGGCCAGCGTGGCCGCCGCCAATGGCACCGATTTCGGCGCCGTGATCGGCGGTCTGTCGACGTCCTTGAGTCAGCTGGCCAGCACCGGCAGCACCGTGACGCTGAACGGCAACAAGGCGACGTTCAGCGCCGTGGCCAATAGCCAGGGCTTGGCGGTGTTCAATTTGACCTCGATTGACAGCCAGGTCTTCGCCAAGGGTGAGTTCGACTTTCAATGGAACGGCGCCAGCACGGTGATCTTCAATGTGGACGAGGCCAGCCTGACTTTTGCCAGCAACTTCCTCGGCGGCAGTGCCGCGAGCGCCGGCACCAAGGCGATCTGGAACTTCTACAACGCCACCGACCTGACCATCAACAACCAGTTCGGCGGCGTGCTGCTGGCGCCTCTGGCCAAGCTGACGAATAACCAGAACATCGAAGGCACGGTGCTGGTCAAGCAACTGGACCAGCGCGGCGAGATCCATATTGCCAACTTCGCCGGCAATATCTCGGCCGTGCCGGAGCCACAGACCTATGCCTTGCTGCTGGCCGGCCTGGTGCTGGTGGCTGGTGTGGCAGGGCGCCGCAGCCGCCGCTAAGCGACGCCCCTCGGTTCAGTAGCGCCCGCGCGGCGGCGGTCCCCGCCTTGCCGGCGGCTTCTGGGCGGCGGCCGGCTTGGCCTGCGGCCGCGTGATGTCGGCCAGCATCAAACAAGCGCTGACCAGGCTTTCGACCGCTTCTTCCAGATCCTTGGCCGGTTCCAGCGACTCGATTTCTTCCAAGAGTTCGTCGGCATCCTCCAGGTCCTCGGGATCAATGTGCCGGAAGATCGCGGCCAGCGGCTCCAGCAGGTCGGCTGCGTCTTCGCGCATCAGCGCCGGAAAATGCTCGCATGCGAGCGAGAACCCGGCGACCCAGGGGAACAAGGCATCGGACGGGTTGCCGTCGCCGTCCTGTGGCTCATCTTCGTCGTCGTCGGCTTCTTCCTGCGGCGCGCCCTTTTCGTCCTCTTGGTCCTCTTGGCCCTCTTCGTCCTCCAGCTCAAACACCCAGGGGTCAAACCATTGACGCTGAGTGATGGCCTGGTTCAGCTCCTGGTAGCGGCGCTTGACCAAGTCCATCAAGGCATGGCCGTCGAAGCCGGCCGGCGGGCTGCGGCCTTCGTCACTGTCCAGCACATGGCGTGACCACTGAAACGCGGGCACGGCCTTCGGTTGCAGCAGCACGCCGACCAAATAGCCGTCCAGCATGCTGACGTCGAGCGGCTCCAGCGGTGCCGGCACCTTGTCCAGCAAGGTCTGCAAACGTTCCAGCTCGGCCTCGCTCAGCGGCCGCAGCGGCGCCGGTGCGGAGGCGGCCGCTGCCGGTGCTCGCGGCGCTGCTCGCTTCGGTGCGCTGGGCGCTCCGGCTGAGCGTGATGGGGTCGGACGCGATGCCGGTGGACGGGGGGGCTTGTTGGCTTGGCTCATGCCGCTATTGTCCGGCGGATTCGTGCCGGCAGAATGGGCTGCTGGTGTGGGGGTCGAAAGTCATATCCCACTCATTGGGGATGGTCGAGTGTGCGCCTGAGGCCTACATTCGGTCCCAAGCAAGCCATGTAACCAATGCCTTGCGCCAATCCCAACGACGTCCTCTTGATTGAGGGCTTTCAGCGCCCACCAGGCCAGCCCAGGTGGGCGTTTTTTTTAGGGCGCAAAGCCGGCTGCGAAATTGGCGCCGAGATGCTCGATCAACAGTTTCAATGGCCGCGCGCTGCCGCTGCTCCAGGGATAGACGGCGTAGATCGCGTCGCCGAAGAAGCCCACCGGCCGCCAGTCGGGCAGAACTTCGACCAGCGCTGCGCAGCGAATCGACGCCGCCGCCGAGAAGTCGGGCAGCAAGGCCAGGCCCAAATCATCCAGCGCGGCGTCACGCAAGATCTCGCTATTGCTGGCCCGCAGCGGGCCTTGCACGGGCACGCTCAAGCGTTGCGCTCCCGCCTTGCCGCCGGCTTGCTCAAACAGCCAAAGCGCCGGCCCAGGGCGCAAGTAAGGCAGGCAAGCATGCTGAGCCAGCTCGTCCGGGTGAGCCGGCGCGCCGTGGCGTTTGAGGTAGGCGGGGCTGGCCACCAGCATGGCGCGCGAGGCGCAGAGCTTGACGGCGACATGGCTGTCGGGCGGTGCGCTGCAGTGGCGCACGGCCAGATCAAAGCCTTCCTGCGCCAGCGGCAGCAAGCGATCCGACAGATCAAGTTCAATCCGAATCTGCGGATATAGCTTGAAGAACGCGCTGAGTGCGGGTGCCACATGCTGGCGCCCCAGCGCCACCGGCGCCGTCACGCGTAAAAGCCCGCGCGGCTGGCCCACCGCGTCGCGGGTGGCGCTCAAGGCCTGGGTGATGTGGGCGAAGCTGGCCTCGGTCTGCTCGACCAACTGCCGGCCGGCCTCGCTCAGCCGCACCGAGCGGGTGGTGCGCGCCACGAGCGTCTGGCCCATCGCCCGCTCCAGCTCGGCAATGCGCTGGCTGACGGCCGCCTTGGACAGCCCCAGGCGCTGGGCGGCCTTGGTGAAACTGCCGACCTGGCTGATGACGGTCAGCGCGTGCATCTGGCCCCAGAGGACGTCGTGGCGCAGCTCATTGGGTTTGGGGGGTGTCGTTGCCATTGTTCATATTAACGAACAATCAAATCGCTCGAAGCGGATTGGCAAGTCGCTTCATGCTGCCTAGACTGCAGCCATACCACGGAGACCTCACATGACCGCGCCCTACACCAGCAGCCAAGACCTGACCCACTTCATCAACGGTCGCGCCCAGGCCGCCACGTCCGGCCGCAGCCAGGCGGTCTACAACCCGACCACCGGTGCGGTGGCGCGACAGGTGCAGCTCGCCAGCCAAGACGACGTCAATGCCGTGGTGGCGTCCGCACAGGCTGCTTTCCCGGCCTGGGCGGACGCGCCGCCGCTGCGCCGGGCGCGGGTGATGTT
>JADMJQ010000356.1 GCA_018780415.1 Roseateles sp. | reverse complement strand
AAGCGCTCATGCGCGTGCTGCGCCAGCGTTCTTCGCCTGAGCTGGCGGCTTGCGACGCCATGGTCGCGCAGCTGTCTGAAGCGGTGCTCCGGCAACTGGCTGCCGCCTCCCCGCTGATTTCAGCGCTGACACCGTCGCGGCGTTCTGCTGCGGGCGATCCTGCGTAACAGCTGAGGGAGTGCGAACATGGCCCCAAGCTCTGCAGTCGACGGCGTGCTGGTTCAATGGGGCGAGCGACTGTTCTATCCCCGCAACCGCATCGTCAAGGTGGCGCCTCTACCGCGCCTGGACACCCTGGTGCGTCGCCAGGCTGCCCTGATCCGTCGGCGCATCGAGGCCATCGTGACCAGGCGGGCGCCGCAGGTCATGGTCAAGGTCACCGGCGGCGGCCGTGGCATGGGCGCTATCGCGGCCCATTTCCGCTACATCAGCAAGAACGGCAGGCTCGCGTTCGAGGACGACCGTGGGGTGGTCCATCAGGACAAGGAGGCTCTGCACGACCTGGACGAGCAATGGCGCCTAGGCGGCTCGTTGATCGGCGACACCAGCCCTCGGCGCGAGGCCTTCAACCTGATGTTGTCGATGCCCAGGGGAACAGATGCACAGATCGTGCTGCGGGCCGCACGGGAGTTCGCGCAGATCGAGCTGAAGGAGCACCGCTATGTGATGGTGTTGCACGAGCATCAGGAGAATCCCCACGTGCACCTGAGTGTGCGGGCCGAATCCATGGACGGCAAACGGCTGAATCCGCGCAAGGTCGACTTGCACCGCTGGCGCGAGACCTTCGCGGAGCGGCTGCGCGGGTATGGGGTTGAGGCCGAAGCCACGCGCCAGGCCACAAGAGGAGAGGGTCGCCGCTTCGAGAACCTATGGCAGCGAAAGGCCCGGCAGGACGGGCGCCTGCGGAATGTGGCCGAGCCGGTGAAGTCGGGCGACGCCTACCAGCGCAGCCGAATCGGCGCCCTGGAAGCATGGGCTCATATCGTGACGGCACTCAGGTCCTCGGACCAGGCGAGCGACCACGAGTTGGCAAAACGCATCGGCAGTTTCATTCGGGAATCCACATTTGCGAAAGAACTTGGCCGTCAACGAGGGCGTGAGGTGCGAGCGCGCCAGGTTGCGCGCCAAGTCCAGCCGATCGTATCGAGAGATCAACCTGGACCCGAGATGGAGCGGTGATCGGCAGCGCTAGCTGCGCTTTCGACCGCGCGGCGCTTAGCTTGCTGGTCGACTACCGCTTCGCAGCGGTTGCCGTCGGTCACGGGCGAGGCTCACGCGACAGTTATCGGTCCAAAAGCGGCCGTAACCTGTCGGCTAGTATGCGTCCAGTGAACCCATCTTGAATGAGCACGTCCGGTCTGTAAGGATCACGTCCACTTAGCAATAGATGGACATGATGGCAACAGAGAAGATCGTTAGACGGCGGCAATACAGCGCTGAGCTCAAGGCCCGGATTGTGGCCGAATGCAATGAGGCCGGAGCCTCAGTGGCCAGGGTGGCTATGTTGCACGGCATCAACGCCAACATCGTGCATGGCTGGCGCCAACTACAGCGTGAAGCCAGCCCATCAGTTCCCTCGAATTCAAGCGGATTCGTCCCGGTGTCGCTTGCCTCTCCGCCGGCGCCCGTTGTCAACGGAGACATTCGGGTCGAGCTGCGCCGAGGTTCCATTGCCATGACGATCGATTGGCCGGCGTCGGCGGCGGCCGAGTTCGCCGTCTGGACCCGAGAGTTGCTGCGTTGATCCGCATTGACGCCGTGTGGATGGCCGTCGAGCCGATGGACATGCGGGCCGGCACCGAGACCGCATTGGCTCGCGTGGTCCAGGTCTTCGGCGCCGCCCATCCCCACACGGCCTACCTCTTCGCTAACGCCCGCGCCAACCGCATGAAGGTGCTGGTGCACGACGGCGTCGGTGTCTGGTTGGCAGCCCGCAGGCTCAATCGTGGCAAGTTCGTCTGGCCGCATAACGTCGACGGTACGCTGAGCTTGAGTCGCGTGCAACTGGATGCCTTGGTGCTGGGCCTGCCGTGGCAGATGATGGGAGAGGCTGGGATCATCCGCGTGCTGTAGCGCAATTGCTGTAAATGCCGATGCCTGGGGCCATCGAAGCGGGCAACATTCATTCCCGTGATCCATGAAACCCAGCTTGACACCCTGACACCCGCGCAGTTGCGTGAGTTGACGGCGCGCCTTTTGAGCGAGGTACGCTACAAGCAGGCCACCATCGACAAGCTCACGCACGAGAACGCGGTGCTCAAGCGAATGAAGTTTGCCGCCAGCAGCGAGGTGTTCCAGGGCGACCAACGCAGCCTGCTCGAAGACGCGGTCGATGAAGACTTGGAGGCGGTGCAAAGCGAGCTGCAACAACTCGCCAGCAAGCCCGCAGCGCCTGCACGGCAAACACCCAAGCGTCAGGCCCTGCCGGCAGAGCTGCCGCGCCGCGAGTTCCGCCACGAACCCGACAACACCCGTTGCACTTGCGGCTGCCAGATGAAGCGCATCGGCGAGGACGTCGCCGAGAAGTTGGACTATGCCCCTGGCGTGTTCACAGTCGAGCGGCACGTCCGCGGCAAGTGGGCCTGCGCCCAGTGCGAGCGGCTGGTGCAAGCGCCGGTCGAAGCGCATGTGATCGACAAAGGCATTCCGACCGCCGGCCTGCTCGCGCAGGTGCTGGTCGCCAAATACGCTGACCATCAGCCGCTGTATAGGCAAGAAGGCATCTATGCCCGCAGCGGCGTGACACTGCCGCGTTCGACCTTGGCAGCCTGGGTTGGCGCATGCGGTGTGCAGTTGCAGCCGCTGGTGGACGCGCTCAAGGCCGAGATGCTCACCCACCAGGTGCTGCATGCGGATGAAACCCCGGTGGCCATGCTTGACCCCGGTGCTGGCAAAACGCACCGGGCCTATCTGTGGAGCTACTGCACGGGCCAATTCGAAGACAGTCGCATCGTCGTCTACGACTTCGCCGAGAGCCGTGCCGGCAAGCACGCGATGGAGTTCCTGGGGCATCCTGGCGAGAGGGCATGGCGCGGTGCGCTGGTATGTGACGACTACTCGGGCTACAAGGCTCTGCTCGCCAAGGGTGTGACGGAGGTGGGCTGCATGGCCCATTATCTTGAGTGCGATTTTATCTTGATCCCTGTGGCTGATATCGCCTTCCGCCGAAAGTGCTGGGCTGGCGCACCACCCCAGATAAATCCAGCCCCGTCATTGCGGGCCGGCATCCAATCTGACCTGGCTGGCGTATATCACTCGTATGGCCACCCAGTCATTAAAGACACAGCAATCCGAGAGCAAGCCCAGTGCCCAGGTTATCCAGCGCGTGTGGGACGGCGATCGATGTGTCAGGGCGAGCACCGCCCAGCAATATCTTTTGTGGATCGGGCGATTCCGGCAATACTGCCGCGTCCTCAGTCTTGACGAGGCCGCTGAACTGACGCAGGACGGGGTCAAGCGCTTCCAGGACTGGTATGCGAGTTCACGCCAGATCAACACCTCCCACCTCGGCCTTGCAAGTTCGTCGATGCACTCGTTGCACCGCGTCTACGAGGTCATGGGGAAGCCGGTACCGTCGTGGCGACCCATCGAGCGCCGCCTTCCTCCAAGTTCGGCGGTCTTACGCGACTACGCGTCCCAGCTTCAGCAACAACGTGGCAACCCCGAGGTCACGATCCGCAAGAAGGTCGACCATGTCGGCAAACTGCTTGAGCATCTCGGCGCTGCGGGCAAGACTTGGCGAAGGCTGAGCTTGCGTGACATCGACAAGTTCCTTATCGATTGCTCCCATCGCTTTGCTCGCTCGACGACAGCCGATATCGCCAGCACGGTCAGATCCTTTGCACGTTTCTTGCTGGCCAGCGGGCGTATTCGCGTGGACTTGGCCGACGCGGTGATCTCGCCGGTGCAACCCAAGTTCGAACGACCCCGTCGTGCCTTGCCGTGGGAAGATGTTCAGCGACTTCTGCTCGCGGTGGACACGAGCACGGCGTGCGGACTGCGCGACCATGCGCTGCTGTTGATGATGAGCACTTATGGGCTGGGCGCCGGCGAAGTCATCGGCTTGCAACTGCAAGACATCGACTGGAACGCCGGCACGCTGCAGATGTCGCGCCCGAAGACCGGCGTCAGCTTCATGCTGCCGCTGCTTCCCCCGGTGGCCAAGGTGTTGGCGCGGTACCTGCGTCATGGTCGTCCGCCGCACACGCCCACGCGGCATGTGTTCGTCCAGATGAAGGTGCCGTTCGGTGCCCTCACGGCGTCGTCTGCGGTACGACACATGCTCATTAAGCATGCCAAGGTCGCCGGCATCGAAGCGCCTTACCTGGGCAGCCACGTCTTGCGGCACTCGAACGCCGCGCGGCAACTCGACGTCGGCACCAAGGCACGGGTGCTGTCGGATTTGCTCGGCCATCGAGACGCGGAATCCGTGTCGGCCTACGTGCGCATCGCCACGCAGTCGCTGCGGGAAGTCTCATTGCCTATTCCACAGAGGTCGTGATGAGCGCGAAGGTCACCACCGCCACCCTGGCCCGCGACGCTACGCAGTTCCTGGCGTTCAAGCGGGCCATGGGCATGAGCTATCAACGCGCCGAGTTCGTCCTCAACAGCTTCGTGCGCTTCGTCCGTGAGCAGTATGGCGAACGCCCGGTGGCGTTGGACGAGGCGGTGACGCAATGGGCGACGCGAATCGAAGGTCGCAAGGCCATCACGGTGGGCAACGAGTTCGGCGTGGTGCGCCAGTTGTGCCTGTTCCGTCGCCGCAGCGATCCGCACGGTTTCGTCCCCGATCACGCCGTGGCACCGGTCAAGGAGTCGGTCTTCGTGCCTTACATCTTCAGCCACGATGAGGTGCTTGCCATGGTTGACGCAGCCACGCGGCATGAGGGCCGCAACATGTGGGGTGCGATGTTGCGGGCCCTCACGCTCGTGCTGTATTGCACTGGGATGCGGCTGGGCGAGGCCACCAGGTTGCACATGGTCGACGTCGATCTGCGCCGAGCAGTACTGACGGTTCAACGAAGCAAGGGGCGCTCGCGTATCCTGGCGATCCGTGACGATCTCGTTGTTGAACTGCGCCAGTATCTGCGACACCGCGAAGAGGTCCTGCTGACCAGCGGCGCCGACGATCCCCTGACGCTGTTCATCCGCCGCGATGGGTCGGCGCTCACCCTGCGTGCGGCCTCGGAAGCCTTGCGATGCTTGCTGCGCGGCCTCGGCCTGAAGCCGCCTCACGGCCGCATGGGCGCCAGACCCTACGAGTTCCGGCACGCCTTCGCCGTGCATCGACTCACCGCCTGGGCCGTCGAGGGTGTAGATGTCCATGCGAAGCTGCCTTGGTTGTCAGCCTATCTTGGACACCAGAACTTATTAGGCACGGAGGTATACCTCAAGGCCACGCCGCAACTGCTGCAACTGGCGAGCCAGCGATTTGAGCAGCACTCGCGCGTCAAGCGCCGACTGCCATGAGTCGCGCGGTGGTCGGTCTGTTCGCCCATGTGCAGTCCTACTTCACGGAATACCTGCCGAAGCAGCGCGGGGCCAGTGTCCACACCGTCCGTGCGTACCGGGATGCGCTGACGTTGCTGTTCAAGTTCGTCGCCGAGCAGCGCGGCCGAGGGGTGGCCTCCTTGCAGATCGGCGACATCGACGCCGACGCGGTGACGGGATTCCTGAATCACATCGAGGCCAGTCGATCTAATTCGGCGGCCACGCGCAATTGCCGCCGGGCGGCGATCCGGGGCTTCATCAAGCATGTGCTGCGCAACGACCTGATGCATTCACAGCAGTTCATGCGGGTGCTGGCTATCCCAGCGAAGAAGGCACGGCAGCGGGCTGCGACCTACCTTGAGGCGAAGGATGCCCGCCTCATTCTGAACATGCCGGACAAGCGAGGCCGCGACGGATGGCGCGACTACACGCTGCTGCTCTTCCTCTACAACTGCGGTGCCCGGGTCAGCGAGGCCGCCGGGCTGCAGTGGGACGATCTGCAATTGGCGGCGCCGAGGCAGGTCCGCCTGCGCGGCAAAGGCAAGAAGGAACGGCTGTTGCCGCTGTGGCCAGAAACGGCCAATGCGCTGCACCGACTTCGCGGCATGTCAGAAAGCTCCGTTGGGCAGTGCGTGTTCCTCAATCGGCATGGCCAGCCTCTGACGCGCGACGGCATCGCCTACGTTCTCACCAAGCACGCGACCGCAGCGGCTCGCGACAACCCGGCGCTGCGGCGCAAACACATCACGCCACATGTCCTGCGCCATAGCTGTGCGGTGGCGCTGCTGCAGTCCGGCACTGATGTGACGGTGATCCGCGACTACCTGGGCCATGCCAGCATCTCCACGACCGGCCGCTACATCACTACCAACCTGCAGATGAAGCGTGACGCCATGCAGGCATTCTGGAAGAAGGCCGGCATCGAGCCAGCGAACACGAAGCCATGGAAACCCCAAGCCGATTTGCTCGCGTTCTTGCAGTCCTTGTGAGACACCGAATTTTATGTGGAGTTCTGGCCTCGGTTCCGCCGTGTTCACGCTGGCAGCAGCGGGATCCGCTCAAGATAAAACCGCACTCAAGATAATGGGCCTTATGTGGAACTCCACATAAGGCCCACGCCCGGCGCAAGTTCTATGAACTCTGGTCCAACCACCGCAGCCAGATCGCCGAGCAGGCGCTGAGCCACTTCGGCCAGCTGTACGAGATTGAGCGTGAAATGCGCGACGCATCGCCCGTACAGCGTTTGCAGACCAGGCAAGCCCAAGCCAGACCGGTCGCCGATGCCTTGCACCGTTGGCTTGCGCTGCACCGGCAGAAAGTGCCCGACGGCTCGGCCACAGCCAAGGCCATCGACTACAGCCTCAAACGCTGGGTGGCGCTAACGCGTTACCTCGATGACGCCATGCTACCCATCGACAACAACTGGGTCGAGAATCGAATCAGGCCAGTGGCGCTGGGGCGCTCAAACTGGCTCTTCGCCGGTAGCCTGCGAGCGGGCAAGAGAGCGGCGGCCGTGATGAGTTTGATCCAGTCCGCCAAGCTTAATGGCGTGGAGCCGTGGGCGTACCTGAAGGACGTGCTGACCAGGCTGCCCACGCAGCCGGCCAGCCGAGTAGCAGAGCTGCTGCCGCATCGCTGGATTCAGCCCACGTAACTCGGGCGCCCATCTGCCGGGCGTCCCGTTCCGTCAAGATGACTTGGCTGGACGCATACGAACCACCGGCCGATCGCTACGCCCCAAATGCAGCCAGTGGCCAATTGGCAGTGCACCCATTGGCTTCCAGCAAGAGTGGTACCAAGTCCGTTGGCTTGGTAGCCAGTGCCTCGACGGTGGTGGCCTCGGTGGCCAAGCCAGGCACTTCTCCCGAACTGGCGACCCAGACAGTCAAGCTAGCGAAGATCAGCTTTAGGCATTGCTGGCACAGGTCGATCTGGACAACCCTGTCCTCGAAGACAAGCGCTACAAGCTCGGCCAAGTCCTGGGTGAAGTCGTTCGAGACTTCCGCTATACCTACGACTTCGGCGACAACTGGCGGCACACGGTCATGGTGGAGCGGACCATGGCCGCTGATGAGATCAACACCTGGCCCCAATGCCTAGCAGGGCACAACGCCTGTCCACCGGAGGACGTCGGTGGCATCGGCGGCTATGCGGATTTCCTGGAGGCCGTCGGGGACCCCGCGCACGAGGAATACTTTGCGATGCGCTGCTGGTGTGGCGGGCCGTTCGATCCCTTTGGCTTCGACATCAATGCCACGAACGCTGCGCTACGCAAACTCCGCTGACTCGATGCCGTCAAGATGACTTGGGCGGACGCTTACGTCGGCTAGTCTAGGGCCTCGGTTCAATGCAACGGGCCCAAGGCTTATATCGATCCGGGGTCGGACAAGTGCGTCGTACTTTGGCACAGCCAACCCGATGCCTAGGCAAGAACGGCAAGCATCCTCTGGCTTGGACTTCGGCTTGAGCAACGTGGCTCATTGCACCTCTGGCACGTGCCTGAATAGGCATCGGCACTAACACCTCAGCTTTGAGGGTCGGAGGTGTCTAGTGAACCCGAGGCGATGCACACCGGGCTCACGCATCTCGTTGCCGGGCGATTCAACACGGTTGCCGAAATTTGCGATCTGCTGCCCAGCACTCTTGTCGAGCACGCAAATCCTTTTGCGACCTCTCACCCCTGCCTTGTGCGGGGTGCCCCGCGTGCGGCAACAGCCGCCGCCTCCGCGGCAGCTTGTGCGGCATCCGCCGCCGCTATGGTGATCTTCCGGAACGTCAGGGCGTTTAAGGCTTCCAGATTGGCGACGATGCGTTCCACAAGTGCAGGGTCATAGTCGTCGCGGTCCGCCTCCTCGTGGATGCCCTTGTTCAGATAGAGCCAAACGTTGGAGGGTGCCGGCACGCCCAGAACCGCCTCCAAACACTGGATCGTTGCGGTCTTGTCGGGGTGCACGAACGAGGCGAGGTCACGCAACCTTGTCCGCAAAGCCTCGCATAGACTGCGTAGGCCAGGCTCAGCGCCCTTGCCGGCGATCAACAACGTCAGCATGCCGTGATCGTGTTTGCCCAGCCAACTCCATACCTTGCTAGTCAGCATCTCTAGCGCTTGGCGCGAGTAGCCCAGAGCAGATCGCTGATCCCCAATGGCCAGCGAATTGCGAGCTCTTACCAAGTAGCCCTGCGCCGCTTCATTGCCTACGATGCGCGGATGGTAGTTGCCGGGGTGTGGCATGAAATAGTATGAGGTCCATTGGTCGGCTGCCACATGATTCTGGATATCTTTGATGAACTCCGGGCTATGGCACGTGACGATCGTCTGCGTGTCGCGAAATCGCCCACTCTCAAAGATGGCCTCACGGATCCCTTGGCGGTGCTCGGTATCGATGGCGTTGATCGCGTCGTCGAAGACGATCACGGGCACACGGATCGACAACGCTTTTGCAAGCAGGATGGCGACGCCAAGGCACCGGACATGTCCTTCACTGAGCACCTGTAGCGCGTCCACGCGCCGGTCGGGCTTGCCGCGGAAAGACAGCTCGATCCGGCCCTCGCTTGTGACGGGAAGAAGCAGATCGGCGAGCTTGTCAGAATCGGCGTCTCGGACGTTGAACTCGTTGTAGAGCTCCATGACCATGGTGTTCAGCCCGGCGATTAGCGTGCCGGGCAGCTCCGTTCGAAACTGCTTCAAAAGCCGCAAGAAGCCGTCGTACGCGGTTTTAATCCCCGCATCTCGGGCGATGGCGATCTGCTCCTGATCAACCTCGGCGATCAGCGCCGCGTTAGCCGCTTCGAAGCCCGAGACGCGCTGTCTTGCCGAAGCGACGAGCGTGGCGATCTGATTGCGCCTCTCGCGAAATGAAACGGCCATCAGCGCAGCGGCATTGAGCTTGTCTCGCTCGGCCACCAACTGCTGACGCGCAGCCTGCTGCACTTTGATCTTTTCGTCCTCCTTCTCCAAGCGCTTGGCCAAGTCGACAGCCTGCTGGGCAAGTGATGTTCCGAGAGGTCCGACGAGGTATCCGGCTTGCCACCATGGCCGTTGGTAATCGACTCCCGGCTGCGCCAGGTATCTATAGAGCGGATCCTGGTGTAAGGGCGTCGCAGCCACCCTTTGCGCGAAATACTGGAACTTCTGCTCGACGGTACGGGAGGCTGCGTCCCGCGATCGACGCGCCGCCGCCTCCGCAGCTTGCAGAACACCAAGTTCGCGCAGTGCCTCCAGGCTTGCATGCGCATGCGCATAGGGATTGCGTGCAAGTCGTGGGGTACCACCGAGAGAAGTCCCACATGCTGGGCAATGTTCCGGGGACAGTGCTTGAACGACCAGGATGGCTCGGTAGAGGTTTTGAAACGAGGTCTCCGCGGCTTTTCCGGCTAGTTTGGCAGAGGCTTCCTCGAGGACTTTCTGGCACGCGTCGGCGGCATGGAGCGCGTTCAAGAAGCCCGCAGAATCAGGTGCCCACTGATGCAGCGCCGGAGCATCCAGCACCGCATTGAGCTCTTGTAATCGACCTGGTGCCGCGACCGTGCCGATCATGAAAAGCAACGCCGCGTACGTCAGCCCGGGGCTAAAGGTATGGGCGTAGGCTCGCTCGGCGGCATCCACTTCCGCGAGCGAGGCTTGCTCGCCGGCGACAGTGACCTGATCCTGTGCCAACGCCGACCTTTTGTTCGTCAGTTCCTGAAGCTTCACAGCATTCAGTGCGAGTTGTCCGTCCATGGACTCGTTGAAGTTCGCCACGAAGTCGTAGAACTGGTCCATGCCAAACAGCGCTGCGATTAGGCTGGTCTTCTCGCCTGCCGTCTTCGATGCGATGTGCGAGAAGTTGTCGATTCGATGCTTCTCCACGAAGCAGAAGCGGAAGGCATCATTGTTGGCCTGCACCGCGACGGCCTGGCCTTGCGCGTCAATTCCAACAAGCGCTGGGGCGGTGAAGCGGACTTCGTGAATGTTGGCGAGGTACTGGCTCTGCGCGATTCGCTTCAAACCCGCGACATCGACAGATCCAAGCAACGCATGTTCCAGTGCTTCGCACAAGCTAGTCTTGCCGCTGCCATTTGGGCCCGAGAACAGAGTGATGCGCTTGGGGAAATGGAAAGTTTCTGGCGTGCGGAAACCGCGGAATGGACCCACCTTGAGGCTGGCAAGTGACTGCCATGGCCATTCAGATTCCGCGTGAACCAAGCCTGGCACAGGCGGCAGAGGAGCCGTGGTGTCCAGTGCCTGCCTTGCAAGCCCAGCGAGACCGGCCGAGCGTTGACTTTGGCGATTGGTCGTCCTGGCGACTGCTGGGAATTCGGCGAGGACTAGGCTGGCAAAACGCAGTGTGTCCTGCGGCACCCCGCGGCCCGGCTGATGGAGCCAAGCCAAGAATTTCAGGTAGTCACGTTGCGCAGTTATCATCAATTCCTCCTATGCACCGATTGTCGCGACAAAGGAGGTGCCCACGGGCAGGGAAATGCATAGGTCAACGCTTTTCGCAATCGGAAGAGCGGTCAAGCAATCCTTCGAACGGGTACGCAGCAAATCGCACAATCAAGCGTGCGGTCCCCATGTTGGAACGGCCCTTCAGGAGCGGCGGCTTTCAACGACCGGTGCTGGCAATTGCTCGCGTTCAGGCACTGGACCGGGAATGGCTCAGATCAGCCTCAAGCGGCAGTTGATTGATCACACTGCGGGTTTGCCAATCCTTAGGGAGGCCAGCTCAGCGAGTATTTGCCTGTGCGAGCCTATCTCGCGCCATCGCGATCAACTGTTACGCCAACCTATGGTGTCACGCGGGAGAGTCGAGGTCGTTCTGCATGATGACTGCTGCTTCGACGAGGGCGACCATATGAGACGCCTTGCTTTGCAACGGCCTTGCCAGCTTAATCAAGGTGGTCAACGTTGGCTGCCGCTCCCCCCGCTCCAGCATGCTGATGTAGTTGCGCTCCAGCTCAGCCTCGAAGCCCAGCTGTTCCTGCGTCAGTCCGGCCTGCTTGCGCAGATCGCGCAAAACACGTCCGAAAGTGAGCGCAATGTCCAATGAATTCTCCAACTATGGTTGGAAAGATTGGGCCGTTTTGATATCATTTTGTCCTCCAACCATAGTTGGAAATTCCGTGTGGATCAGCGAGATCGTGACCGCCCGATCGGCAGGCAGGTTTTACTCACAGCTCGCGCCATGCCACTTGTGTAGGAGTGATAGATGAACAGGGTAAAAAATACTGCAGGCAATCCATTGCCGTTCCCTCTTTGTCGAAGGTACTGGTTGGTTGTCATAGTTGAAGCGTCGATGTCGGCGCTCGAATCTGAACGCGTTCGTGACCACGTTCTGCATTTGGGATTCGGAGCGCTACCTGGCGGTCAACAGGAAATTTTGGGTGCGTGGCCTGATCCTGATTCACAGGTGACTGTGTGGCAGACGATTGCCAATGATTTGAAAGTCCGTGGTGTCGAGCGCATCCGGTTCGTCGGTGGCTCCGATCCGGCGAGCATCCAGGCGGCCATGCGGACTTCATATCCTGGCGTCACGGTTCTGCCTGCACTTGCCGAGTTGCTCCATCAGAGGGAGGGCGGTCTGCCTGCCACCTTGGAGCAACTCGAATCGCGCTTTGCTTGGCCGCCTCGGCAAAGCCGCATCCTCCGCAACGCAGTTGATGCTGCGAACCAGTGGAGCCGGCACTTGAATCGAGCCGTGGCCCGGCACGGCTGTTTCTCCTGCCCGGCGGCGGTCACCTCGTTTGTCGTCGACAGGCTTACTCGCGCAGAGCGTGACCTTGGCGATTTCGGAATAGATGCCTTCCCCGGTCCTGCGCGCGCTGTCACAAGAACGATCAGGCGGTCGAGCATCGCAGCTCCAGGCGTCTGAGATCCCACGGGGCGCGAATCACCATGGCCTCGAACTGGCAAATCACCTTCAATCGCGTCCGAGCGGCGCTGATGCGGCGCGGCCGCTCGACGCATGATGCGGACGACCTGGTGCAAGAGGCCTGGGTGCGTCTG
>JADMJQ010000223.1:865-1857 GCA_018780415.1 Roseateles sp. | reverse complement strand
TACCGAATTACTTCGGCGGCATTGAGGCGGGGCAGGCGATTGCCGATATGGTGAAAGCTGTCGGCGCGATGTTGGTGGTCGGCGTCGATCCGCTTTCGCTGGGCGTGCTAACGCCGCCCGGCGACTATGGCGCTGACATCGTCTGTGGCGATATCCAGGCCCTGGGCATGCATATGAGTTGCGGCGGCGGGCATGGCGGCTTTATCGCCAGCCGCGACGAGCAGGCCTTGCTGATGCAGTACCCCTCACGTCTGTTCGGCATTGCGCCCACCTCGGTGCCGGGCCAGTACGGTTTTGGCGATGTGGCCTACCAGCGAACTTCCTTCGACAAGCGCGAACTTGGCAATGAGTTTGTCGGCACGGCGGCGGCGCTGTGGGGCATTACCGCCGGGGTCTTCCTGGCCAGCCACGGCCCACAGGGCATGCAGGAGCTGGGCGAGGGCTGCATGAAACGGGTCACCTATGCGCGCCAGCAACTGAGCGGCGTGGCCGGTCTACGGCTGGCGCATCCCGGTACGGTCCACTTCAAAGAGTTCGTGGTCGATTTTTCGGCCAGCGGCAAGAGCGTCGCCGAGATCAACGCGGGCTTGCGCGAGCGCGCCATCTTCGGCGGCCATGATTTGTCCGAGGTCTTCCCCGCGCTCGGCCAGTCCGCGCTTTATGCCTTCACCGAGGTCCACAGCCAAGCCGATATCGATGCCTTGGTGGACGCGCTGCGCGAGGTCCTCTCTTCATGAATCACGTCAATATGGAAAATATCTCCGCTCACCGCTTCACCGATGGCAAACCCAATCTGCGCCGCTACCAACAGGCCCGCTGGGACGAGCCGGTGATCTTCGAACTCAGCCAGCCGGGCGAGCGCGCCTTGCTGACGCCCGAGCTGGAGCCGGCCATCGAGGCCGCCGCGCATGATGTGCTGTTCACGTTGCCGCCCGGCATGCGACGCAAGCTGCCGCCGGCGCTGCCGGAGCTGAGCCAGAACCGCGTGCTGC
>JADMJQ010000223.1:0-855 GCA_018780415.1 Roseateles sp. | reverse complement strand
TTATGTCTACACAGCCTCTGACAACGAAACCAAGAAGACAGCTTTGCAAGCCTGTGGTGCTACGGTGATCCACCTGCCCAACGCGAACGGCAAGGTCGATCTTTCGGCAATGCTCCAGGACCTGGGCCAACGGGGCATCAACGAGCTGCATGTAGAGGCTGGGCACAAGCTCAATGGCTCTCTGGTCCGAGAAGGCCTGGTCGATGAGCTGTTGCTGTACCTGGCACCACGGCTTTTGGGTGCGGGACGGGGAATTGCAGACTTTGGCCCGTTGACGGCCTTGGCCGATGGGCTGGTGCTGGAATTCAAGTCCGTAGAGACCTTGGGCGCGGACTTCAATGTCGACGTCGGCCAAGGCACTTGCACGATGAAGTACAACCCCAAGGTCAACGAGCATTTGGCCCGCGATGCGCGCATGAGCGAGCTTCATCCGCTGCAAGACGAGAGCACGGTGCAGGGTATTTTGCACGTTATGCATCAGATGGAGGGCGTGCTGAAGGAGGTCTCAGGCATGGATGCGGTGAGCCTGCAGCCACGCTCGGGTTCGCAGGCGATCTATGCCAACCTGGCGATGATCCGCGCCTGGTTCGAGGCCCGCGGCGAGGCTGCCGAACGGGATGAGATCATCACGACGATTTTCAGCGACGCCGCCTGCGCCAAGGTCTTGGGCTACAAGGTCATCACGCTTTATCCGGATGCCGAGGGCTACCCCGATCTGGCGGCGATGCGGGCGGCGGTCGGCCCGCGCACGGCGGCGCTGATCATCACCAACCCGGAAGACACCGGCATCTTCAACAGCAAGATCCGCGAGTTCGTGGCCGCCGCCCATGCGGTCGGCGCATTGGCCTGCTATGA
>JADMJQ010000300.1 GCA_018780415.1 Roseateles sp. | reverse complement strand
CCGCATGGTGACCAGTCGGTCTATGACGCCTTGGTGCGCATGGCGCAGGACTTTTCGCAGCGCTATCCGCTGATCGACGGCCAGGGCAATTTTGGCAGCCGCGATGGCGATGGCGCCGCAGCGATGCGTTACACCGAGGCGCGTTTGGCGCCGATTGCGCGCCTGCTCTTGGACGAGATCGACGAAGGAACGGTCGACTTTCAGGCCAATTACGATGGCTCCACGCAGGAGCCGCGCCAGTTGCCGGCGCGCCTGCCGTTCGTTCTTTTGAATGGCGCCAGCGGCATTGCCGTTGGCATGGCGACCGAGGTGCCCAGCCACAATCTGCGGGAAGTGGCCGCAGCAGCCGTGGCACTGCTGAGAGATGACAAGCTCAGCGACGAGGCCTTGTTCGCCATCCTGCCCGGCCCCGACTATCCGGGCGGCGGCCAGCTGATCAGCTCGGCCGACGATATCCGCGCGGCCTACCAGACCGGGCGCGGCAGCATGAAGTTGCGGGCGCGCTGGAAGATCGAAGACCTGGCCCGCGGTCAGTGGCAGTTGGTCGTCACCGAGCTGCCGCATGGCTGCAGCAGCCAGCGCGTGCTGGAAGAAATCGAAGAGCTCACCAACCCCAAGATCAAGACCGGCAAAAAGGCCTTGAGCGCCGAGCAATTGCAGCTCAAGGCCAGCGTTCTGGCGGTGCTGGACTGCGTACGTGACGAGTCCAGCAAGGACGCGGCCGTGCGACTGGTGTTCGAGCCCAAGAGCCGCACGGTCGAGCAGCAAGATTTGATTTCGACGCTGTTGGCCCACACCAGCCTGGAGACCTCGGCCTCGATCAATATGACCATGATCGGCGCCGATGGCCGCCCGACCTTGAAGAGCCTGCGCCAGATCCTCAGCGAATGGCTGGGCTACCGCCAGCAGACGGTGCAGCGCCGCACCCAGCACCGCTTGGCCAAGGTGTTAGACCGCATCCATGTGCTGGAAGGGCGCCAACTGGTGCTCTTGAATATCGACGAGGTGATTCGCATCATCCGCAATGCCGATGAGCCCAAGCCAGCGCTGATCACTCGCTTCAACTTGAGCGATCGCCAGGCCGAGGACATTCTTGAAATCCGCCTGCGCCAGTTGGCACGGCTGGAGGCGATCAAGATCGAGCAGGAGCTCAAAGGCTTGCGCGAAGAGCAGAGCAAGCTGGAGGACATCCTGGGCAACCCTGGCAGCCTGAAGCGCACGGTGATCCGCGAGATCGAGGCCGATGCCAAAGCGTTCGGCGACGAGCGCCGCACCTTGATTCAAGAGGAGAAACGGGCCACGGCCGAGGTCCGCATCGTCGACGAGGCGGTCACCGTGGTGGTCAGCGCCAAGGGCTGGGTACGGGCGCTGAAAGGTCACGATATTGAGGCTGGCGCGCTGGCTTTCAAATCGGGCGACCAGCTCTACGGCACGTTCCAATGCCGCTCGGTCGACGCCCTGATCGTCTTCGGCAGCAATGGCCGGGTCTATTCGGTGGCGGTGGCGCTCTTGCCGGGCGGGCGCGGCGATGGTCAGCCGATCACGTCCCTGATCGAGCTGGAAACCGGCAGCCAAATAGCGCATTACTTCGCCGGCAGCGCCGACGCACGCCTGGTCTTGGCGGGCACCGGCGGCTTCGGCCTGATTGCCAAGATCGGCGATCTGGTCGGCCGCCAAAAGGCCGGCAAGACCTTCCTCAGCCTGGAGGGCGATGAAAAGGTCCTGCCGCCGGCGGCGGTGCCGGCCAGCGAGGTGGCCGCCGTTCAGTTGGCTTGTCTGACCTTGAACGGCCGGCTCTTGACCTATGCGCTGGACGAGTTGAAGCACCAGCCCAAGGGCGGTCGCGGTCTGACCTTGATTGATCTGGAGCCCAAGGACGCCCTGCTCAGCGTTGCCGCCTTCACGCAGGCGCTGCAGGTGCTGGGCACGGGCCGTGGCGCCAAGCCGCGGGAAGAAATCTTGAAGGGCGTGGGCCTGGCCAGTTACGCGGGAAAAAGGGCCCGCAAGGGCAAGCCGGTCGAGGCGTTTCAGAAGGTCTTGCGCGTGGTGACGCCTTGATGATGAGCTTGCGGCGACGCGGCTTTTGCCTGGCTGGGCTGAGCTTGCCCAGTCTGGCCCTGGCCCAGTCCTCGCAATCGTCTGATCTGCAGCAGCGCTGTGCCGCCTTGCAGGAGCGCGTCGGCGGGCGGATAGGCGTGTTCGCGCTGCACACCGGCTCGCGCCAGCAGTTTGCTTTTCAGGCCGAGCAGCGCTTTGCGATGTGTTCGACCTTCAAGCTGCTCTTGGCCGGCGCCGTCCTGGCCAAGGTCGACAGCGGCCGGCTGGACCTGAACCAGCGCGTGCGCTTCGGACCGCGTGATCTGGTGCCGCATGCGCCGGTGACGGGTGAGCTGCTCAAGGCGGGCTCGGTGTCCGCCTCGCTCAGCGTCGGCGAGCTGTGCGCCGCCATGCTCGAAGTCAGCGACAACCCGGCCGCCAATCTGCTGCTGCCCCTGGTCGGCGGCCCGGCAGGATTGACGCGGGTGCTGCGCGAGCTGGGCGACCAAGTGACCCGGCTGGACCGCATCGAGCCGGCGTTGAACAGCAATCTGCCCGACGACCCGCGCGACACCACCACAGCGGCCAGTTTCGGCGAGCTGATGGAGCGCTTGCTGTGCAGCGACTATCTGTCGGGCGAGTTGCGCCAGCAACTGCTGGTGTGGATGAATGCCTCGGACACCGGCTTGCAGCGGCTGCGCGCCGGCGCGCCGCAGGACTGGCCCGCCGGTGACAAGACCGGCTCCGGCTCCAACGGTGCGGTCAACGATGTGGCGATCTTTTTTCCGCCCAAGCAGGCGCCGATTTTGATGGCGGTCTTCATGAGCGGCTCCACCCAGTCTGTGGCGGCATTGAGTTCGGTTCACGCCGAACTGGCCACTTGGGTACTGAACCATTTCCAGGCGCAGAACCCTGGCTTGACAGGCTAAATTCAGTGCGCAGGGGTGGGTTCGAGAGGGGGCCGACCCGTAGCGGTCTGCCTACAATGCAAGCCATGCGAATACTGATAGCCAATGACGACGGATACCTGGCACCCGGCCTGCTTGCGCTGGTCAAAGCCTGCGAAGGTTTGGGCCAGATCGATGTGATCGCCCCGGAGCAAAACGCCAGCGGCACGTCCAACTCCTTGACCCTGGGACGACCGTTGTCGGTCTACACCGCCGCCAATGGCTTTCGCTATGTCAACGGCACGCCGTCGGACTGCGTGCATGTGGCGCTGACCGGCTTGCTCGGCTACAAACCCGATTTGGTGCTGTCCGGCATCAATAACGGCGCCAATATGGGCGATGACACGCTGTATTCCGGCACTGTGGCCGCGGCGACCGAGGGCTATCTTTTCGGCATCCCTTCGATCGCGTTCTCGCAGGTCGAGAAGGGCTGGAGCCATCTGGAAGCCGCTGCCCAAGCGGCTCGCAGCGTGGTCGAGCAAGTGATTGCGGCCGGCCTGAGCGAGGCTTTCTTGCTCAACGTCAATATTCCCAATCATGCCGACGCGGTCAGTCTGCCGCGCCGCATCACACGCCTGGGTCGCCGGCATGCCAGCGAAGCGGTGATTCGTCAGCTGAGCCCGCGCGGTGAGACGATTTATTGGATAGGCCCGGCCGGCGATGCGCGGGAGGCCGGCGAGGGCACGGACTTTTTTGCTGCAGCCAATGGCACCGTCTCGATCACCCCGTTGCAGGTGGATTTGACCCATCATGTGGCCCTGCCTACTTGGGGCAAGCGCCTGGGGCTGCCTCTGTGAGCAACGTGCCGACGCGCCCGTCGCGCTTTCCCTTGCCGCTGGCCAAATTGGGCAAAACCGGCAGTGCGGCGCAGGGCGCCTCGTCCGGCGCAGGCTCGAGCGCAGGCGGGTCGGCTCGCGAGGTCTTGATGCCGCAGCGGCATTTGCGAGAAGCAGCGCTTGATGCGTCCCGGCAGTCGGCGCCGAGCGGCTTGGGGCTGGATTCAGCGATGGTGCGTCAGCGCATGGTGCGCCGGCTGCAGCAAGACGGCTTGCGCGATGAGCGGGTGCTGCAGGCGCTGGCGGGAGTGTTTCGGCATGAGTTTGTCGACAGCGCCCTGGCCATTCAAGCCTATGAAGACACCAGCCTGCCTATCGGCCATGGCCAGACGATTTCCAAGCCCTCCGTGGTTGGCCGCATGATCGCGATGCTGATGGGCGGGGCCACGGCCGCTCAGCAGTCCGGCCTGGGCCGGGTGATGGAGATCGGCACCGGCTGCGGCTATCAAGCGGCCGTGCTGGCCGCGATGGCCCGGCATGTGGTGTCGATCGAGCGACTCAAACCTTTGCATGACAAGGCCAAGCTGAATCTGGCCGCGGCCGCCAGGGCCAATATCCGGCTGATTTACGGCGATGGTCGGCTCGGGTTTGCGGGCGCTGCGCCGTTCGACAGCATCATCGCGGCGGCCGGTGGCGAAGACTTGCCGCAGGCCTGGCTGGATCAGCTGGCGCCGGGCGGGCGTCTGGTTGCGCCTATGGTCACGCCGGGTGGGCGTGGGCAGGTCTTGGTGGTGGTGGACCATAGACAAGAAGCCGGTGTCAGCCGTTTTGTTCGTAGCGAGTATGAGGCGGTGCTGTTCGTGCCTCTAAAATCAGGCGTGATGTAAGCGCCCGGCGGATTTTGCGGGCGCCTGTTTTTTATGCGTCAAGCTTCGCTGTCGAGGTTTGATTTCAGCCCGTCAAAGTTAGTCATAGCGCCGCATGCAAAAGTACTCCTACCGTTTCACGAAGATCTTGCTCGCTGCAGCTGCTGCCGTTTTGGCCGGCTGCAGCTCGGTGCCGAACAAGGCGCCGGTCGAGGCGAGGGACATCAAGGGTGGCACAGCCAAGGCCGGCTCAACGGTTCCCGCACAGGCCGCTTCGGCCCCCGCGGCGCCCGATCTCAAGCTGCTGCCTGGCGCCGAGAACGCCGGCAAGGCCGGTTATTACACCGTCAAGCCCGGCGACACCTTGATCAGAATCGCGCTCGATAACGGGCAAAGCACCAGGGACTTGGTCAAGTGGAATGTGCTGGACAACCCGAACCGGATTGAAGTGGGTCAGGTCTTGCGTGTGGTGGCGCCCGGCATCGATGCGGGCGCAGTCAGCAGCAAGTCGGTGACGACGGCCAAGGTCGAGAGCCGACCGCTGGATGCCAAGGCCGCTGCCGCTGCCGCAAGTTCTGCAGGCGCAGCCTCTGCGGCCTCAGCCGCGCAAACTGCAGCAACAGCTGCAGCGCCTGCGGCGAAAGATGGTGATGAGGACCCGGTCTGGGCATGGCCGGCCGCCGGCCCCGTCAATATCGGGTTCGATGACCAGCGCAACAAGGGCTTGGCCTTTTTTGGCAAGGCCGGCGATGCGGTGCTGGCGGCCGCTGACGGACGCGTCGTTTATGCGGGCGCGGGCTTGCGCGGTTACGGCAATCTGGTCATCATCAAGCACAACTCGACCTATCTGACGGCCTACGCGCACAACCAAAGCTTGCTGGTGAAGGAGGACCAGGCGGTGCGCAAGGGCCAGAAGATTGCCGAGATGGGCTCGAGTGACTCCGATCAAGTCAAGCTGCACTTTGAGGTGCGCAAGCAAGGCAAGCCGATTGATCCAGCCAAACTGCTCCCCAGTCGCTAAAGCTTGGTCGGCGCAGCGGAATTCAGCATATGAAACATCCTGCGCCAAATCACTCTATCGTTCAGGGCAATGGCCATTCGGAGGCCAGCAGCGCTTTCGAGCGCAAGCTTGTTGACGAGGACGCTCCCGAATCTGCTGGCTCTGCCGGCCCAGCCGGCCTCCACCCTGCGTTCCATCTGCAGGATGAGGTGGAGCTTGGCAATGCGCTGCAAGCTTACTTAAGAGATATACGCCGCACGCCGTTGCTGACGCCGCAAGAAGAGTACGCCACCGCCGTGCAGGCCAGAGCGGGTAGCTTCGAGGCCCGCCAGTCGATGATCGAGCACAACCTGCGCCTGGTCGTCAGTGTGGCCAAGAACTATCTGGGCCGCGGCCTGCCTCTGAGCGATCTGATCGAGGAAGGCAATCTCGGTCTGATGCACGCGATCGGCAAGTTCGAGCCGGAACGGGGGTTTCGTTTCTCCACCTATGCCAGTTGGTGGATACGCCAGAGCATTGAGAGCGCCTTGATGCATCAAGCCAGGCTGGTGCGCTTGCCGGTGCATATCGTGCGCGAGCTCAATCATGTGCTGAAGGCCAGGCGCGCCTTGGAGGCCGTGCAGGCACAAGGCGGCGGCAACGGCAAGGTCAAGTGCGAAGATATTGCCGCGGCCGTGGGTCGGCCGATGGCCGAAGTGGCGGAGCTGTTGGCCTTTGCCGAATTGCCAAGTTCGCTTGATTCGCCCGCCGAGCGCGGTGTCGAGGGCGGCGACACGGTGATGGACCTGGTAGCCGATGAGCATGCGGTGGATCCGCTCGGTTTGCGGCTTAGCCACGAGGTGGATGCCTTGCTCGAGCACGGTCTAGCCGCTTTGAATTCGCGTGAGCGCGAGGTGCTGGCCGGCCGCTTCGGCTTGGCTGACCGGGAACCCGAGACCTTGGATGTGTTGGCGCTGCGCCTGCACCTGACACGCGAGCGAATTCGGCAAATTCAGATCGAAGCGCTGGCCAAGCTCAAGCGCAATATGGTGCGGCACGGCATCGACCGCGACTCGGTTTTTTAGCGCCTGAATTTCAGACCGGCCAAAACTGCTCACACGGGCTGGGATAATCCCGCTCATGACTCAAGTATCTGAATGGCTCAAGGTCGAATCCATGGACCTGGACGCCCAAGGCGTTGCTCGCAACGAAGAAGGCAAAGTGGTTTTCATCGAGGGCGCCTTGCCCGGTGAAGAGGTGCAGGTCACCGTTGGCCGCAAAAAAAGCAGCTGGGAGCAGGGCACGCTGGTGGCGATGCGGCGCGAGAGCTCGCAGCGCGTGACCCCCGGTTGCCCGCATGCCGGCCTGCACGCGGGTTCCTGCGGCGGCTGCAAGATGCAGCATTTGCATGCGGGCGCACAGGTCGCCGTTAAGCAGCGGGTGATGGAGGACAACCTCTGGCATCTGGGCAAGGTCAAGCCCGAGATGGTCTTGCGCCCGATCGAAGGCCCCACCTGGGGCTATCGCTACCGCGCCCGCTTCTCGGTCCGCTATGTGATCAAGAAGAGCATGGTGCTGATCGGTTTTCACGAGCGCAAGAGCCGCTATGTGGCCGATATGCAGGTCTGTAAGGTGGTGCCCCAACGGGTCAGCGACTTGTTGATGCCGCTGCGCGAAATGATCGCCGGCATGGAGCAGCGCGACCACCTGCCGCAGATCGAATTGGCGATGGGCGACGAGGTGATTGCCCTGGTGCTGCGCAATCTGAACCCCTTGCCGGAATCCGACAAGACAAAGCTGCGTGAGTTTGCCGCCCAGCATGCGGGCGTGCAATGGTGGCTGCAGCCCAAGGGGCCGGATACGGTGGCCTTGTTGGACCAGGGTGGCCCGACGTTGTCCTACAGCCTGCCTGAGTTTGGGGTGGTGATGCCGTTCAAGCCGACCGACTTCACCCAGGTCAACCCGCATATCAACACCGTGCTGGTCGGCCGGGCCTTGCGCCTGCTGGATGTGCAGCGCGACGAGCGCGTGATCGACTGGTTTTGTGGCTTGGGCAATTTCACCTTACCGCTGGCGACCAAGGCGCGTGAGGTGCTGGGCATCGAAGGCAGCGAGACGCTGGTGCAGCGTTCACGCGAGAATGCCGTGCTGAATGGCCTAGCGGCCAACACCGCCTTCGTCGCGCGCAACCTGTTTGAGATGACGCCGGCGCTCTTGGTGGCCGACGGCAGCGCCGATAAGTGGTTGGTTGACCCACCGCGTGATGGCGCACATGCGCTGTCGCAGGCCTTGGCCGACATCCATCTTGACCCGAGCTTGGCGCCGGGCTGGCAAGCGCCCAAGCGCATCGTTTATGTCAGCTGCAACCCGGCTACGCTGGCGCGTGACGCCGGCATTCTTGTCAATCAAGCCGGCTACCGCTGCACCAAGGCCAGCGCGGTCAATATGTTCCCGCATACATCTCACGTTGAAAGCATCGCGGTCTTTGAGCGCGATGCTCTAGCGTAGGAACGAGGTCACAGGAGCGGCCAGTCGCCCAGAAAGAAAAAAGGCCCGAAAGGGCCTTTTTTAATGCGCCGCGTAGCCGGCGCTCCTTCCAGTAGAGCCCGTGGAACCGGCTTTGCCGGGCCACTGGGCTCGCCCCCTTGAGGGGGTGGCGCGACGCGCCTACGGGGGTGGTCAATCAATCCCGTTCGCCACCGAAGATGCCGAGCAAGGATAAGAGGCTCTGGAACACGTTGTAGATGTCCAGATAGATCGCCAGCGTGGCCGAGATGTAGTTGGTTTCGCCGCCGTCAAGCACGCGCTTGATGTCGTACAGCATGAAGGCCGAGAACACAGCCATCGACAGCGCCAACATGGTCAACATCAGCGCCGACGACTGGATGAAGATATTGGCCAGGCCAACCACCAGCAAAATGATGGCGCCGACATACAAGAACTTGCCCATCGAGGACAGGTCACGCTTGATCACGGTGGCCAGTGTGGCCATCGCGAAGAAGATCGCACCGGTGCCGCCGAAGGCCATCATGATCAGGCTGCTGCCGTTGCGGAAGCCCAAAATCGACGCCAGCATGCGCGACAGCATCAGGCCCATGAAGAAGGTGAAGGCCAGCAGCACATAGACACCGGTGCTGGAGTTCTTGGTCTTCTCGACCGCATACATCAGGCCGAAGGCGCCGACCATGAACACGATCATGCTCATGCCCATGCCCATGGAGGCCATGATGCCGGTGGTCACGCCGACCCAGGCGCCGAGCACGGTCGGCACCATCGACAAGGCCAAGAGCCAGTAGGTGTTGCGCAACACGCGCTGGCGGTCGACGGACAGGCCGCCGCCCAGGGCGCCGCCGTATTGGTTTTGCAGGGTTTCGTTCATGGATCAATCCTCCGGACAAAAAATTTGGTGCAAGCACGAATCTCTTGCTTGCATCGCAGGCTGAACTGTAGCTTGAGTTAGAAAAACTTGCGTTCGGGTTGGCATCTAGGCTTGACCGGTACAGTGAGGGCTTTTCGCAGGAATTCAACACCATGAAGCAAAAGCCATGCTTGGGCCTTGACGACGTGAAACGCATCGCCGCAGCCGCGGAGACCGAGGCGCTGACCAATCAATGGGCGGTGTCTATTGCCATCGTTGACGATGGCGGTCACCTTTTGTGGCTGCAAAGGCTGGACGGTGCGGCGGCCATTTCCGCGCAGATCGCCCCCGCCAAGGCAAACACGGCGGCTCTGGGTCGGCGCGAGTCCAAGGTCTATGAGGACATCATCAATCAAGGCCGGGTGTCCTTCCTGAGTGCGCCGGGCTTGAGCGGTCTGCTTGAAGGTGGCGTGCCCATCATGGTGGAGGGCTTTTGTGTCGGCGCGGTCGGTGTCAGTGGCGTCAAGTCGAGTGAAGACGCTCAGATCGCGCGTGCCGGAATTGCAGTTTTAGGCTGAAGTCGCCTCATTTTGGGCTTGCCAAGGCAGGCCTGCGGAAAGTTACATCCGCGTGTCAATCGAGCGTGTGCGAGGTGCGCGGGGCATCGGTGAATACCCTGCTCGGGTATACTCAGCAGGTTTACCCGCAACCCAACACACGCCCCGCGAAACTCCACCAGTTTCCTATTTCGGATTCCGGCTCCGTTGACTGATCAGCCTGGCTGTTCAGCTCAAGCTAAGAGCAGAGCGAGGCGTGCGCACTTACCGGAGTCCCCCCGTGCTGCCCGAATTGCTCTCATCCCCCAAAGCGATCCTCGCCCTGGCAGACGGTACGGTCTTCAAAGGCTCCTCGATCGGTGCCACCGGTCAGACGGTCGGCGAAGTGGTGTTCAACACCGCGATGACCGGCTATCAAGAGATCCTCACCGACCCGAGCTATTGCCGCCAGATCGTGACACTCACGTATCCGCACATCGGCAACTACGGCGTCAATGACGAGGACGTCGAGGCGCAGAAGATCCATGCCGCAGGCCTGATCATCAAAGAACCGCCGATTCTGGATTCCAACTTCCGCAAGACCCGCAGCCTGGTGCAATACCTGCAGGACGAGGGCACGGTGGCGATAGCCGACATCGACACCCGCCGCCTGACCCGCGTGTTGCGCAGCACCGGCGCGCAAAACGGCTGCATCATGGGCTTGGCTGCAGGCCAGGCGATCACCGACGAGTTGATTGCCGAGGCGATCGCGCTCGCCCAAGCCGCGCCCAGCATGGCCGGTTTGGATCTTGCCAAAGTGGTCAGCACCGAAACCGCGCACAGCTGGACCGAGACCGAGTGGACGCTGGGCAAGGGCTATGGCCAGCAAACGCAGCCGCGCTTTCATGTGGTCGCCTATGACTTTGGCGTCAAGAGCAATATTCTGCGCATGCTGGCCTCGCGCGGCTGCAAGATCACCGTGGTGCCGGCGCAAACGCCCGCCTCTGCGGTGTTTGATCTGGAGCCGGACGGAGTGTTCCTGTCCAACGGCCCCGGCGATCCGCAGCCCTGTGACTACGCCATCAGGGCCGCCGCGCAACTGATTGAAGCCGGTATCCCGACCTTCGGCATCTGCCTGGGTCACCAGATCATGGCGCTGGCCTCAGGAGCCAAGACCTTCAAGATGAAGTTCGGCCATCACGGCGCGAATCATCCGGTCAAGGATCTGGACAGCGGCCGGGTCAGCATCACCAGCCAGAACCATGGCTTTGCGGTCGACGCCGACAGCCTGCCGGCCAATCTGCGCGCGACGCACATCAGCCTGTTCGACGGCACGCTGCAAGGCCTGGCCCGCACCGACAAGCCGGCGTTCTGCTTCCAGGGTCACCCCGAGGCCAGCCCTGGCCCCCACGATATCGCCTACCTGTTCGACCGCTTCATCGGCCTGATGGCCAAGTCCTGAGCACGGAACAGACGGAGTAAAGACATGCCAAAACGTACAGACATCAAAAGCATTCTGATCATCGGGGCCGGCCCCATCATCATCGGCCAGGCCTGCGAGTTCGATTACTCGGGCGCCCAGGCTTGCAAGGCGCTGCGCGAGGAGGGCTACAAAGTCATCCTGGTGAACAGCAACCCGGCCACCATCATGACGGACCCGGACACGGCCGACGTCACCTATATCGAGCCGATCACCTGGCAGGTGGTTGAGAAGATCATCGCCAAGGAGCGCCCCGACGCGGTGCTGCCGACCATGGGCGGCCAGACCGCGCTGAACTGCGCGCTTGATCTGCACAAGCACGGCGTGCTGGAGAAGTACCAGGTCGAAATGATCGGCGCCAACGAGAAGGCGATCGAGAAGGCCGAGGACCGCTTGAAGTTCAAGGACGCGATGACCAAGATCGGCCTGGACTCGGCCCGCTCCGGCATTGCGCACAGCATGGAAGAGGCGCTGCAGGTGCAAAAGCGCATCGCTGTGGAAGTCGGCAGCAATGGCTTCCCGATGGTGATTCGCCCCAGCTTCACGCTCGGCGGCAGCGGCGGCGGGATTGCCTACAACCCGGAAGAATTCGAGGAAATCTGCAAGCGCGGCCTGGACCTGTCGCCGACCAGCGAGCTGCTGATCGAGGAATCCTTGATCGGCTGGAAAGAGTACGAGATGGAGGTCGTGCGTGACAGCAAGGACAACTGCATCATCGTCTGCTCGATCGAAAATCTGGACCCGATGGGCGTGCACACCGGTGATTCGATCACCGTGGCCCCTGCCCAGACCCTGACCGACAAAGAGTACCAACTGCTGCGCAATGCCTCGATCGCCATCCTGCGCGAAATCGGCGTTGACACCGGCGGCTCGAATGTGCAGTTTTCGATCAACCCCGAGAATGGTCGCATGACGGTGATCGAGATGAATCCGCGCGTGTCGCGCTCATCCGCGCTGGCCTCCAAGGCGACCGGCTTCCCGATTGCCAAGATCGCCGCCAAGCTGGCGGTGGGCTACACGCTGGACGAGCTGCGCAACGACATCACCGGCGGCGCCACGCCGGCGGCGTTCGAGCCCAGCATCGATTACGTGGTCACCAAGATTCCGCGCTTCGCGTTTGAAAAGTTCCCGATGGCCGACTCGCGTCTGACGACGCAGATGAAGTCGGTCGGCGAGGTGATGGCGATGGGCCGCACCTTCCAGGAGAGTTTCCAGAAGGCTTTGCGCGGCCTGGAAACCGGTATTGACGGTCTGACCGAGCGCAGCAGCGACCGCGAAGAAATCATCCAAGAGATTGGTGAGCCCGGCCCCGAGCGCATCTTGTTCGTGGCGGATGCCTTCCGCATCGGCATGAGCATGCAAGAGGTGTTCGAAGAAACGGCGATCGACCCTTGGTTCCTGGCGCAAATCGAGCAGTTGGTGAAGATCGAGTTGTCGCTGGCCGGCCGCTCTTTGGAGTCGCTGAGCACCGACGAGTTGCGCCTGCTGAAGAAAAAAGGCTTTTCGGACAAACGTCTGGGCAAGCTCTTGGCCAGCAACCAGCATGATGTGCGGCGCGCCCGCCATGCGCAGGGTGTGCGCCCGGTCTACAAGCGGGTGGACACCTGCGCGGCCGAGTTCGGCACCGAAACAGCCTATCTGTATTCGACCTATGAGGAAGAATGCGAGGCCGAGCCGACCGGTAAGAAGAAGATCATGGTGCTGGGTGGCGGGCCGAATCGCATCGGCCAGGGCATCGAGTT
>JADMJQ010000175.1:3957-12812 GCA_018780415.1 Roseateles sp. | reverse complement strand
GCCCCAAGTGGCGAGCAGCGCAAGGTAGTCGGCCCGCCAGGGCCGACCCCCGAACCATGAGCCCGGCGACGGCCCGGGTTGCCGTACCTCACGCGGAAGAACCAGGGTCGGCTCCGGGCACGGAGCAGCCTCGTTGCTCCCTGCTGCCGATCAACTGGATTTGCTGCCTTTGAGTAACTCCTAAGCCCGCAACAAACCCGGCACTCGCCAGTTGAACAAATACTTGCCAGCCCAGCCCAGCCCAGCCCAGCCCAGCCCAGGTCAGCTTTCGGGCGCAACTTCGAATTCACACTGCCGGCCAGTTCCCGACATGCAGGCGCGCAGAGTGGGCAGCAGCAGGGTGCCTGCACGGAACACTCACTCGGTCGCGAAGCCGCGTTACTGGTTTGGGAAGTTGCCCATAGCGCCGGCTGCGCCAGAACCGCAGTCATCGTGTTTTTTTATCCCCTCCATCCAGGCTCAGCTTTCTTCTTCCTTCCTTGCTCGTTCGAAACATTTGAAAATTTTGGCTAGACCAAGATTTGACGTGCGGCCCCGTAAAAGGAAGAGTAATTTAGCCAGGATGAAGGGGATGGAGGGGATAGAAAGAGCAGAACGGGCGAGTGGCTGGCGCAGGGTACTGGTGAGGTGCTTTCGGCTTCGGCTTGCCAAACCAGGGCGCCAATGACGCATGGCATCAGATGTCGGCGAAACCAAACAGCGCTTACTCCTTCCCAATTCAGGCAGGCCTAGCCCACGGCCCCGGCCAAATCTAGGCCGCAAGCTGCTTCACCTCATCCTCAACTTGCAGACCCCCTTGCAAGTCCTTATTTTTTAACGATTTTTGCCCAATGTGATTTTGAGAAGTCAGCCCTAAGTGCTTGATTTTATTGAAAAATCTGCGATTCACCTTGACCTGGGGGGATTCGGCAAGTAAAGTGGGGCATAGTGCATTTTGGTGGGTCGCCGTGGCGAATTTTGTGTTTCAGGGGGCTTCTGCCTTGGCGATGGACGCCAAGGGGCGTGTGGCCGTCCCTGCGCGCCACCGCGAGGTTCTGCAAGCCCTCTGTGCCGGCCAGCTGACGGTCACCAAGCACCCCGACGGCTGCCTGGTGGTGTTTCCGCGTCCGGTCTGGGAAGGATTTCGGGAGCGGGTCGCAGCCTTGCCGATGTCGGCCGCCGGCTGGAAGCGTGTGTTTCTGGGCAATGCGATGGACGTCGAGATCGACGGCGCCGCCCGGGTGTTGATCTCGCCCGAGCTGCGGGCCGCCGCCGGCTTGCAAAAAGACGTGATGTTGATGGGTATGGGCAGTCATTTCGAGCTCTGGGATGCGGCCGCCTATGCCGCGCATGAAGCCCAGGTGATGCAGTCCGAATTGCCGGACGCCTTGAAGGACTTCAGTTTCTGATGGATACCGCCGCTTCCACCCCGTTTTCCCATACCACCGTGCTCTTGAACGAGGCGGTCGAAAACGTGCTGACCGCGCCTGACGGCATCTATGTGGACGGCACCTTCGGCCGTGGCGGGCATTCGCGCCTGTTGTTGAGCAAGCTGGACCCGCAGGGCCGGCTGATCGCCATCGACCGCGATCTGGAGGCGATTGCCGCCGCCACCGAGGGGCCGGAACGTATTGCCGACCCGCGCTTCACGATCGTTCATTCCGCTTTTGCCGATATGCGCAGCCAGCTGCGTGGGCTGGGTATCGAGCAGGTGCAGGGCGTGCTGCTGGATCTGGGTGTGTCGAGCCCGCAGATTGACAACCCCGAGCGTGGGTTCAGCTTCCGCTTCAGCGGCCCGCTGGACATGCGCATGGACACCAGCCGCGGCGAAAGCGCTGCGGATTTTTTGGCCCGCGCCGATGAGCGCCAGATTGCGGAAGTGATACGCAACTATGGAGAAGAGCGGTTTGCTGGCCAGGTTGCAAAGGCGCTTGTGGCTCGCCGCACAGACGGCCAACCCGTGCGCACCACCGACGAGTTGTCCGAAGTCGTGGCTCGTGCGGTCAAGACTCGCGAACCGGGTCAAAACCCCGCCACGCGCACATTTCAAGCTCTTCGGATTCACGTCAATGGCGAACTTGAGGAACTTGAGCAAGGGCTGAACGCGGCGCTGGCCATGCTCGCCCCCGGTGGGCGCATGGCCATCATCAGCTTTCATTCGCTCGAAGACCGCATCGTCAAGAACTTCATCGGCGGCCACAGCAAGCAGGTGGTCGACCGCCGCGCGCTGTTCGCCGAGCCCAAGCCGCTGGCGCTGGAATCGATTGCCCGCATCATGCCCACAGAGGCCGAGGTGCAGGCCAATCCGCGCTCGCGCTCGGCCGTGTTGCGGATCGCCCAGCGCACCGAGGCGCCGCTGCCGCTTGAGCACCACAAGCGCCGGCGGGGTGAGTAAGCGTGTTGGGGCGGCTCAACTTCATCTTGCTGATCGCCGTGTTGGCGAGCGGCATGGTCCTGGTGCGCAGCGCCTATGAGGCACGCCGCCTGTTCACCGAGGTAGACCGTGCGCAAGCTGAAGGGCGCCGGCTCGAGGCCGACAGCCAGCGCCTGCAGGCCGAGAGACATGCGCAGGCAACCAATTTGCGCGTCGAGCAGGTGGCCCGTGAGCGCCTGAAGATGCAGGCGATCAGCCCCAATGTGATTCAAGCGGCCGACGATCATGCGCCGGCCAAACAGAGCGGAGCCACACGATGAAGTGGTTCATAAAAAAACGCGGCTCCTCCAGCGGCGCTGAACCGACCAAGCGCTCGGCGCGCGCCAACAAGGCGATGGTGGCCAACCAAGGCACGCGCAGCGTCAGCTATTCCAGCAGCCCTTTGCTGGCCTCGAAGACGCCGGTCTGGCGTTCGCGCTTCCTGGTCGCCCTGGTCGGCCTGGCCTTTGCCGGCCTGCTGGCGCGCGCGCTCTATGTGCAGGTGATTGGCACCGACTTTTACCAAAAGCAGGGCGAGGCGCGCTATGTGCATCAGCTCGAACTGCCGGCCAGCCGTGGCCGCATCAATGACCGCAGCGGCCAGGTCTTGGCCGCCAGCGTGGCTGTGCCCTCGGTCTGGGCCATCCCCAAGGAGGTCGCCGCCGACCCGGTGAAGCGAAAAGCGCTGGCCAAGATCCTCGGCTGGTCTAACGCCGAGTTGGAGCGCAAGCTGGACCCGGCCACGCGCTTTGTCTGGCTGAAGCGCCAGGCCGACGATGAGCTTGCCGCGCAGATCAAGGCGCTGGGTCTGAAGGGTGTGTTCCAGGACCGCGAGTACAAGCGCAAATACCCGGAAGGCGAAGCCGCCGCCCATGTGGTGGGCTTCACCAATATCGAGGACAAGGGCCAGGAAGGCATCGAGCTGGCGCGCCAAAAAGAGCTGCAGGGCCGTGACGGCAGCCGCTCGGTCGTGCGCGACCGGCTGGGCCGCGTGGTCGAGGACATCGGCGAGCGCGTGCCGGCCGCGAATGGCCGCGACATCGATTTGTCGATCGACTCCAAGGTGCAGTTCTTCGCCTATCAGCGCATCCGCGACGCGGTCGCCGAGCACAAGGCCAAGGCCGGCAGTGTGGTGGTGCTGGACGCGCAGACCGGCGAGATCCTGGCGCTGGCCAACTTCCCCAGCTACAAGCCCGATGAGCGCAAGAACCTCAGCGGCGCCCAGCTGCGCAACCGCGCGCTGACCGATATCTTCGAGCCCGGTTCGACCATGAAGCCGATGATCGTCGGCCTGGCCCTGGAGACCGGCCGGGTCACGCCCGACAGCGTCATCAACACCGGGCGCGGCAGCGTCAGCATCGCCGGCTGGTCGCCCACCGACCACACGCCGCGCGACACGCTGACCGTCACCCAGATCATTCAAAAATCCAGCAATGTCGGGGTGGCCAAGCTGGCCCTGTCCATGCCGCCGCGCGAGATGCATGAGCTGTTCACCGCCATCGGCCTGGGCCAGCGGCCGCAGATCGACTTTCCCGGCGCCATCTCAGGCAAGCTGCGGCCCTATAAGAGCTGGCGGACCATCGAGCAGGCGACGATGAGCTATGGCTACGGCCTGTCCGCGTCGCTGCTGCAACTGGCGCGTGCGTACACCGTGTTCGCCCATGACGGCGAGGTGATCCCCATCACGATGATGCGCAGGCAGCCCGACGAGGTGGTCACCGGGATCCGGGTGTTTTCGCCCAAGACGGCCGAAACCATGCGCGGCATGCTGCAGATGGCGGCCGCCCCCGGCGGCACCGCACCGCAGGCGATGGTCAACGGCTACAGCGTCGGCGGCAAATCGGGCACCGCCCACAAGCAAGAGGGCAAGGGCTATGCGAGCAAGAAGTACCGCTCCTGGTTCGTCGGCATGGCGCCGATCGGCAAGCCCCGCATCATCGTCGCGGTGATGGTCGACGAGCCCAGCAACGGCGCCTATTTCGGCGGCGCGGTGGCCGGCCCGGTGTTCAGCCAGGTGGTCGCGCAAAGCCTGCGCCTGCTCAATGTGCCGACCGATCTGGAGGTCAAGCCGCAGATCATGGCCACTCAAAAAGTGCAGGCCGTAGAAGAGAGTTTCTAAATCATGCTGACCCGTCTCAAATCCCCCGAAGCCTGTGCCCGTTGGTTGCAGGAGTGGACCACCGGCGTGCTGCGCACCGACAGCCGCGCGGTGCAGCCGGGTGACGCCTTCATCGCCTGGCCTGGCTATGCGCGTGACGGCCGCGAGTTTGTCGCGCAGGCGTTGGCGGCCGGTGCGTCGACTTGCCTGGTCGAGGACGCTGGGGTGGAGAGTTATGGTTTTGTCGATGCCCGCGTCGCCTCGCTGCCCGAGCTGAAGTCCAAGACCGGCCTGATCGCCGCCGCCTACTACGGTCAGCCCTCCAAGGCTTTGAATGTGATCGCCACCACCGGCACCAATGGCAAGACCTCGACCGCCTGGTGGTGCGCGCAGACGCTGAGCATGCTGGGCCAGCGCTGCGGCGTGGTCGGCACGCTGGGCGTGGGCGAGCCACCGGTGCCGGGTGGTGGTGCATCGGCGATCGAATACACCGGCCTGACAACACCCGACCCCGTGCTTTTGCAAGCGAACTTCCGCCGCATGCAGGACGAGGGCTATACGGCCTGCGCAATCGAGGCCTCGTCGATTGGGCTGAAGGAATTCCGCCTCAGCGGCAGCGAGATCCGCGTCGCACTGTTCACCAATTTCACCCAGGATCATCTCGACTATCACGGCAGCATGGACGCCTACTGGGCAGCCAAGCGCGAGCTGTTCGAGATGCCTGGCCTGCGCGCCGCTGTCTTGAACATAGACGATGCCAAGGGCGCGGAGCTGGCCCTGGAACTTGCCGCCAAGCTGGACATCTGGACCTGCTCGCTGAGCGGCCCTGCGCGTTTGCGTGCGACCGAGCTGCACTATTTGGCCGGCGGCCTGACCTTCACCTTGCGCGAAGGTGAAGAAGCGCTGCTGATCGAAACAGGCCTGATCGGCGACTACAACGTCGCCAACCTGCTCGGCGTGATCGGCTGCCTGCGCGCACTTGGGTCTACGCTGGCGGACATCGCCGCCGTGGCGGGCCGGGTCACGCCGGTGCCGGGCCGCATGCAGCGGGTCGGCAATGGCCAGGAGCTGCCGCAGCTGGTGGTCGATTACGCCCACACGCCCGACGCCTTGGACAAGGCCTTGACGGCGCTGCGCCCACTGGCCACTGCGCGCGGCGGCAAACTCATTTGCGTGTTCGGCTGCGGCGGCAACCGCGACCGATCCAAGCGCCCGGCAATGGGTGCGATCGCTGGGCGCTTGGCCGACCGCGTCATCATCACCAGCGACAACCCGCGCCATGAAGAGCCGGCGCAGATCCTGGCCGATATTGCCGCCGGCATGGGTGGCGCGCCGCTGCGCGTGGTCGACCGCCGCGCGGCGATTCAGCAGGCGGTGCAAGAGGCCGGCCCGCGCGATGTGCTGCTGGTCGCCGGCAAGGGTCATGAGGATTACCAAGAAGTGGCCGGCCAGCGCTTGCCGTTCTCCGATGTGGACGAAGCCAGATTGGCTCTGATCGCGAGGGCCGGTCTGTGAGTTCGATGATGACCCTGGGTCAAGCCCATCAACTGTTGTTGAAGGCGGTCCCGCAAGCGCAGCTGATCGGCGACGGCGCGCTTGAGATCACCCGCGTCCACAGCGACAGCCGCAGCTTGGCCGCAGGCGACCTGTTCGTCGCGCTGCGCGGCGAGCGCTTCGATGCGCATGACTTCTTGCCTCAGGCTGAGGCCGCAGGTGCCGTCGCCGCACTGGCCGAGCGCGGCCTGGCCGAGGCAGGTCTGAGCGGCATTCTGGTGCCCGACGCCAAGGCGGCCTTGGGCCATCTGGCCGCCGCCTGGCGCGCGCAAATTCAGCTGCCCTTGATAGCAGTCACCGGCAGCAACGGCAAGACCACGGTGACGCAGATGATCGCGAGCATCTTGCAGGCCTGGGTCGGCGACGCGGCCTTGGCGACGGCGGGCAACTTCAACAACGATATTGGAGTGCCCTTGACCTTGCTGCGTCTGCGTCAGGACGAGCATCAGTGGATGCGCGCGGCGGTGGTTGAGCTGGGCATGAATCATCCGGGCGAAATCGCGCCGCTGGCCTTGATGGCCGCGCCGACCGTCGCCTTGGTCAATAACGCCCAGCGCGAGCATCAGGAATTCATGCAGACAGTCGAAGCCGCCGCGCAGGAGAACGGCGCGGTCATCAGCGCCCTGTGCAGCAGCGGCGTGGCGGTGTTCCCGGCCGAAGATGCCTGCGCGCCGATCTGGCATGCGCTGGCCGGCACGCGCCCGCATCTGAGCTTTGCCCTGCAAGGCGAGGCCGATGTGACGGGCTCGGCGCGCTGGGTTGAGGCTGCTCCTGCCGGCCACTGGGCGCTGGAGCTGCACACCCCCGCCGGCGATGTGCCGGTGGCGCTGGCGGTGGCTGGCCTGCACAACGTGCGCAACGCCCTGGCGGCCGCCACCTGCGCGCTGGCCGCCGGCGCGCCGCTGACGGCGATCCAGCGCGGGCTGGAAGAGTTTCAGCCGGTCAAGGGTCGCTCGCAGCTGAAGAGCTTCACGCAAATGAACGGCCAAGGCGCCAGCCTGATCGACGACAGCTACAACGCCAACCCCGACAGCGTGCGCGCCGCCATTGATGTGCTGGCCGATCTGCCGGGCGCGTCCTGGCTGCTGCTCGGCGATATGGGCGAGGTGGGCGATCAGGGCGAGGCCTTCCACCGTGAGGTCGGCGCCTATGCGGCCGCGCGCGGCATCAATCATTTCTGGGCCGCCGGCAGTTCCGCGGCCGCTGCTGCGGCGGCCATCGGCCCCGCTGCGCTTCATTTCAACAGCACGGCCGAGCTGGTCGCTGCCATCAGCAATAGCAGCGACCAGCTGCCGCTGGTCAACAAGGTTTTGGTCAAGGGTTCGAGATTCATGCAGATGGAACGGGTGGTTAGCGCATTGCAAGAACTCCAGGTAAGAGGAGCCGGCGATGCTGCTTAGTCTGGCGCAATGGCTGCAGAGCATTTATCCCGAGCTTGGGTTCTTGCGCGTTTTTCAATAAATCACCTTCAGAGCGGTGATGGCGGCGCTGACCGCGCTGCTGATCGGTCTGGCGTTTGGCCCCTGGGTGATACGCAAACTGACCGAGATGAAGATCGGACAGCCCATCCGCGAATACGGCATCCAGCAGCATTTGGTCAAGAGCGGTACGCCGACCATGGGCGGGGTCTTGATCCTGATCGGCATTGCCGTGTCCACGCTCTTGTGGTTCGACTGGAGCAACCGCTTCGTCTGGGTGGTGATGATGGTGACCATGGGCTTCGGCGCCATCGGCTGGGTCGACGACTGGCGCAAGGTGGTCGACAAAGACCCCGAAGGCATGGCCAGCCGCGAGAAGTTTTTCTGGCAGTCGCTGATTGGTTTGATCGCGGCGCTGTATCTGGCCTTCAGCGTCTCGGAGACATCGTTCTTCGGCGTCGTCCAGCTGTTCTTCCGCTGGATCAGCAGCGGCTTCTCCACCGACCTGCCGCCACGGGCCGACCTGATCGTGCCGTTTTTCAAGACCGTCAGCTATCCACTGGGCGTGTTCGGCTTCATCGCGCTGTCTTACTTCGTCATCGTCGGCTGCAGCAATGCGGTCAACATCACCGACGGCCTGGACGGCCTGGCCATCATGCCGGTGGTGATGGTGGGCTCGGTGTTAGGCCTGTTCGGCTATATGACCGGCTCCTCGGTGTTCTCCAAATACCTCTTGCTGCCCTATATCCCTGGCGCCGGCGAGCTGCTGATCTTCTGCGCCGCCATGGCCGGCGCGGGGCTGGCTTTTTTGTGGTTCAACGCCCATCCGGCCCAGGTCTTCATGGGTGATGTGGGCGCGTTGTCCTTGGGCGGTGCGCTCGGCACGGTGGCGGTGATCACTCGCCAGGAAATCCTCTTGGGCATCATGGGCGGCATCTTTGTGGCCGAGGTCTTGTCGGTGATGTTGCAGGTGACTTGGTTCAAGTACACCAAGAAGAAGTTCGGCTCGGGCCGGCGCATCTTCAAGATGGCGCCGCTGCACCACCACTTTGAGAAGTCCGGCTGGAAGGAAACGCAGGTTGTCGTGCGCTTCTGGATCATCACCATGCTGCTGTGTTTAGTTGGTTTGGCGAGCCTGAAACTCCGATGAGAAGCTACGACGGCGTTCGCGTGCTGATCCTGGGTCTGGGTGACTCGGGCTTGGCTATGGCCGCCTGGATGACGCGTTATGGCGCCAGCGTCCAGGTCTGGGATTCGCGCGCCGAGCCGCCGCAGTTGGATAAGTTTCGCGCCGAACTACCGGCCGCCGAATTCCGCCATGGCGAGTTGCCGACTGAAGCCTTGAATGGCATTCAGATGGTGCTGAAGAGCCCCGGCCTATCGCCGCTGGACA
>JADMJQ010000175.1:0-3947 GCA_018780415.1 Roseateles sp. | reverse complement strand
TGGCGCTGGCCCGCCAAACCGGTGTGCCGGTGCAGGGCGAGTTAGGCCTGTTCGCGCAAGCCTTGGCCGATCTGAAGCGGAGCCGCCAATACGCGCCGGCCGTGCTGGCCATCACCGGCACCAATGGCAAGACCACCACCACCTGCATGACGGCCTTGCTGGTCGAGCGGGCGGGCAAGCGCGTCGCCGTGGCCGGCAATATCGGGCCCAGCCTTTTGACGACGTTGGCGCAGGCGCTGGATCAGGAGCCGGCGCAGCAAGAGCAGCAGGCGGTCGAAGCGCCTGCCGTCGCGGACCCTGAAATCGAAGTCGCCGCGACCACGATGGAAATGGTCGATGCCTTGCTGGACGAGGCGCCGCTGCCGATTGACCCGCCGCCGCCCAAAGGCCCGGTGTTCGAGTTTCTGCCCGAGGTCTGGGTCTTGGAGTTGTCGAGTTTTCAGCTCGACGGCGTCGAGGGTTTCGAGCCGACCGCCGCTGCGGTGTTAAATCTGAGTCAAGATCATCTGGACTGGCATGGCGATATGCCGGCCTATGCGCAAGCCAAGGCGCGGGTGTTCGGCGAGCACGCGCTGATGGTGATCAACCGCGACGATGCGGCGGTCGAGGCGCTGGTGCCGGACGCAGTCATGGTCAAGCAAGGTCGGGGCCGGGCGGCCAAGTCGGTCGGCCGCAAGGTCGCCCGTTTCGGTTTGGACGCGCCCGACCGGCCCGGCGATTTCGGCCTGGTCACCGAAGGCGGCATGGCCTGGCTGGTGCGCGCGCGAGAGCAGGACGAAACGCTTCGCCGAAAAAAGGGTGAAGACGAGGAAGAAATCACCCTGCAACGCCTGATGCCCGCCGACGCCTTGCGCGTGCGCGGCCGCCACAACGCCGCCAATGCCCTGGCCGCGCTGGCGCTGGCCACGGCCGCCGGATGCGCCTTGGCGCCGATGCTGCATGGCCTGCGCGAGTACCGCGGCGAGCCGCACCGGGTCGAGCATGTGGCGACGCTGAACGGCGTCGATTTCTATGACGACTCCAAAGGCACCAATGTCGGCGCCACGGTGGCTGCGATCAGCGGCCTGGGCGCCGACCGCGCCGGCACCAAGCTGGTCTTGATACTCGGCGGCGACGGCAAGGGCCAGGACTTCGCGCCGCTGGCCGCCGGCGTGACGCGTTACGCACGCGCCATCGCCTTGATTGGCCGCGACGCCGAGCAAATCCGTGCGGCGCTTGAGTCGTGCGGTGTACCCATGCAGGCGCATGCAAGCCTGGAGGCCGCGACCGCCTGGTGCCTGGCACAGGCGCAGAGCGGCGACAGTGTGCTCCTGAGCCCGGCCTGCGCCAGCCTCGATATGTTCCGCAACTACGCCCACCGCGCCGAGGTGTTCGTCGCCGCCGTGCAGGGCCTGGCCGCTGATCTGGGGCAGGGCGTATGAGCGCAGCCGCCCTGAGTATGAAGAGCTGGCTTGAGCGCCTGAAGGCGCTGCTGTCCGGCTCAAAGGAAGGCAGCATTGATGTGCCGGTGCGCGACTGGGTCTCGCCCGGCGCCGGCCAGCCGACCCGCATCCAGGGCCTGGATCTGACCCTGATCTGGGTCACCTTGGCCTTGATGGGTTTAGGCCTGCTGATGGTGTACTCGGCCTCGATCGCGATGCCGGACAACCCGCGTTTCGCCAAGTATCTGCCTACGCACTTTTTGACCCGCCACATCATCGCCCTGGTGTTCGGCCTGGTGGCGGCGGTGATCGTGGTGCAGATCCCGGTGTCGACCTGGGAGCGGCTGGCGCCGTGGATGTTTGTGCTGGCCCTGGTGCTGCTGGTGGCGGTCTTGATTCCCGGCGTCGGCAAGGTGGTCTACGGCGCGCGGCGCTGGTTGCCGCTGGGGGTGATGAATTTTCAGCCCTCCGAGCTGGCCAAGATGGCGATCGCCATGTATGCGGCCAGCTACATGATGCGCAAGATGGACGCGCGCGAGAACTTCTTCAAGGCGGTCTGGCCGATGGCGATGGCCTTGGGCGTGGTCGGTGTGCTGCTGCTGGCCGAGCCGGACATGGGCGCCTTCATGGTGATCGCCGCGATCGCGATGGGCATTTTGTTCCTGGGCGGCGTCAATGGCCGGATGTTTTTTCTGATCGTGGCGGTGCTGGTCGGTGCCTTCGTGATGATGATCGCCTTCAGCGACTTCCGCCGCGAGCGCATCTTTGCCTATCTGAACCCCTGGGACGAGCGCTATGCCCAGGGCAAGGCCTATCAGCTGACCCATTCGCTGATTGCTTTCGGGCGCGGCGAATGGTTCGGCCAGGGCCTGGGCTCCAGCGTCGAGAAGCTGCACTATCTGCCCGAGGCGCACACCGACTTCTTGTTGGCCGTGATCGGCGAGGAGCTGGGTTTCGTCGGCGTCGCCTTGGTCATCATTGCCTTCTTCTGGCTGTCGCGCCGGCTGTTCCATATCGGCCGCCAGGCTGTCGCGCTGGACCGTGTCTTCGCCGGCTTGTACGCGCAGGGAATCGGCATCTGGGTGGGCGGTCAAGCCTTCATCAATATGGGCGTGAATCTGGGCGCCCTGCCGACCAAGGGCCTGACCCTGCCTTTGATGAGCTTCGGCGGATCGGCGATTTTGATGAATTGTGTTGCGCTGGCGATAGTCCTACGCATCGACATTGAAAACAGACAACTCATGCGCGGAGGCCGCGCATGAATGAGATGAACGCAGTGAATGCATCGCTGTGCGGCACGCACAGCGGCTGGCTGTTTCGGCGCAGCCAGAATAGGCAATTGATGAGAGGTGGCCGCGCATGAGCAAGCACCTCGTCATCATGGCGGCCGGCACTGGCGGCCACATCATTCCCGGCCTGGCCGTGGCGGATGAAATGATACGGCGCGGCTGGAGCGTCAGTTGGATGGGCACCGAGCTGGGCCTGGAGAACAAGCTGGTGCCGCCTACCGGCATCCCGCTCGACCGACTGGCCTTCTCGGGCCTGCGCGGCAAGGGCTTGTTGCACGGCGTCAAGGGTCTGTTCAAGCTGGTGCAGGCCTTTGTGCAAAGCCGCTCGGTGTTTGGCAATCGCAGCGCCGACGCGGTCTTGGGGCTAGGCGGTTATGTCTGCGTACCCGGCGGGCTGATGGCCTGGTTGATGCGCCGCCCGCTGATGTTGATCAATGCCGATGCGGCCATGCTGTTGAGCAATCAAAGCTTGAAGCCGTTCGCCAGCCGTATCGGCTTCGGCTTCGACGGCGTCGCCGCCGCGTCGACGTCGAAGGCGGTCGTGACCGGCAACCCGGTGCGGGCCGAGATCGAGGCGCTGGCCCCACCGGCCGAACGCTACGCCGGTCGCAGCGGGCCCTTGCGCCTGCTGGTGGTTGGCGGCTCGCTGGGCGCGCGGGCCATCAACGAGATGCTGCCGGCAATGCTGGCACTGTGGCCGCAAGAACAGCGACCGCTGGTCGTGCACCAAACCGGCCAGGCCAATTTCGCCGCCGTGCAGGCCGCCTATCGTGCGGCCGATGTGCAGGCCGAAGTTTTTCCCTTCATCGACGATATGGCGGCGCAGCTGGCCCAAGCCGATCTGATTTTGTGCCGCGCCGGCGCGGTGACGGTCAGCGAGATCTGCGCGGCCGGCTTGCCCTCGGTCTTGATCCCGCTGGTCGTCAGCACCACCTCGCACCAGCGCGACAACGCCCGCTTCATGGCCCAGCATGGCGCGGCCGTTTACCTGCCGCAAGAAGATATGTCGGCCGACGGCGTCCATCAGCTGTTGAAGAGCATGGACCGCGAGGCCCTGCTGGCGATGGCCGAGAAGGCCCGCGCCTTGGCGCGTCCGCGTGCCGCATCCCGCGTCGCGGACGAAATAGAGAAACTAGTCAATCCAGCATGAAACACGCCGTCAAACACATCCATTTCGTCGGCGTCGGCGGCGCCGGCATGAGCGGCATCGCCGAGATCCTGCACAACCTGGGCTACA
>JADMJQ010000075.1 GCA_018780415.1 Roseateles sp. | reverse complement strand
TGCTCGAACGTCGCTTCGCCTTTGACGGTGTTGACGAGGTTGGGGATCAGGTCTGCACGGCGTTGGTACTGGTTGATGACCTCGGCCCACCCCGCCTTGACCTGCTCGTCGGTGGTTTGAAAGGTGTTGTAGCCGCAGCCGCTGAGGCTCAAGGTCAGCGTTGCCGCTAGGGCAGTCGGTAGTTTCTTCATGTTCGTTTCTCCACGATGTCAGGTAGACGGATGACTCCACGCGCCGGCCGCGCTGCAAAGTGAAGATAGATGACGATGCTCAGCAGGGCGGCAAAGAAGCACCACACGGAGATGAACCACATCGCATAGAAGTAGTAGGCCCCGCCAAAGGACAGCAGCGCCAGGGCGCCAAAGACCCTCACCATGCGATGCGTGGACAGCAACGGACTCACGGTCGTCGAGAGCAGGTACAAGGTCATCACCGTTGCGGCGAAGAAGTGCGGCGAGTCGTACTCGACATGCTTACCCGTGGGTCGTGATGTCACAGGGAAGGCCACGAGCACATACAGCAGATAGGTGCCAACCGCCGCTCCGGCCGCGGCTAAGGCGATCAAGGCGCGTCGGCGTTGGCCCGGGAGTTCGATCATCAGCACGGCCACGGGAAGGTAGATCGGCCACAGAACATGTGAGAAGAATGAGTACACATGCGTCATCACCGTGTTCAGCAGTGGCGCCTCTGTGTTGAACGTCAGCCAGATCACGCCCTCGATCAGCTGCTGGAGGGCGAACAGCAGCGGTATGGCGGCGAACGGCAGCTCGCGGGGGCTGCGGGCCGCCCGCAACGTCAGCGTGCCTATCCCCAGCAGCAAGGCGCCCGCAGTGAAGCTGGCTGTGGCAGAGAAACACATTCAGCGGCCCGTCCTGCAGATATTTGGGTCTTGGCTCATGCCGATGCCCCCGCTGCGACATTCGCACCGGCCGCCGGTGAAGCCGCAGATCGCGCCTGCCGGATGCCCGCGAGCTTGGTGCGCTTGAGCAGCAAGGCATTGATGGCCACGACCGCGGAACTGCCGGACATCGACAGCGCCGCAATCTCCGGCGACAGTGTGAACGGGTAGAACACGCCGGCGGCCAGCGGGAAGGCGATCACGTTGTAGCCCACCGCCCACCACAGGTTCTGGTGCATCTTGCGCAAGGTGGCGCGCGACAGTTCGATGGCGCCCACGATGTCATAGGGGTCGCTCTTCATCAACACGACCTGGGCACTCTCCATCGCCACGTCGGTGCCGGCGCCGATGGCAAATCCCACATCGGCTTGGGTCAGGGCAGGCGCATCGTTGATGCCATCACCCACCATGCCGACCTTGTTGCCCTGGTCCTGCAACTCCTTGATCTTGGCCGCCTTCTGGCCTGGCAGCACATCGGCCAAGACGATGTCGATACCCAGCTCCTTGCCGATGCGCTCGGCCGTGGCCTGGTTGTCGCCGGTCAGCATCGCGACCTTGACGCCACGCTCCTGCAACTTGGCAATCGTCGCCTTCGACGTGGGGCGCACGGCGTCTGCGATCGCTATCAAGCCGATCAGCTTGCCGGCGCGGGCGACGTGGACGACCGTACGGCCGCCACCTTCAAGCCTGCCGGCATCAGTCGCCAATGCATCGAGGTTGACGTTTTCGGACTGCATGAGCTTGCGGTTGCCCAGCAGCACGGCGTTGGTGCCGATCATGGCCCGTGCGCCTTGCCCGTCAATGTTGGTGAAGGCAGTGGCAACTTCAATCGGTGCGGGACCGGCACGCTTGAGTACCGCGTGTGCCAGCGGATGCTCCGAGAATTTCTCGACCGCTGCGGCAGCGCTCAGCAACTGTGCCTCGCTGACGCCGGGTGCCACCACCATCTCGACCACATCCGGCTGCCCCAGCGTCAGCGTGCCGGTCTTGTCGAA
>JADMJQ010000107.1 GCA_018780415.1 Roseateles sp. | reverse complement strand
GGCCTTGGCATCCTGCGCGTCCGGCACGGACAGGCGCTCAGCGCGAACCGTGTCCATGACGGCACGCGCCAGCGGATGCTCGCTGGTCTTCTGCAATGCTGCCGACAGTCGCAGCACTTCCTCTCGGGTTGACCCTGCGGCGGCGTGAATGGCAACGAGGGTAGGGCGGCCTTCCGTCAACGTGCCGGTCTTGTCAAATGCCACTGTGGTCACCGAGTGCGCCAGCTCCAGCGCCTGCGCATCCTTGATCAGCACACCGTGCTGGGCGGCGACACCGGTGCCGGCCATGATGGCGGTGGGCGTGGCCAGGCCCAGTGCACAGGGGCAGGCGATGACGAGCACGGCCACGGCATTGATGAGCGCCTGCTCCCAGTTGCCCGTGGCCACGATCCAGCCGATCAGGGTCAACAAGGCAATAACCAGCACTACCGGCACGAAGACCGCGCTGACGCGGTCAACGATGCGCTGGATCGGCGCCTTGGCCGCTTGCGCGTTCTCAACCATGCGGATGACGCGCGCCAGCGTCGTTTCCGCGCCGACGGCGAGCGTCTTCACCGTCAGCACGCCCTCCGCATTGATGGAGCCGCCGGTGACCCGGGAGCCCACCGTCTTCTCGACCGGCAGGCTCTCTCCGGTGATCAGGGATTCGTCGACATGGCTGCTGCCCTCCAGCACCTCGCCGTCAACCGCCAGGCGCTCGCCAGGTCGAACCAGCACCCGATCGCCGACGACCACCTGCTCGATCGGCAGCTCGACCGTGATCCCGTCGCGTTCAACCCGCGCGATGGCGGGCCGCAAGGCATTGAGCGCCTGGATGGCCGCTGTCGTCTGTCGCTTGGCCCGGCCCTCAAGCCATTTGCCGAGCAGCACCAAGGTGATGACCGCCGCCGACGCCTCGAAATAGAGATGCGGCATACCGTGCGCCGCATGCTTGAGCAGCAGATACACAGACAAGCCAAAGGCCGCCGATGTGCCCAGCGCGACCAGCAGATCCATGTTGCCGCTGCCCGCGCGCAAGGCCTTCCAGCCGGCCCGGTAGAAGCGCGCGCCCAGCCAGAACTGCACCGGCGCCGCCAGTGCCAGCTGTAGCCAGCCGCTGAGCATCCAGTCGATGCCGAACAGCTGCAGCAACATCGGGGCGACCAGCGGGAGCGTCAACGCTGCGCTGATCGCAACGGGCACCCATTCGGGCATCTGCTTCGTTTGCGCGCTCGCATTGCCGACCGGCTTCGCCGAATAGCCTGCCTTCTGAATCGCAAGCTGCAAAGTCGCCGCGGAAACGGTAGCGAAGGCCAGCACGGTGGCGCGCTCCGTTGCCAGGTTGACCGACGCCGACGACACGCCCGGAATCTTCAGCAAGGCCCTCTCGACGCGGCCCGCGCAGGAGGCACAAGTCATGCCTTCCACCTGCAGCGCGATCTCGTGCGTTGCGACCTCATAGCCGGCCTTGCGCACCGCCGCAGCAAGCACATCGGTGCTGACCGAAGGTGCGGCCGCCACCGATGCCTGCTCGGTGGCCAGGTTGACGGTGGCGTCCAGCACGCCTGCGACCGCCTTCAGCGATTTCTCGACGCGCATGACGCAAGACGCACAGCTCATGCCTGTCACCTTAAGTTTGATGGTGCCGGCATTGCCGAGCGCTGCGATGGAAGACGACATGGCGAAATCTCCGTGGATTTATGGGTTGATGCGTTGCATGTTCAAGCTTCCAGCGATGGGAAGGTCAAATGCGCGGCCTTGCATCCACAACTTCAACAAGGCTATTTAAGAATGACGCTTGACCTTCCAACGGTGGCAAGAATGACAGTGAAGTCCTCATCGAAGAAACCACCAAGGACATTCACCATGATCACCTTTGAAGTCAATGACATGACCTGCGGCCATTGCGTCAGCAC
>JADMJQ010000325.1 GCA_018780415.1 Roseateles sp. | reverse complement strand
GCTGGCCGACAAGGCCAAGTACGGCGGCAGCTTGATCGACTACAACGTGCGCGCCGAGCGGATGGGCTGGCTGCCGTCGGCCCCGCAGCTGCAGACCAACCCGATGCAGGTGGTCAAGGACGCGGCGGCCGCCGGCATGGACGCCAAGGACTATGCGGTCAAGAGCCTGAAGGACGGCTCGCTGCGCATGAGCTGCGAGGACCCGGACCATCCGGCCAACTGGCCGCGCAATATGTTTGTCTGGCGCTCGAACATCCTCGGCTCATCCGGCAAGGGTCATGAGTATTTCTTGAAGCATCTCTTGGGCACGACCCATGGCGTGCAGGGCAAGGATCTCGGCAAAGACGACACCAAGCCGGAGGAAGTCGAATGGCACGCCAAGGCGCCGGAAGGCAAGTTGGACTTGCTGGTGACGTTGGATTTCCGCATGAGCACAACTTGCTTGTACTCGGACATCGTCTTGCCCACCGCCACCTGGTATGAGAAGAACGACCTCAACACCTCGGACATGCATCCCTTCATCCACCCGCTGTCCACGGCCGTCGATCCTGGCTGGCAGGCGCGCAGCGACTGGGAGATTTACAAGGGCTTCGCCAAGTCCTTCAGCGAGTTGTGTGTTGGCCATCTGGGCGTTGAAAAGGAGCTGGTGCTGACGCCCTTGATGCACGACACCCCCGCCGAGTTGGCCCAGGCCTTCGAGGTGCAGGAGTGGAAGAAGGGCGAGTGCGAGCTGATCCCCGGCAAGACCGCGCCGCAGATCGCCGTGGTCGAGCGTGATTACCCGAATCTGTACAAGCGCTTCACAGCATTGGGCCCCTTGATGAACAGGCAAGGCAATGGCGGCAAGGGCATCAGCTGGAACACCGAGACCGAGGTCGAACAGCTCGGCGACTTGAACGGCCGGGTGCGCGACGAAGGCGTCACCAAAGGCATGCCCAAGATCGAGACCGATATCGATGCGGCCGAGGTCGTGCTGCAGCTGGCACCCGAGACCAACGGCCATGTGGCGGTCAAGGCCTGGGAGGCTTTGAGCAAGCAGACCGGCCGCGAGCATGCGCACTTGGCGCTGCACCGCGAGGACGAGAAGATTCGCTTCCGCGACATCCAGGCCCAGCCGCGCAAGATCATTTCCAGCCCGACCTGGTCGGGGCTGGAGAGTGAAAAAGTCAGCTACAACGCCGGCTACACCAATGTGCATGAGCTGATCCCATGGCGCACCCTGACCGGCCGCCAGCAGTTCTACCAGGACCACGCCTGGATGCAGGCCTTCGGCGAGGGCTTTTGCAGCTATCGACCGCCGGTGGATTTGAAGACACTGGTGGAGGTGCAAGGCCTGAAGCCGAATGGCAATACCGAGATTGCATTGAACTTCATCACGCCGCACCAGAAATGGGGCATTCACTCGACCTATAGCGACAACATCATGATGCTGACGCTGAACCGCGGCGGCTCGGTGATCTGGATCAGCGAGGACGATGCGGTCAAGGCCGGCATTGTCGACAACGACTGGGTCGAGTTATTCAACGCTAACGGTGCGATTGCGGCGCGAGCGGTAGTCAGCCAGCGGGTCAAGAACGGCATGGTGATGATGTATCACTCGCAGGAGAAGATCATCAACACACCGGGCAGCGAGATCACCGGCACGCGCGGCGGCATCCACAACTCGGTCACCCGCATCGTCACCAAACCTACTCACATGATTGGGGGTTATGCCCAGCTGAGCTATGGCTTCAATTACTACGGAACCATAGGCACCAACCGCGACGAGTTCGTGCTGGTGCGCAAGATGGCCAAGGTGGATTGGTTGGAAGAAGCAACAGAAGGAGCAACAGCATGAGACACGACCACCTGCGGGCCGAGCGCCGGGCCGCTCCCAAGCCGGCCCGCATCCCCTCGGGGGATCG
>JADMJQ010000255.1:7798-13199 GCA_018780415.1 Roseateles sp. | reverse complement strand
TGCCACTTCCACTTCTCGCTGCAAACATTGAACATCAGCAGCGAAGCCCACGACTATAGCACTAATTTTTAGTCATTCGCTACCAGTTCCGACAATTTCCGCTCGGAGCTCGGACGCCGCTACTCATGTCGAGCTCATTGGTATCGCCTTTTTTGTTGATCGCTAGCCCACGAGCGAAGAATTGCGCGGTTATGGGCTACGTTCTCGAGAAACCCCTGGCGAGCCTCGCTATCGCCGATGCGCGCGGCTTGCGTCTGCAGTTCCGCATGAGCCTCGGCCAGCACCGAGCCTGCACGCACATCACCAACCGCAAGCAATACTTGGTAGCAGGTCAATGGCAGCAGCAATGGCTCTTCTGCGCCGTCAAAGCTGCCACCCGACGCCATGTGATTCAATATCTCCTCCACATGCGCCATTGCGACGGCGTACATCCCCTGCGCCAAGGCAACTCGAGCCAAACCCGAGGTCGGGTCCAACACTTGTTGCGGCCGCATCTTGAGGCCTTGTAACTGGTCTCTCGACTCGGCATAGGCTTGCCGCGCTGCCTCGTAGCGGTCCAGTCCAAGTTCTGCATGGCCGGCAACCAAGCGTGCGTACGCGGCAAGATCGGCTTGCCCGCTCGCAGTGGCCGCATCAAACGCCCTGCTCGCATAGGCCAAGGCGTCGGTGTCGTCTCCTTGCAGATGTGCGACCGACCCGATGTTCAGCAACACAAGGGCTTCAGTGGCGCGCTGCCCGACCGCCCGGGCGATGCCCAGACCCTGGTCCAAACATTGCCGCGCCTTGCCGTACTCGCCCAGGCGCGAATAGACGGAACCCAGGTTACTCAGCCGCAAGCCCTCCGCTGCGCGGTCACACGATTCACGCACCATGACCAAACCGCGCTCAAAAAAGTCCGCAGCCGCGGTCAAGTCGCCTCGCTCCATGGCAATCAGCCCAAGCGCATTGATCAGCCGACTCTCGCCTCCGAAATCGCCCAATTGCCTTGCCATCACCAAGCCTTGTTCTGCGACCTTCTTTGCCTGCGCGTAGTTCCCCTGCCCGGTCAATGAGGTCGCCAAGCTATTGTGAAGGGCTACCGTTTTTCGGTTCGCTGACAGTTCGGCTGCGAGCAAAAGACCCTGCTGATCAGCCTGCGCTGCCGCGGCGAAATCTCCGCTCGCACGAAGCGCGTTGGCGCGCCGCAAGGCCACGTCCATCCGCTTGATCTGATCGTCCAACTGATCGGCGAGCACATCCAAGGCCTGCAGATCGGCCGCCTGACCCGCCTTGTCTCCTTGATTGAAAAAATGGCGCTCTCGCAAGGCAAGCAGGCGCCACCTCGACAAAGGGTCTCCATCAGGTACCAAGGGCAAAGCGCGCGCCACAAACCCCAACATCGCATGATTGGCGAAACGTGCGGCGGCGTCCTCGGCGGCGCGCACAAAAAGTACCAAAGCCTTGGCCGCATCGCCGGCTCGCTCGTAGTGATCGGCCGCCGGCCCAAGTGTTTCTGCCGCGCGTTGGCCACTCAGCTGTTCCAACCAAGCCGCTGCTTTTGCGTGATATTCCCGTCGGCTACGTCGAAGCATGCTGTCGTAGGTCACCTGATGCAAGATCTGGTGTTTGAACGCGTATTCCCGGTGACCTTCAAAAGCCGCTTGCGCGCGTTGAACTACCAAGCCGTGTTGAACCTGCGCCTCCAGTGGCAGCAAGGAATTCGTGTCCAGCGCCGCCAAGGCCTGGTCCCAGAACACAAAGCCAATGACCGAAGCCTGCTGCAAAGCCAGGCGCTCAGGAGCAGGGAGACTGTCCAAGCGCGCTTGCAGAACACCCGTCAGAGTTGGCGGCACATGGGCGGCGAGCAACTTGTCGGGAACCAACTGCCAATGCTCTCCCGAAACCTGGATGGCGCCGTCATCGATCAGCATCCGCACCAACTCCTCCATATAGAAGGGGTTGCCCTCGGCTCCGCCCGAGATCAACTCCCGCAAAGCGGCCGGCACCTGCGCCAAACGCTGCAGCAGCACATTGACCAACTCTCGGCTGCCCCGTTTATCCAAAGTCTGCAGATCGATACGAAGATGGACCGCTTCGGCCGCGATCCAGTCCGAGCGCCGCTCGAACAATGACGGCCGCGTCATACAAAGCATCAAGCAAGGAACATCCCGGTTCACTTGCAGCAAGTAGTTGACGAAATCGAGGGAGCCGTCGTCGGCCCATTGCAGATCGTCCAACAAAAGCAAGACCTTTGCGCCTCTGCGCAAAGACATCGCACGCAAAATTTGCGCCGCGGCATGGAACGCGCGATTACGTATCTGCCTAGCGTCCTCCAAGATACCCCGCAGATGCGTACTGGCCGAGAAGTCCAACCCGATCAACTGACCCAAGAGGTGGGCATGCATCTCACCGGTCGCGGCACCCTCCGCGCCGTCCTCAAACAAGTCCCTGGCAAAAGAGACCATCTTCATGCGTGCTGTCTCGGCGTCATCCTCCTCGGCAATCTGCAAGTGCCAGGTCAACATGTCGCCCAACATCCCGTAAGGTCGATGCCGAGTGCGCGGGTCGGCGCGGCCCCGCATCAAGAAAACGGGCCTGCCCTGCTCATGCTGATACTCCTCACGCACCTGCGCCTGCGCCCGCACCCAGGCTTCAAACTCATAGAGCAGCCGGCTTTTGCCAAGGCCCGCTTCGGCGACGACCAGCACCGACGCCAACTGCAGCTCTTCGTCCAGCCTGCGAAATGCGTCCTGCAGTTGCTCCAGTTCGGCTTCCCTGGCCACCATGCGCGCCTCAACACCTTCGATCCCGCGGACACGGCCCCGCAATGCTCTCGGCAATGCGCTCAACACCAAGTATGTTTGCAGGGGCTGAGAGCTTCCTTTGACATGGAGTGGCGCTTCTTCGCTGACTTTGAAGAGCCCCCGCACATGGCGATAGGTGTCGTGACTGATGCGCAAGCCCCCGGGAGGGGCGGTTTGCTCCATGCGAGCGGCAATATTGACGGCAGCGCCGCGGATGCTTCCTTCGGCATCCACCCCGCCCCCCAGCAACACCGGGCCGGTATTGATGCCGACTCGCACATTGAAGCCGGCGATACCGTGCTGCTCCTGCACGCTCTGGCCATGTTGATTTGCTTCGGCAAGGATGGCCAAGCCGGCCCGAACGGCCAACTCGGGGTCATCCTCATGCGAATCGGCGGCACCGAAGGCAGCCAACAAGGAATCACCCGCGTACTGCAGCACGCGTCCATTGAACTGCTGCACGACCCGCGTAAACCGCTGCAGCGCCCCATCCATAACCAGTTGAATATCTTCAGGATCAAGCCGAGCGCCCATGGCGGTTGAGCCGACCGCATCGACAAACATGACCGTCACCTGCTTCAGCTGTTGCGCTGCAGTGACAGGCCCCGCGGCAGCGTCGGGAACCAAGTCATGCAACTTACCTCGCATCGCTGCTACAGCCAGGTCCACGACCGCATCGCCCAAGACGCTGCGCTGCGCCTCCAGCGCCGCTATGCCCGCCTTGATTTGCTCGAACTCACTCATGCCTTGGCTTTCAGCAAAATAAGCTTGGGTGTTTGGGCCATCAAATCAAGGTCACGTCAAAGCGATACAAAGCTTGAAGATTGGGCTAGACGAGAGTACCCGAAAAACACTATCCTGCGCCAGCGTGTGTTTGTGCCGTGGTTTGCGCCGTGGTTTGCGAGACTGCCGCGAATCATCGCCAACCGCACGCGCGCCTTCATGCATCGGTCCAGTAAGGAGCTCTCATGCTGAACAAAGCCTTCGTCGTCAAATCACTTGCCATCGCAGCGGTTTGCGCCGCCTGCGCGGGTGCTGCGCATGCCACTGACGTAACCATTTACACCACTGCCGCGTTCAGTCCGGTGGCGAATGGCAAATATCGTCTGGACGGCTTCGGCCGCGGCGACACTTCCAAGCCAGGGCTCAGCGCAGCAACAAGCGACGCATCCAGCTTTGCCAGCCAAGCTTTTTTTGACACATGGGACATCAACGTCGACCTGCTGTCGCCCGGCAACTATCAATTTACCTACACGGTCGTGCAAGCCAGCGGCAGCGTGCTGTTCAGCAATGTGGCCTTCAATTCCTACGATGAACTCGGCAATCGCAACTCGGTCCTATTCGAAATCAGCGCCGACGGCAAACAAGCCAGCGGCAGCGGCAGCTTCTCGGTGGTCAAACCCTGCCCCGTCCAAAGCTGTGTCTGGATAGACGTCTTCGGCACCCAGGACCTGAGCGTTGGCCAAACCGGCTACGGCGCCAATTTCGTGGCGCAGATTCCGGAGCCGGGCTCCTACGCCCTGCTGCTGGCCGGGCTGGCGGTTGGCGCCGGCATCGCCCGCCGTCGGCGCTAGCGCTCGCGCAACACCTGACAAGCCAGGCCGGTGCCTGGCTTTTTTTCGGCCTCAATCGTCCTGGAACGCCTCCTCACGCTTGCTCTTGATGGACGGCAGCATCACCACCACCACCATCAACAGCGCCGCGATCAAGAGCCCGGCGGACAAGGGCCGCGACATGAAAGTACCCCAGTCACCGCGCGACAGCAGCAGCGCCCGACGTAAGTTCTCTTCCATCATCGGGCCAAGAATGAAACCCAAGAGCAGCGGTGCCGGCTCGCAGCTGAGCTTGTAAAACACATAGCCAAGCACCGCGAAAGCCGCCGTCGTGTACACCTGAAAGCTGTTGTTGTTGAGCGAATAGGCGCCGATGCAACAAAACGTCACGATGGCCGGAAACAGAAAACGATAAGGCACCGTCAACAGCTTGATCCAGATGCCGATCAAGGGCAGGTTCAAGACCACCAGCATCAGATTGCCAATCCACATCGACGCAATCAGGCCCCAGAACAGCTCCGGATTGCTGACCATCACCTGCGGCCCCGGCTGAATGCCTTTGAGTGTCATCGCGCCGACCATCAGCGCCATCACCGCATTGGGCGGGATGCCCAGCGTCAGCATCGGAATGAAGCTGGTCTGGGCGCCGGCGTTATTGGCCGCTTCAGGCCCGGCCACGCCCTGGATCGCACCTTTACCGAACGGTACACGGGGGTGTTTGACGATCTTCTTTTCCAAGGTGTAAGCAGCAAACGACGCCAGCAAGGCGCCGCCACCCGGCAGCACGCCCAACACCGAGCCCAGCGCCGTGCCGCGCACCACCGAGGGCCAAGCCTCCTTGAAGTCCTGCTTGGTCGGCCACAAACCCTTCACGTCATGGGTAAACACCTCCCGGTGCTCGGCCGACTTACCCAGATTGGCGATGATTTCGCCAAAGCCGAAGATGCCCATCGCCACCACCACAAACCCCACACCATCGGTCAACTCGGGGATGTCAAACGAGAAACGCGGCGTGCCCGAGATCACATCGGTATTGATCTGCCCCAGCAGCAGACCCAGCAAAAT
>JADMJQ010000255.1:7006-7788 GCA_018780415.1 Roseateles sp. | reverse complement strand
CCGATCAAACCCAGCACCATCAGGGAGAAATACTCGGCCGGGCCGAACTTGAAGGCCAGCTCTATCAGTGGCGGCGCGAAGGTCGCGATGATGATGGTGCCCACGCAGCCGGCGAAAAATGAGCCCAGCCCCGCCACCGCCAAGGCCGCGCCGGCACGGCCCTGGCGGGCCATCTGGTAGCCGTCGATCGCCGTCACCACCGAGCTGGATTCGCCCGGCACATTGATCAAAATGGCCGTCGTCGAGCCGCCGTACTGGGCACCGTAATAGATGCCGGCCAACATGATCAAGGCCGGGGTTGCATCCAGCGCATAAATCGACGGCAGCAGCATCGCGATGGTGGCGACCGGGCCCAGGCCCGGCAACACGCCGATCAAGGTCCCCAGCACCGCGCCTCCGAAGGCATAAAGCAGGTTCTGCAGCGTCAACGCGGTGTGAAAGCCCAACGCGAGATTATTCAAGAGTTCCATGCACTAAGCCTCAAACACCGGTGAACTCAGGCCAAACCGGAATCACCAGCCGCAGACCCCAGACAAATATCAGCCAGCTCATCAGCGTCAGGATGGCGCTGTTCAGCAAGGCCTCTTTCAACTTGAATTCATCGCCCGCCAAAGAGGCCAGCACGATCACCGCCGGCAGCGTCAGCACCAAGCCAAGCCGCGGCAACATCAAACCGAACAGACAGATCGCCGCCGTGATGACGATCAGCGGCCGCCAGGCGATCGCGCCCACAGGGTCGCCGTCGGCTGATTCAATCGTCAAGGCCTTGAACAAGACCAGGC
>JADMJQ010000255.1:2777-6996 GCA_018780415.1 Roseateles sp. | reverse complement strand
CGCCCAGCAGGGCCAAAAACACGCCCAGGCCGAAGGGAAAATAGGCCGGGCCGGGTCGGGCGGATGAGCCAAAGCTGTATTCGGTGGAACCCCAGGCAAACGCAATGCCTACAGCCACGAACAAAAACCCTGACCAGAAGTCTCGTTGACTCTTGATCTTCATTGCTGCTTGTCTCTCTATGCTGTTGTGGCCGCATTCTAGGCAGCGCCACGAGCCGCGCGACTGTGGCTTACACGTAGAGGCGAGCGGCTAGCTTTGCCATTGCGGCGTGCTGCGCAACACTTCTTCCAAGGTCGTCATGCCCTCGGCGACCTTCATGGCGCCGGCCAAACGCAGCGGCCGCAAGCCCTCTTGCACGGCTTGGCGCCTCAAGGCCGGCATGTCCAGCGCCGGGTGCAGATGGGTTTTGACCGACTCCTCTATCGTCAGCAGCTCATACAAGCCGGCGCGACCCCGAAAACCGGTGTTGCGGCATTCCAGGCAACCGACGGCCTTATAGGGCTTGACGCCGCCATTCATGCGCCAATGCTTGAGCATGTCGTTGAGAGTGTCGCGGGTGACGCTGGGGTCGGGCACCTTGCAGTGCTTGCACAGCGTGCGCACCAGGCGCTGCGCCAACACGCCGATCAGCGTCGCGCTGATCAGGTAGGACGGCACGCCCAGATCGGTCAGGCGCGTGATTGCCGCCGCCGCATCATTGGTATGCAAGGTGCTGAACACCAGATGGCCGGTCAGCGCCGCCTGGATCGCCATCTCGGCGGTGGCCAGGTCGCGGATCTCGCCCACCATGATGATGTCAGGGTCCTGCCGCATCAGCGCCCGCAGGCCTTCCGCGAAGCCAAAGTCCAGCACCGTCTGCACTTGCGTCTGGTTGAAGGCCGGCTCAATCATTTCGATCGGGTCCTCGATCGTGCAGACATTGACCTCATCGGTTGCCAGGCGCTTCAGCGTCGAGTACAGCGTGGTGGTCTTGCCGCTGCCGGTCGGCCCCGTCACCAGGATGATGCCGTGCGGCCGCTGCACCAGCTTCTCCCAGCGCTCGTTGTCATGCGGCGAAAACCCCAGCATGGACAAATCCTTGACCGCCGTGTCGGGATCGAAGATCCGCATCACCATCTTCTCGCCGAAGGCGGTGGGCAGCGTCGACAAGCGCATTTCCACCTCGTCGCCGGCCGGGTTGCGGGTCTTGATGCGGCCGTCCAGCGGCCGGCGGCGCTCCACCACGTCCATACGCCCCAACAACTTGATGCGCGAAATCATCGCGCTCATCACCGTCGGCGGCAGCTGGTAAACGGTATGCAAAACGCCGTCGATGCGGAAGCGGATCACCCCCATCTCGCGCCGAGGCTCCAGGTGAATATCGCTGGCGCGCTGGTCAAACGCGTATTGCCATAACCAGTCAACCACCTGCACAACGCCCTGGTCGTTGGCATCGAGTGCCTTATTGCTGCGGCCCAGCTCGACCAGCTGCTCAAAGCTCGCCACCTGGCTGGACTCGCCTGCCTTGGCCGCCGCCCGCACCGAGCGCGCCAGCGTGAAAAACTCGGTCGTGAAGCGCGCAATCTCCAACGGGTTGGCCACCACCAGCTTGATCGGCTTGCGCATATGCGACTCGATCTGCGCCACCCAGCCGGTATCAAAAGGCTCCGAGGTTGCGATCGTCACATCATTCAGCCCCACCAGCACCGGCAGGCAGCGCTTGGCCTCGGCGTAGCCGACCGACATCACGTCGGAAACCCGGCCCACATCGACCTTGAGCGGATCGATGCGCAGATAGGGCAACTTGGCGCGTATGGCCAACCATTCGGTCAGTGCGTCCAGATCCAAGGCCTTGCCGCTGCCGAAGCGGGTCAAGCCGGCATGGCCCAGGCGCACCAGCGGGTGCAGCGAGCTGTCACCAGCGGCGAAACGCGCCTCGGTCCGCTGCACCTGCTCTTCGTCGATCAGCCCGTCTTCCAACAACCAGCGCAGCAAAGCGCGCCATTCCAGCCGGCCTTCGGACTTGGCGCCGGCAGGGTTGAGAGCTGGGCTGGGGTCGGCTTTCGACTTGGCACTCATGTTTGCGGCTCGGATTTCAGCTGATTGATGATGCTCAACGGCAGCGGTCGCACCAACCGCAGCCACTTCGATGTAGGCAGATCAAATTGCGCCTCGATATTAGCCGCTCGGCGCTCCAATTCCTCGCGCTCCGGCACCGTCACACCGCGCGCGGCCACGACGATGGTGTTGCCCTCCTTGGTCGGCGCCAGGCTCCAGACTTGGTCGCTGCCAAAGACCGCCGCGATGCGGGCGGCGCTGCGCGCGAAGCTGGCGTCACGGCCGAACAAATTGACCGTCATCAGCCCGCCGTCGGCCAGCAGATTGAAGCAATTCGCATAGAAGGCCTCATCGTCCAGCACCGGCGACGCGGCGTCATGGTCATAAAGGTCCACGTTCAAGACCTGCACCGTCTGCGTACGCTCAAGCGCAGCCACCCAGCGCGCCGCATCGTCGTTGTAGACGGTCAGGCGCTTGTCGTCCTCGGGCAGATGAAACCAGATCCGGCAGGCATGGATGACGGTCGGGTTGATCTCGACGGCGCTGGTCTGCATGCGCAGCACCTTGTGGCAGTAACGCGTGATCGCAGCGGCACCCAGGCCGAGCTGCACCGCGTGACCCTCGCGCAGCGACGCGCTGTCGCGCCAAAGCATCCAGACCATCATGCGCTGGATGTACTCCAGCTCCAGATGTTGGGGTTTGCGTATGCGCATCGCGCCCTGCACCCAGATCGAGTCCAGATGCAAAAAGCGCACGCCGTCAAATTCGGACAAGGTGGCCGGGGCCCAGGCCATTTTTTTGATTTTTTTACTCATAGCTGCTGCCATCAAAGTCATCGGCGATCGTCGCCCAAGCCGCCAGTTTGCCTGCATAAGCCAGGGTGTAGGCCGGGCTGGATGAAGGCAGGGTCAGAATTCTGTAGTTATCGGCCGCAGCCCCCAATTGGCGCAGACCAATTTTCGCGGCGGTCGCGCCGTTGAAGGCAATCGTGCGCAGCTCCAGCAGCCCCGCCAGCAGGGCCAACAAATCGCTGGGTCTGGGCTCGCGGATAGCGCTGTCCAAGCTGCCTTGGCGCTGGGTTTCGCTGATGACATCCCAGAGACCAATTTTGTGCTCAAGCAGTAGTCGCAGCCGACTGGGGTAGTCGGCCTCGGCCAAGGGCAAGCTCAGGCTGTCCCCCAGCAGTCGCCACAATTGGTTGCGCGGATGACCGTAATACTGCTGCGCTTGCAAAGACGCCACGCCGGGGAAGCTGCCCAGCACCAACAACTTCGCATCCGGCGCCAGATGGGGCTTGAGCCCCGTCAGCCGCTGCCGTCCATCAGCCGCCATGCAAAACCGCCAGCTTGGGCAATGCGGCGCGCACATTGGCACCCGTGATGGCGGCAGTCTGCGCCAAAGTCCAGCCGCGCAGCACGCCCAAGCTCGCGGCGATGCGCGGCAACTCGGCCGGCTCGTTGCGCGCTGTTGACTCGCCGGCGGCACGTTGTTCGGCTGTCTTGTAAAGCCAATGCGGCGGGATGTCCGGCGCGTCGGTCTCCAGCACCAGATCGGTGTCGGCCAGCTCGGCGGCCAAACGGCGAATCTGCAGGGAGCGCTCGAACGTCAGCGTGCCGCCAAAGCCGAGCTTGAAGCCCAAATCGACAAAGCGCCGCGCCTGTTGCGCACTGCCATTGAAGGCATGCGCGATGCCGCCGGCCACCGGGATGCGCCCCAAGCCCGCCAGCAACTGATCGGCGCTACGCCGCACATGCAGGATCACCGGCATTTCGAAGCGCCGTGCCAGTTTCAGCTGCTCGGTGTAGAAGAACTGCTGCTTCTCGGCGTCAATGCCCTGCACAAAAAAGTCCAGCCCGATCTCACCCACGGCCACCAGGCGCGGGTCATCACGGTAGCGCTCAATCTGCTCGGCCAAGAGGGTCAGATCTTGCTCACCGGCCTGCATCACATAGAGCGGGTGGATGCCCAGCGCATAGGCGAAGCCATAACGATGTGCCTGCTCGCGGGCGCTGTCCCAGTCGAGAGCCCCCACTGCCGGGATCACCAGCATGCGCACATCGGCGGCCCGCGCCCGCTGCACTACTGCGTCGCGGTCGGCGTCAAACTCCGGCGCGTCGAGATGGCAATGGCTGTCTATCCACATCGGTAAGGCCGGCAAAACCTACTTGAACACCACCGTGC
>JADMJQ010000255.1:0-2767 GCA_018780415.1 Roseateles sp. | reverse complement strand
GGCCGTTCATCAAGACCCGGTGCTCGGCATGCCATTGGATCGCCCGCGCCAAGGTCACGCACTCGGTGTCGCGGCCTATCGCCACCAAAGATTCCGGCGCCAGGCTATGGTCGATGCGCGCGACCTCCTGCTCGATGATGGGCCCTTCGTCCAGGTCGGAGGTAACGTAGTGCGCCGTCGCACCGATCAGCTTGACGCCCCGCTCATGCGCCTGGTGATAGGGCTTGGCGCCCTTGAAGCTGGGCAGAAAGCTATGGTGGATATTGATCGCCCGGCCGGCCAAGAACTTGCACATCTCGGGCGAGAGGATTTGCATATAGCGGGCCAGCACCACCAGGTCGATCTGCTGCTCCTCCACCAAATCGCGCAGCTTGCGCTCCTGCGCCTGCTTTTGCTCCTCGGTCGAGTTCAACAGCGGGAAATGGTGAAACGGGATGTTGTGCGAGGCGGCGAGCTGATAGAAGTCGCGGTGGTTGGATGCGATGGCCGGGATCTCAATCGGCAAATGCCCGGTCTGCACACGGAATAACAAGTCATTCAAGCAGTGGCCGAGCTTGGAGACCAAGAGCAACACGCGCGTCTTGGCCCGGCTGGAGACCAAGGTCCATTCCATTTGCAGGCGCTGCGCCAAGGGCTCAAAAGCTGCCTGCAGCGAGGCGGCCTCGGCACCGGCCGCGCACTCGAACTCGATGCGCATGAAGAAGCGGCGGTGGTCGGCGTCGCCATGCTGGGCCGAGCTGAGGATATTGCCGCCTTGGTCCGCCAGCACACCGGTCACCGCGTGGACGATGCCGGCCTGATCGGGGCAGCTGAGTTTGAGAATGAAGCGTGAGTTCACTGGGAGGTCCATTCAGGCAGGGACGGCGGTTTGCATCGTGCCGCCGACCAGGTTCAGCTGGGTCCGGCATTGCGCCGCCAACCCCTGGTCATGTGTGACCAAAACAAAGGCGGTACCGAGGTCTTGCGCCGTCGCCAGCATCAACTCAAACACCGCCTGCGCGGTATTGCGGTCCAGATTGCCGGTCGGCTCATCGGCCAGCACGCAGGCCGGCTGGGTGACCAAGGCGCGTGCAATCGCGACCCGTTGGCGCTCGCCGCCCGACAGCTCGGCCGGCCTGTGCAAGACGCGCGCGCCCAAGCCGACCCGGCCCAGCATCGCGGCCGCCACTTCGCGCGCCTGCACCTGCGGCATGCGGCGGATGCGCAGCGGCATCGCGACGTTGTCCAGCGCATTGAACTCGGGCAAGAGGTGGTGGAACTGGTAGACAAAGCCCAGGTGCAGATTGCGCCACACGCCCAGCTCGGGCTCGCCCATCTCGGCCAGTTTGCGGCCCATCAATGTGACTGCGCCACTTGTGGGCCTGTCCAAGCCGCCCAGCAGATGCAGCAAGGTTGACTTGCCGGAACCCGAGGCCCCGACGATCGCCAGCGTCTCGCCGCGGCGTACCGTCAGGTCGACACCGCTCAACACCTGCACATCGAGATCGCCTTCGGTAAAGCGTCGGCCCAGACCGATGCCCTGAAGAACCACGTCACCAACAACACTCTTATTCATAACGCAAAGCCTCGGCAGGCTGAACGCGACTCGCACGCCAACTCGGATAGATGGTGGCCAAGAAGGCCAAAGCCAGTGAAATGCCGACCAAGGGCGCGATGTCCGACATCCGCGGGTCGCTGGGCATATGGCTGATCAGATACATGCTGGCGGGCAGGAACTGGGTGTTCAGCGCCCATTCGATCGCCGGCACGATCACGTCCAGATTGAAGGCCACCAAGAGCCCCAGCCCCAGGCCGGACAAGGTGCCCAGCACACCGGCCAAGGCGCCCTGCACCATGAAGATCACCATGATGGAGCGCGGGCTGGCGCCCAGCGTGCGCAGGATGGCGATATCGGCCTGCTTGTCGGTCACCGTCATCACCAAGGTCGACACCAGGTTGAAGGCCGCCACCGCAACGATCAGGGTCAGGATGATGCTCATCATGCGTTTCTCGACCTGCACCGCGTCATACCAGTTGGCGTTCGTGCGGGTCCAGTCGCGCACCCGCGTCTCGACGCCCAGGCTGCTCGCCAGCTGACTGCCGACCTGGCGGGCTTGGTGCACATCCTTGAGCTTGAGCTGCACACCGGTCGGCCCGGCGACGCGGAAGAACTTGGCCGCGTCATCAACGTGAATCAAGGCCATGCCGCTGTCGTACTCGTAATGGCCGGCATTGAACACCCCGACCAGGGTGAACTGCTTGTAGCGCGGCATCACGCCGGCCGGTGTCACGTTGCCGCTGGGCGCCACCAGGGTCAGCTTGTCGCCGAGCTGAACGCCCAGCATATGGGCCAGCTCAACACCCACCACGATGCCAAACTCACCCGCGCGCAACTTGGCCAGCGGTCCGTCCTTGAGCTTGGCGGCCAAGGGCGTGACGGCGGGCTCGTACTGCGGGTCAATGCCGCGCACGATGGCGCCGCGCATGTCCTCGCCGCGCGCAATCAACACCTGCGACGCGATAAAGGGCGCGGCGGCAAGCACGGCAGGGTTTTGCTTGGCCTTGGCAGCGGTGGCCTGCCAATCGGAGAGGGCCTGGCCCTGGTAGTCGCTCAGCTCGACATGGGCAATCACCGACAGCATGCGGTCACGCACCTCGGTCTGGAAACCATTCATCACCGACAAGACGATGATCAACGCCGCCACCCCAAGCGCAATGCCCAGCACCGAGACGCCGGAGATAAAGGAGATAAAACGGTTGCGCCGCCCACCCTTGCCGGCGCGGGTAT
>JADMJQ010000181.1 GCA_018780415.1 Roseateles sp. | reverse complement strand
GGCTTGGGCTTGGGCTTGGGCTTGGGCTTGGGCTTGGGCTTGGGCTTGGGCTTGGAGCCTGCTGAGCGCTTGGACTTGCCTGCGCGGCCACGGCGGCCGGCTGCAGGCTTGGCGTTGCCGCCAGGCTTGGTGCAGGCGCCGCAGCCGGCAAGGCCTGCACCTCATTGCGCGCTTGCCTCGCAAGCTCAAGCGGCGCGGCCATTTGCTTCTCGACTTCGGCGGCCGGGGCGGGTGCGGGGGCCAACACCATGGGCTGAGCCTCAATCGGCATGACGGGCGCCAGGCCGGCGTCAATCGGCAAAGCCGGCAACGGTCGGGACGGGAGCGCCACTGGCTTGCTGCGACTCAGGGCAACCGCGCCCGACGGCGCCAGCACCGACACCGTCGCGGTTGGCAAGGGCGCTGTCTCCAAGGGCGCAGACGGCAGCGCAGCCGGCGCCAGCCCGGCTGGGCCGGCCGGCCGCACCCTTGCCACCGAGGCAGGCGCGCTCAACATCGGCGCCGGCGCCGGATCGGCAGGCGTCGGCGTCGGCTTAGGCGGCAGGGGCGCCGCATCCAGCGCTTGCTCGCTCCATGCGCCCAGTTTGGCAGAGCCCGGCGTTTTCGGCAGCGCGGCCTTGGTCGATGGGGCTTCCAGCGGCCGCACCGTGCCACCCACACGCGCTTGCCGCGCCTGGCCGACCGGCCCGGCGGGGACGGCCGTCAGGGTCGACCGGGGCGGCGCCGCGCGGTCGTCAACTTCGCCTTGGCTACCCTTGGCGCCGACCAAGGTCACATTGAGTCGACCCCAGACGCCTTCGCCGGGCCGCGCCGTGCCGGTCGCGTTGCCCAACATCAACACCAACCAGAGGTGCAAAAGCGCCGCCAGCAGCAGGCTCTGGCTGAGCTGAGGATTGCCGGCGAACTGAGGCAGTGCCGAACGGGTGGAGGGCTTGAGGAACAATGTGCGCAGGGCAAGAGCTGAAGCAAGCGCCAGTCTACTTGGCTGCCGAGTACGCTGACCGAGCCGCCCGCCCTTCCTCACCACTTGCCTCAACCCACTCACCATGACCGCCGACCTCTTCCCCCCAGACTCGGAACTCAGCCTGGCACCCGGCGCCCTGCTGCTACCCGGCTTGGCCCTGGACCAAGCCGGCGTCTTGCTGGACGCAGTCAATGCCGTCACCGCAGCGGCGGCGCTGCGCCAGCTGCACACACCCGGCGGCCAATTGATGCAGGTGGCGATGAGCAATTGCGGCGACTTGGGCTGGGTGTCGGACGCACGGGGTTATCGCTATCAGGCGCATGACCCCTTGACTGGGCGGGCTTGGCCGACTATGCCGGCGCTGATCAAGCAGCTGGCGGCTGCGGCTGCGCAACGCGCCGGCTTTGCCGACTTCGACCCCGACGCCTGCCTGATCAATCGCTATCTGCCCGGCAACCGCTTGAGCCTGCACCAAGATCGCGATGAGCAAGATTACAGCCAGCCCATCGTGTCGATCTCACTCGGCCTGCCCGCCGTCTTTTTGTTCGGCGGCCTGACACGCGCCGACAAACCGGCCCGGCTGACGCTGCAGCATGGCGATGTCTTGGTCTGGGGTGGCCCGTCCAGGCTGCGATTTCACGGCGTGCAGCCGCTGGCCGCTGGAGAGCACCCGTTGCTGGGCGCTTGCCGCATTAATTTGACGCTGCGCCGGGCGAACTAGCGCCCACCCACCAAGGCCACAAAGTTCGAGCCGCCGCGCGAATTCGGTCCGTATTCCAGCGCAAAGCCGCCCAGGTCCAGCTTGCCCAGCGAGGCCAAGCCGGCTTCGACCGTCTCGCGTGTCAGCGGCACTTTGCTGCGGCGCAAGCCTTCCACCATCACCCGGGCCGCGATGTAGCCTTCCAGGCTGATGGAGTCAAAGCCGCTGTCTCCACTTACGCCGCTTACGCCGCTTGCGCCGCTTTTGCCGCTGTCCCGCATTGCCCGCTGGTAGGCACCGACGACGGGAATGCTGGCGTCCTGCGGGTCCGGCACGACCTGCGCGATGGTGACGCCGCGCAGGTCCTTGGCCAAAGCTTCCCACAGCGGCTCACGGCCGGCAAAGGACAGGGTGTAAAACCGCCCGCCATAACCGGCCTGGCGCGCCGCCTGGATGAACGCCGCGCAAGTGGCATAGGTGCTGACCAAGAATACGGCGTCGCTATGCCCGGCCTTGGCCAAGGCCCGCGCTTGCTCCGCCACCTCGGCCGTATTGCGCTTCACCGTGGCCACCATCTTGAGCTGCAGCCCCGAGGCCGTGGCCGCCGCCTTGATCGCCTCCAGGCCGCTGCGCCCGAACATATCGGCCTGATACAGCACATTCAGCGTTTTGACACCGTCCGATTGCATCGCCTGCGCCAGCTTGGCGGCCTCGTCCACATAGCTGGCCCGGACGTTGAACACATAGGGGTTGGCCGGGTCGCGCAGCATTGCGGCGCCGGTGTAGGCCCCGACAAAGGCAATACGGCTGCGCCTGACATAGGGCAGCGCCGCCCAACTGGTGGGCGTGCCGACATAGCCAAACAGCGCCAGCACACGCTCGTCATCGACCAGCTTGCGGGTATTGGCCTCGGCCCGGTCCTGCTCATAGGCATCATCCAGCAGGTCGACTTGCAACTTGGCGCCGTGGATGCCGCCGGCCCGGTTGGCTTGCGCAAAAGCGGCCTGGGCGCCGGCATGAAAGCGCTTACCCAGCAGCGCGGCCGGCCCGCTGAGCGCCGCCGAACTGCCCAGCCGAATCTGCTTGCCGCCGGCCTCGGACGCGCTGCCCGGGCCTGCCAGCAGGGCCAAAGCAATCAGCGCGCAGCAAGCAGGGAACTTGAACATAGGACAAAGCCTTGAGCATCAAAAGACATCATCGCTGCCCGGTGATGGGCACGAGGCAGCGCAACGATTCAGTCTACGTCGATTTCAAGCGCCAGTTTCCTATCCACTAGCGATCCTGCGGCATGATTCAACGCCAACAGGAGACTCTATGGACCTCAAACTTTACGGCCTCAAGGCAGTGGTGACCGGCGGCTCGTCCGGCATCGGTGCGGCCATCGTGCGCGTGCTGGCCGAGGAAGGCTGCGATGTCGCCTTCTGCGCCCGCGGCCAAGCCGGCATCGACAAGGCGTTGGCGGCCTATGTGGGCCGGGCGGGCTTGGCCGGCAAGGTGCAAGGACGGGCACTCGACGTGACCGACACAGCGCAGCTGCAGCAATGGTTGACTGAGCTGGGCGGCTTCGACATCTTCATCCCCAATGTGAGCGCACTGTCCGGCGACTGGGACGCGGCCATCGCCACCGACCTGCGCGCCACCGTCGCCGCCACCGAGGCCGCGCTGCCCTTCATGGCCGCCTCAAGCTGCGCCGCCATCACCTATATCGGCTCCAAGGCCGGCTCGCTGGCCGCGCCCAACTCCGCCGCTTACGGCGCCATCAAGGCGGCGCTGGCGCACTATATGAAGTCGCTGGCCCTGCGGGTGCTGCCGGCCATCCGCGTGAACACGGTGTCGCCCGGCGACACCCTGGTCATAGATGGCTTTTGGGACAAGGTCAGGGCCGAAGACCCGGCCAGTTACCTGCGCGTGCAGCAACGCAACCCGCTCGGCAGGCTGGCCAGTGCGGAGGAAATTGCCCGCGTCGTCGCCTTTGTCTCCAGCCCGGCGGCCAGCTTTGTGGCCGGAGCGAACTGGTATGTGGACGGCGGCTCGGTCGCCCATGTGCAGATTTGAGCCGCGCGCGAATAGGGTGATTGAGAGCCCAGGGCCGCCAACGACCACGTTGAGCCTAGACTGCCGCCATGACAACGCTTTCCGTACTTGACCTCGCCCCCATCGTCGACGGCAGCAATGCCGCGGAAGCCTTGGCCAATAGCATTGCTTTGGCCCGCCATGCCGAGGCGCTTGGCTACCGGCGCTTTTGGGTCGCCGAGCACCACAATATGGACGGCATCGCCAGCTCGGCCACGGCGGTCGTGATCGGTCAGCTGGCCGCCGCCACGCAATCAATACGCGTCGGCTCCGGCGGCATCATGCTGCCCAACCACGCGCCGCTGGTGATTGCCGAGCAGTTCGGCACCCTGGCCACCTTTTTCCCCGGCCGCATCGATCTGGGCCTGGGCCGCGCGCCCGGCACCGATGGACCGACGATGCGGGCGCTGCGCCGGCATCTGAGCAGCGCGACCGAAGATCGCTTCCCCGAAGATGTCATCGAGTTGCAGAGTTATTTGGCGCCCGAGCGTGAGGGTCAGGCCGTGCGTGCCGTGCCCGGCCAGGGCACCGAAGTGCCGATCTGGCTGCTCGGCTCCAGCCTCTATAGCGCCCAGCTGGCGGCCTATCTGGGCCTGCCTTTTGCGTTCGCCTCGCACTTCGCGCCGGAGCAGCTGATGCAGGCCTTGGAACTCTATCGCGACCAGTACCGGCCCAGCGCAAAGCACCCAACGCCCTACGCAATGATGGGGATCAATATCATCGTCGCCGACACCGACGAGGAGGCGGCCTATTTGTTCACCTCGCTGCAACAACGTTTCCTGGGCATGCAGCGCGGCAAGCGCGGCTTGCTGCCGCGGCCGGTGGACAGCATGGCGGGCCTGTGGAGCGCGCAGGAGCAAGCAGGCGTGGAACGCATGTTGGCCGAGTCGCTGGTCGGCTCGCCCGCCACCGTGGCCGCCGGCTTGCGCGCCACCCAGACGCGCACCGGCGTGGACGAATTCATCGTCGCCTGCGCCGTGCATGACGCGCGCGCCAGGCTGCGCTCCTACGAACTGCTGGCGGATTTGGCTGGCTCAAGCCTGATCTCATCGCTCAAGACCTGACCATTGGCGAACTGCGTCACGCTATTGATCGTGGTTGCGCAAATGGTGCCAATGGCCTCTTCGGTGAAAAAAGCCTGATGCCCGGTGACGATGACGTTAGGGAATGAGAGCAGGCGCTGGAAAACATCGTCCGAAATGATGGTGCTGGACAGATCGCGGAAGAACAGATCGGCCTCTTGTTCGTAGACATCCAGCCCCAGGCCGCCGAGCTGGCCGCTCTTCAGCGCCTCGATCGCCGCCTCGGTATCGATCAAGCCGCCGCGGCTGGTATTGATCAGCAAGGCGCCGCGCTTCATGCGCGCCAGCGTCTGCTCATTGATAATGTGCTGGGTTTCCGGGGTCAGCGGGCAATGCAAGGAGATGATGTCGGCGCGCGCGCCGATCTCGTTGGCGCCGACATAGCGCGCACCGAGGTCCAAAAAGGCCTGAGTCGGGAATTTGTCGTAGCCGATCACCTCGCAGCCAAAGCCCAGCATGATGCGCGCGAACACCAGGCCGATCTTGCCGGTGCCGACCACCGCGACCGTCTTGCCGTGCAGATCAAAGCCCATCAGGCCGTCGAGCGCAAAGTTCGAATCGCGGGTGCGGGCGTAGGCACGGTGCACCTTGCGGTTGATCGCCAGCAGCAGCGCCACCGCATGTTCGGCCACCGAATAGGGCGAGTACGTCACCACGCGCACGACCTTGAGCCCCAAGGCCGCCGCGGCACTGAGGTCAACATTGTTGAAGCCGGTGCAGCGCAGCGCCAGCAGCCGGGTGCCGCCGGCAGCGAGCGCCTTGAGCACTTCGGCATCGGCCTTGTCATTGACGAAGACGCAAACCGCCTCATGCCCGGCCGCCACCGCGACGGAGTCCAAATCCAGCGGTGAGTCGAAAAAATGCAATTGATGGCCGGCCTGAGCCTCGGCATTGGCCGCGCTCAGGAACTCGCGGTCATAGCGCTTGGCGCTGAATACGGCAATCTTCATTGTGAGTTCCCCAGATTGGCTGGACATGACCTTGCGCCATGCCCGCGGGTCGGCTTGATGCTATCTTCCTTTCCCCCTCGCTCCTCACCACTCAAAAACCATGTTGTTCACACCCCTGCAAGCCGGCGCACTGACCCTTCCCAACCGCATCCTGATGGCGCCGCTGACCCGCGCCCGTGCCAGCCTCGGCCATATGCCCAACGATTTGATGGCCGAGTACTACGCGCAACGCGCCAGCGCCGGCCTGATCGTGACCGAATGCACGATGATTGCCGCCGGCACCTCGGCCTTTGCCAGCGAGCCGGGCATCTACAACGCCGAGCAGCTCGAGGCCTGGAAGCAGGTTACCGCCGCCGTCCACGCCAAGGGCGGCCGCATATTTCTGCAAATCTGGCACGCCGGACGGGCCGCGCACCCGGCCATGAATGCAGGCGCTGAGACCGTCTCCTCCAGCGGCATAGGCCTCAGCGGCGAGGTCCACACGCCCGAGGGCAAGCTCGCCAATGTCGCTCCGCGTGAACTGCGTGAAGATGAAATCCCGGCCCTGGTGCAAGCCTATGCCGAGGCCGCCAAGAACGCCCGTGCGGCCGGTTTCGACGGTGTCGAGGTGCATGGCGCCAACGGCTATCTGATCGACCAGTTCTTGCGCGACGGCGCCAACCAGCGCAGCGACGCCTATGGCGGCAGCATGGAAAAGCGCGCGCGCTTCCTGTTCGAGGTGCTGAGCGCCGTCTGCGCGGCCATAGGCTCGGACCGCGTCGGCCTGCGCCTGTCGCCGCTGAACAGCTACAACGATATGAAAGACAGCGACCCGCTGGCCCTCACCGCCTTTTTGGCCGAGCGCCTGAACGGCTTCAACCTGGCCTATCTGCACCTGATGCGGGCGGACTTTTTCCAGGCCCAGACGGGCGACGTGATGACGCCGGCGCGGGCGCATTACAAGGGCGTGCTGATCGGCAATATGGGCTATAGCGGCGTCGAGGCCGAGCAAGCCATCAGCGCGGGCAAGCTCGACGCCGTCGCTTTCGGCACCGCCTTCCTGGCCAACCCCGACTTGCCGGCCCGGCTCAAGGCCGGCGCCGCCTTGAACGCGCCCGACGCCAGCACCTTCTATACGCCCGGCGCCAAGGGTTACACCGACTATCCAGCCTTGTGAAGCTGGACAGCGCAGCGCCAATGCCGGTCGGTTTTTGGCAGGCGTTTGCCTTCTGGCTCAAGCTCGGTTTCGTCAGCTTTGGCGGCCCGGCCGGGCAGATCGCCATCATGCATGCCGAGTTGGTGGAGCGGCGCTGGATCAGTGAGAAGCGTTTTCTGCACGCGCTGAACTACTGCATGCTGCTGCCCGGCCCCGAGGCGCAGCAGCTCGCCACCTATATCGGCTGGCTGATGCACCGCACGCGCGGCGGCATCGTGGCCGGCGCGCTGTTTGTGCTGCCCTCGCTGTTCATCTTGATCGCGCTGTCCTGGGTCTATCTGCGCTTCGGCCAGGTACCCTGGGTGGCCGGCCTCTTCTTCGGCCTCAAGCCGGCCGTCACCGCCCTGGTGCTGCACGCCGCCCACCGCATCGGCGGCCGGGCGCTGAAGAACCGCTGGATGTGGGGCATCGCGGGGCTGGCCTTTGTGGCGATCTTTGCCTTCGAAGCGCCCTTCCCGGCCATCGTGCTGGCGGCTGCCCTGATCGGCACGGCGGGTGCACGCTGGGCACCGCAGGTCTTCGCGCTGGGTGGTGGCCACGGCGCGGCGCAGGTCGCTTACGGCCCGGCCTTGATCGACGATGACACGCCCACACCGCCCCACGCGCGCTTCAGCCGCGGCGGCATGCTGCGCGTCTTGGCGCTGGGCACGGCGCTGTGGCTGGCCGCCATGGTTTGGCTAGTGCTAACGCACGGCCTTGACGGCTTGCTGACGCAAATGGGCTGGTTCTTCACCAAAGCCGCGCTGTTGACCTTTGGCGGCGCCTATGCGGTCTTGCCCTATGTCTTCCAGGGCGCCGTCGAGCAGCATCAATGGCTGAGTGCAGCGCAGATGATGGACGGCCTTGCGCTGGGCGAGACCACGCCGGGGCCACTGATCATGGTGGTGGCCTTTGTCGGCTTTGTCGGCGCTTGGTTGCAACCGGTGTTCGGCCCCGAGTCCATGTTTGCCTCGGGTGCGACGGCGGCCATCGTCGTCACCTTTTTTACCTTCTTGCCGTCCTTCGTCTTCATCCTGGCCGGCGGGCCGCTGGTCGAGGCCACGCATGGCAGGCTGGGCTTTACCGCGCCGCTGTCGGCGATCACGGCGGCGGTGGTCGGGGTGATCGTCAATCTGGCCTTGTTCTTTGCCTATCACCTGCTGTGGCCGCAGGGCTTTGGCGGTCGCTTTGACTGGCTCTCGGCGCTGATCGCGCTGGCCGCCGGTCTGGCGCTGTTTCGCTACAAGCTGGGCGTGTTGCCCTTGTTGGCCGGCTGTGCGCTGCTAGGCCTGTTGGCTTCTAGGTGGATGCCGGGCTTGGTCTGAGTCTCGCAGGGGATCAAAGCACATGCGAAGCGCCGGCCAGTCGCGACGCAAACTCTGCTTGCGGATGCTCCGCGGCATGCTTCATTGCGAAGCCTGGGGACAACCCGCCCTTCGGAAACCCACAATTGCCAAAGCGCTCGTCTTAGCAAAAGATGGGCTCCGCAGCGCAAGCCTGCGTCGACAAATAACTCTATCCTCCCAAGGAGACAAAAATGAAATCTCGCTTCGTCACGGCTCTGCTCAGCGCCGCCGCCCTGTCCGCCTGCTTCTTGGCCCAAGCCCAGACCTACCCCGACAAGACCATCACCGTCATCGTGCCGTTTGCGGCCGGCGGCCCAACGGACACAGTGGCGCGTCTGATCGCCCAATCGATGGGCACCACCCTGAAGCAACAGCTGATCATCGAGAACGTCGGCGGTGCCGGCGGCACCATCGGCGCCGCCCGCGCCGCCAAGGCCGCGCCCGATGGCTACACCTTGTTCTTGCACCATATCGGTCAGTCCACCGCGCCGGCCTTGTATCGCAAGCTGAGCTATGACGCGCTCAACAGCTTCGAGCCCGTCGGCTTGATCACCGATGTGCCGATGACCCTGATCGCGCGGGAAGACTTTCCAGCCAAGGATCTGAAGGAGCTGCTGGCCTATGTGAAGGCCAACAAGGACAAGATCACCTACGCCAACGCCGGCCTGGGCTCGGCCTCGCACCTCTGCGGCATGCTGTTCATGACGGCGATCGAGACCGACTTGACCACCGTACCCTACAAGGGCACCGGCCCGGCCATGAACGACCTGCTGGGCAAGCAGGTGGATTTGATGTGCGACCAAAGCACCAACACCACCAGCCAGATCAAGAGTGGCAAGGTCAAGGCCTACGCCGTCACCACCAAGACCCGACTGGGCTCGCTGCCGAACATTCCGACCATGAATGAGGCGGGCCTGCCCGGCTTCGAGGTGGCCGTCTGGCATGGCCTTTACGCGCCCAAGGGCACGCCCAAGCCGGTGATCGAGTCACTCAACAAGGCGCTGAAGATCGCCTTGAAAGACCCGACCGTCAAGCAGCGCTTTGCGGACCTGGGCACCGAGCCCGTGGCCGAGAGCCGCGCTGCGCCCGAGGTGCTGCAAGCTCATTTGAAGGCGGAGATCGACAAGTGGTCGCCCATCATCAAGAAGGCCGGCGCTTACGCGGATTGATTGGCGGATTGATTGGCAGATTAATTGGCGGACTGCTTGGCGGACGGATTCCGCCCACTGATTTCGCCGACTGAACAACAGACTCTGGCCCAGCACCGAGAACCCACCCCATGCCCCACTTGATCAAACACCCCAAGGACTTCTGGACCGGCGTCATCTTTCTGGTCTTTGGCCTCTCGGCCGTTTTCATCGGCCGTGACTACGCGATGGGCACGGCCGCCAAGATGGGGCCGGCCTATTTCCCGACGATCTTGGGTGCACTCTTGGCCCTGATCGGTGGCATCGCGGTGCTGCGCTCCTTCAAACGCAAGGGCGAAGCGATTGAGAAGTTCTACCTGAAGGAGCTTTTCATCGTGCTGGCTGCGGTCGTGCTGTTCGGCGTGCTGATGCGGGGCGCGGGCCTCGGCCCGGCCGCCGTCGTGTTGATCATGCTCAGCGCCTATGCCAGCCCGAAGTTCAAATGGCATGAGGCGCTGCTGCTGGCGCTGGGCATGGCCGGTTTTGCGGTGCTGGTGTTCGTCAAGCTGCTGGGCCTGCCCTTGCAGGTGTTCGGGCCTTGGCTCCAGTTTTGAACAGGTAGACAACAAGCACCATGGAAATTCTCAGCAACCTGGGCCTGGGCCTGGAAACTGCCTTCACGTTGACCAATCTGCTGTACTGCCTGATTGGTGTTTTTGTAGGCACGGCGGTGGGCGTCTTGCCTGGCCTGGGGCCCGTCGCCACCATCGCCATGCTACTGCCCGCGACCTTCGGCCTGCCACCGATCTCTTCGCTGATCATGTTGTCGGGCATCTACTACGGCGCGCAGTACGGCGGCTCGACCACGGCGATTCTGGTCAATCTGCCGGGCGAATCGTCCTCGGTCGTGACCGCGATTGACGGCTATCAGATGGCCCGCAATGGCCAGGCCGGCAAGGCGCTGGCCACGGCCGCCCTGGGCTCCTTTTTTGCCGGCACGGTGGCGACGGTCTTGCTGGCGCTGTTCGCGCCACCGCTGGCCGATCTGGCCCTGAAGTTCGGGCCGGCGGAGTATTTTTCGCTGATGGTGCTGGGCCTGGTGGCCTCGGTGGTCTTGGCCAGCGGCTCGCTCTTGCATGCCATCGGCATGGTGCTGCTGGGCCTCTTGCTGGGCCTGGCCGGCACCGACGTGAACTCGGGCGTGGCGCGCTACACCTTTGACGCACCCGAGCTGGCCGAAGGCATCAACTTCGTGATTGTGGCCATGGGCATGTTCGGCATCGGCGAGATCGTGCGCAATCTTGAGCATGACCAGAGCCGCAATCTGGTGATGAAAAAAGTCTCCGGGTTGATGCTCAGCAAAGACGATTTCAAGCGCATCGTGGCACCCGTCTTGCGCGGCACCTTCTTGGGTTCGGCGCTGGGCATCTTGCCGGGCGGCGGCGCGATGCTGGCCTCGTTTGCGGCCTACTCGATCGAGAAGAAAGTCTCCAAGAACTCGGCTCAGTTCGGCAAAGGCGCGATCGAGGGCGTCGCGGCGCCCGAAGCGGCCAACAACGCCGGCGCGCAGACCTCTTTCATTCCGATGCTGACGCTGGGCATTCCGTCCAACCCGGTGATGGCCTTGATGATTGGCGCGATGATCATCCAGGGCATTCAGCCCGGCCCGGCCGTGATGACCGAGCAGCCGGCGCTGTTCTGGGGGCTGATCGCCTCGATGTGGATAGGCAACTTCTTTCTGGTCGTGCTCAACCTGCCCTTGATCGGCCTGTGGGTCAAGATGATCATGGTGCCCTACCACCGGCTCTACCCGGCGATTCTGATGTTCTGCGCAATCGGTGTGTTCAGCCTGAACAGCAGCCAGTTCGACATCTACCTGATGGCGCTGTTCGGTCTGTTTGGCTATGTCTGCGCCAAGCTGAGCTGCGAGCCCGCGCCTATGCTCTTGGGCTTCATCATCGGGCCGATGATGGAAGAGTACCTGCGCCGCGCGATGATTCTGTCCAAGAGCGACCCGATGGTGTTTTTGCAGCGCCCGATCAGCGCCGTGATGCTGGTGATGGCGGCCTTGGCCCTGATCGTGGTGCTCGCGCCGGCCATGGCCAAGCGGCGCGAGGAGGCCTTTCAAGAGGACTGATGAAGGCTCGCCTGGTTCAATAGCGCAAATTGCTCAAGGCAAACTCGGCCGAACGCAGCTCGTCACGCAAGCGGCGCAGGCGGCGGTCGGCCTCGCTGATGTCGGCGCGGATCTGGCGCCGCTCGTCATCGATCGATTTGCGCACCGCCTTGCGCTGCTCTTCGCCGCCGGCATCGGCCAGGCGTTTTTCTTCACCGCGATGAAGGTCGCGCAGGCGGCGCTCCAGCGAGTCAATGCGCTCATCGACGGCGCTCACATCATTGCGCAGCACATAGACGACACGCGCGGCCTCGTAGCGATGCTGAAAGGCCGCCTCCGTCTCGGGCGGGCACACGCCGGCATAGTTGCCTCCGCTGAGCCCGACCCGCACCGCGTTGTCGGGCCGGCAATAGCTGCGCAAGCCCTCATCCCGCCCCTGCTTGTAGGCGCCGATATTGATGTGGACGCCGGCTTTGGCGCAATCCTCGTCACGTGAACCGAAATAGGACATAGGCCGGCCGTCGAGCCCGTCGCGTTGACCCACTTGCGCCCAGTCGGCGACCTTGCATTCCTCCGGCGACATGGTCGCGCAGGAGGCCATCAGCAGACCTATCGATAGCGGCATAGCCAGCCGCACAAACCTCGTTGCCGCCATAGAGAAACTCCAGAATGAAAAAACGGGACCGGGATGCCGGCTTGGCCGGCATTGTCCCCGGCTGTTGTGGGCCTTGCCGTGCAAGTTATGCTGATTCCCTCATTTGAAAGGAGCCACCATGCCGCGCAAAACCGCCCAGGATTTCGACCAAGAGTTGCTGATTCTGTTTGACGCCTATGTGCACGGCACGCTGGACCGGCGCGGCTTTTTGGAGCGAGCGCAGAAGTTCGCCGTCGGCGGCCTGACGGCGACGGCCCTGCTGGCCTCGCTGTCGCCCGACTTTGCGCTGAGCCAAGTGATCGCCAAAGACGATGCGCGCCTGCAGACCGAGATGGTCGAAATCCCCTCGCCGAGTGGCTCCGGCAGCATCAAGGCCTATCTGGCCAAGCCGGCCAAGGCCCAGGGCAAGCTGCCGGCCATTCTGGTGGTGCACGAGAACCGCGGCCTCAACCCGCATATCGAAGACATCACCCGGCGCCTGGCGCTGGAGGGCTATCTCGCTTTGGCCCCCGATGCGCTGACGCCGCTGGGCGGCTACCCCGGTGACGAGGACAAGGCACGCGCCCTGTTCGCCAAGCTCGACCAGGCCAAGACGCGTGAAGACTTTGTCGCCAGCGCTGCTTGGCTGAAGGCCAGGCCGGACGCCTCGGGCAAGCTCGGTGCGGTGGGCTTTTGCTATGGCGGCGGGATGGCGCACTTCTTGGCGACACGCTTGCCTGACTTGGCCGCCGCCGTGCCCTTCTACGGCAATCACCCAGCGCCCGAGGATGCGGCCAAGGTCAAGGCGCCCTTGCTGATTCACTTCGCCGCCGTGGACGAGCGCATCAACGCTGCCTGGCCGGCCTACGAGGCAGCGCTGAAGGCCGCCGGCGTGCCCTACACCGCACACCAATACGCCGGCACCCAGCATGGCTTCAACAACGACACCACGCCGCGCTTTGACGCTGCGGCGGCCAAGCTGGCCTGGGAGCGCACGCTGGAATTCTTCAAGCAGAACCTGAACTAAGGACCCTCTGCAAAACCCCCGTGGGTCGCGTTTGCGAGAGAACAGGCCGACTCGT
>JADMJQ010000070.1:11518-13283 GCA_018780415.1 Roseateles sp. | reverse complement strand
AACCGCGCTTGAGCCCCCATTCGCCCGCGGTGCCGATGGCGCCGTAGACGCCGCGCGAGCCGCTTGAGGTGGCGGTGACGATGCAGGGGTTCTTGGGGTCGAAGCTGCTCGGCACTTGCACCATCAGCACGACGTTCTGGCGGCCCGTGCCGTCATCGGCGACGGCAATGTACTCGCCGCCGGCGACCTTGCCTTCGCCCAATGTGTTGCCACCCGTGATGTCGATATTTGGGCCATACAAACGCCCGAAGCCGCCGACCTCCGTGTAGTCGATCAAGGCGCGGTAGTTGTTGAAGATGGCGTTGCGGCGCAGCTCGGCCACCGTGGGCGCCGCCGTGTTGGCAAAAATCGGGGCAGCGACGGCGCCCAGGCCGGTCTTGCCCAAGCCGCCGGTCAAGAGGTCATCCGTGCTGCCGTCATAACTGATTAGCGCGACGCTACCTGCCACAAAGGCCGGCAAGACATTGACGACCGGAGCCGGGGGTGGCGGTGGCGGCGCAGGCGCCGGGTCGTCGTCGCTGCCGCAGGCAGCCAGCAAAAATGGTGTTGCCAGAAGCAGCGCCTGCCGGCGCAGGGATTTGTGAAAACGGCGAGAGGTCGTCATGGCATTGTCTCCTTTGGAATATCGTGGGTCTCGAATTCACCGGGGCACCTGCTACATAGACGAGCGCCCTCGCCGCGCTTGTCATACAGCCGCGCGAATAATCGGTTAGCCTACGCAGCCATGGATGCAGCAGTAAGCCCCAAAACTACGCCAGGGTTTTCCCCAGCCGACGCCTTCGCGGATCTGAGTCCTCTGGGCTTGGCGCTGTCGCATGAGCGGGTGCTGACTTGGGTCAACCCGAGTTTTGCGGCCATGTTTGGCTTTGAGACCCAGGAGTTGGTCGGCCAGAGCTTCGCCCTGCTCTTCCCCACCGACGCCGAGTTCAAACGCATTGGCCAGCGCATTCATACCGCCATGCTGCGCTGCGGCAGCTATCAGGATGAGCGGCTGATGCGGCGCCGCGACGGCCGGCTGCGTTGGTTCCGCGTTCACGGCCATGCGCGCGATATGAGCGCGCCCTTTCTTGAGACGGCCTGGACCTTTGAGCCCGTGTTCACCAAAGAATGTGACTCCGAAGCGCTGACGCCGCGCGAGCGCGAAGTGCTGACTGCGATGGCCGCCGGCCAGACCGCCAAGGAGTCGGCCAAATTACTGGGCCTGTCGCCGCGCACGGTGGAGAAGCTGCGCGCCGGCCTGAGGCAGCGCTATGACGTCCACAATGCGGCCGCTTTGGTTGGGCGGGTGCTGGGAACTTCTAAGTAATTACCCTAGCGCAATGCTACGTAAAGGTAGTTCCGGTGCCAGGTCTTGCCTTTACGCCCTACATTGGGGGCTCAATTTCAATCGCGCCCTGATCCGGTGCGCCGACGCACAGTGAGTGCACTCATTCTCGAGACCCGCGGACTCAGCAAGGACTTCAAGGGCTTTACCGCCGTTGACGGGGTTGACCTGCGCGTGCAGCGCGGTGCGATCCATGCCTTGATCGGCCCCAATGGCGCCGGCAAGACCACCTGTTTCAATTTGCTGACCAAGTTTCTGGAACCGACGCGCGGCAGCATTCATTTCAACGGCGTCGACATCACCGGCGAGCGGCCGGCCGAGATTGCCCGCCGCGGCGTGATCCGGTCCTTCCAGATTTCGGCCGTGTTTCCGCATCTGACCGTGCTGGAAAACGTGCGCATCGGCCTGCAGCGCTTTACCGGCACCAGCTTCCATTTCTGG
>JADMJQ010000070.1:0-11508 GCA_018780415.1 Roseateles sp. | reverse complement strand
CCTGACCGGACTGAAGCAACTCGATGCCCGTGTGCTTGCACTGTTGGAGCTGGTCGATCTGCGCGAGATGGCGGCGCTGAAGGCCGGGGATCTGCCCTATGGCCGCAAGCGCGCGCTGGAGATCGCCACCACGATGGCGATGGAGCCGACGCTGATGCTGCTGGACGAACCGACCCAGGGCATGGGCCATGAGGACGTGGACCGCGTCACAGCGCTGATCAAGCGCGTCGCCGAGGGCCGCACCGTCTTGATGGTTGAACACAATATGAAGGTCGTCTCCAAGATCGCCGACCGCATCACCGTGCTGGCACGTGGTGCCGTGCTGGCCGAGGGCAATTACGCCGAGGTCTCCAAGCATCCGGCCGTGCTGGAAGCCTATATGGGCAGCGAAGCCGCCGAACTAGAGGGAGCACATTGATGACGGCTGCCCTGGAAATCAAAGACCTGCACGCCTGGTACGGCGAATCCCACATCCTGCACGGCATCAACCTCAGCGTGCAAAAGGGTCAGGTCTTGACCCTGTTGGGCCGCAACGGCGCCGGCCGCACCACCACCTTGCGCGCCATCATGGGCCTGACCGGCGCACGCAAGGGCTCGATCAAGGTGCATGGCAGCGAGACCATAGACATGGCCACGCACCGCATTGCCCATCTGGGTCTGGGTTACTGCCCCGAGGAGCGCGGCATTTTTGCCTCGCTGACGACCGAAGAGAACCTGCACCTGCCGCCGCGTTTGAGCGGTGGCCGCGCCACGCCGATGAGCGATGCGCAGATCTACCAGATGTTCCCGAATCTGGCCGAGCGCCGCCACAGCCCCGGTACGCGGCTGTCGGGCGGCGAGCAGCAGATGCTGGCAGTGGCGCGCATCCTGCGCACCGGCGCCGACATCCTGCTGCTGGACGAAATTTCCGAGGGCCTGGCGCCGGTGATCGTGCAGACCCTGGCGCGCATGATCACGGCGTTGAAAGCCCAGGGTTACACCATCGTGATGGTGGAGCAGAACTTCCGCTTCGCCGCACCGCTGGCCGACCACTTCATCGTGGTTGAGCATGGCGAGGTGGTGGAGTCTTTCGCGGCCGCTGAGCTGCCGGCCAAACAGGCCAAGCTCGATGAATTGCTGAGTGTTTGATTTGTTGTTTGTCCGACCCAAAACCACCTCTCCAGGAGACATGACCATGACCCCCATTCTCAAGCGCACCGCAGTCGCCGCCTTGGCCACACTGGGTTTTGCCGGCGCCCAAGCGCAGATCTCCGGTGACACCGTCAAGATCGGTTTCATCACCGATATGTCCAGCGTCTATGCCGACATCGACGGCGCCGGTGGCGTCGAGGCGATCAAGCTGGCGATTGCCGATATGAAGGGCATGGCCGCCGGCAAGAAGATCGAGCTGATCTTTGCCGACCACCAGAACAAGGCCGACGTCGCCGCCAGCAAGGCGCGCGAGTGGATCGACACCCAAGGTCTGGACATGCTGATCGGCGGCACCAACTCCGGCGCCAACCTGGCCATGGCCAAGATCGCGGCCGAAAAGAAGCGCCCCTTCATGGTGATCGGCGCCGGCTCGGCCCGCCTGACCAATGAGGACTGCACGCCCTATACCGTTCATTACGCCTATGACACGGTGGCGCTGGCCAATGGCACCGGCTCGGCCGTCACCAAGGGCGGCGGCAAAAGCTGGTACTTCCTGACCGCCGACTATGCCTTCGGCGCATCGCTGCAAAGCGACACCGCCAACGTCGTCAACAAGACCGGCGGCCAGGTGCTGGGCAGCGTCAAGCACCCGCTCAACGCGAATGATTTCTCGTCCTTCCTGCTGCAAGCACAGGGCAGCAAGGCGCAGGTGCTGGGTCTGGCCAATGCCGGCGGCGACACCATCAATGCGATCAAGGCGGCCAACGAGTTCGGCATCACCAAGACCATGAAGCTGGCCGGTCTGCTGATGTTCATCAACGACATCCACTCGCTGGGACTGAAGACCACCGAGGGCATGTATCTGACCGACAGCTGGTACTGGAACCAAAGCCCGGAAGCGCGCGAATGGAGCCGCCGCTTCTTCGAGAAGATGAAGCGCATGCCGTCCTCGCTGCAAGCCGCCGACTACTCGGCCGCGATGCATTATCTGAAGGCCGTTGACGCCATCAAGACCGATGACGCCGACAAGGTGATGGTCAAGATGAAGGCTACGCCTATCAATGACTTCTACGTCAAGGGCAGCATCCGCAAGGAAGACGGTCGCGGCATCCATGACATGTTCCTCTTGCAAGTGAAGTCACCGAAGGAATCCACCGAGCCTTGGGATTACTTCAAGGTCGCAACCCGCATTCCGGGTGAAGAGGCCTTCACCAAGTTGGCGGATTCGAAGTGCCCGTTGGTCAAGAAGTAAGAGCCTGCGCCTGAAGTCAGGACGCAGAGGGCGCAGAGCAAGAACAAGCACGCAGAGACATTGATAAGTCTCTGCGTGCCCAGCGGCACTCTGCGGTCTCCGCGTCCGGCATTTTTCTCCACGCCCGAACCCCGGCGCACACACCCACCACCATGACAGACTTTTTCGGCATCCCCTTGCCTGCCCTGCTGGGCCAGCTCTTGCTGGGCCTGGTGAACGGCTCGTTCTACGCGATGTTGTCGCTGGGCTTGGCCGTCATCTTCGGCATGCTCAACATCATCAACTTCGCCCATGGCGCGCTGTACATGATGGGCGCCTTCCTGGCCTGGATGGGGCTGGAGTATCTGGGCCTGAGTTACTGGGCCATGTTGGTGCTGGCGCCGCTGGTAGTCGGGGTGCTGGGCATCTTGATCGAGCGGCTGTTGCTGCAGTGGTTGTACAAGCTCGATCACATCTACGGCCTGCTCTTGACCCTGGGCATCACCCTGGTGATGGAGGGCGTGTTCCGCAGCTTCTACGGTGTCTCGGGTCAGCAGTACCAAGTCCCGGATGCCTTGCAAGGCGCCACCAATCTGGGCTTCATGATCCTGCCGAATTACCGCGCCTGGGTGGTGGTGGCGTCGATCACCGTCTGCCTGGCCGTCTGGGCCCTGATCGAGAAAACCACGCTGGGTGCCACGCTGCGTGCCGGCACCGAGAACCCGAAGCTGGTGCAGGCCTTCGGCATCAATGTGCCACGCATGATCACCTTGACCTATGCCGGTGGCGTGGCACTCGCCGCCTTTGCCGGCGTGCTGGCGGCGCCGATTTTGCAGGTGAGCGCGCTGATGGGCAGCAATCTGATCATCGTCGTGTTCGCGGTGGTGGTGATAGGCGGCATGGGCTCCATCCTGGGCTCCATCCTGACCGGCCTGGGCCTGGGTCTGATCGAGGGTTTGACCAAGGTGTTCTACCCCGAGGCCTCGAGCACGGTGGTGTTTGTGGTGATGGCCATCGTGCTGCTGGTGCGGCCGGCCGGTTTGTTCGGTAAAGAGAAATAACACCCCATGACAACTGCTGCTATTTCAAAAACACCGCTCAATCCGGTTTACGGCTACGCCCTGCTGTTCGGCGCCATCGCCCTGCTGCCGGCCATGGGCGTGTACCCGATCTTTGTGATGAAGGTGCTGTGCTTTGCGCTGTTCGCCTGCGCCTTCAATCTGCTGGTCGGCTTCACCGGCCTGCTCAGCTTCGGCCATGCGGCCTTTTTGGGCACTGCCGCTTACGGCGCCGGCCATGCGCTGAAGGTCTGGGGCTTCTCGGCGCCGATGGGGCTGATCTTCGGCGCCGTGGCCGCCGGTGTGGTCGGCTTGGGGATTGGCATGCTGGCCATCAAGCGCACCGGCATCTACTTTTCGATGATCACGCTGGCGCTGAGCCAGATGCTGTACTTTTTCTTCCTGCAGGCCAGCTTCACCGGCGGCGAAGACGGCCTGCAATCCGTGCCACGCGGCAGCTTTTTCGGCCTTGATCTCAATAACGACCTAACGCTTTACTACGTCGTGCTGGCCATCTTCATCGCCGCCTTCTGGCTGATTTATCGCACCGTCCATTCTCCGTTCGGCCAGGTGCTGACCTCGATCCGCGAGAACGAACCGCGGGCGATTTCGCTGGGCTATGACGTCGACCGTTTCAAGCTGCTGGCCTTTGTGCTGTCGGCCTGCCTGGCCGGCCTGGCCGGCGCCACCAAGACCCTGGTGCTGGGTTTTGCGACGCTGACCGACGCGGTCTGGACCACCTCGGGCCTGGTGATCCTGATGACCCTCGTCGGCGGCATGGGCACCTTGATCGGGCCGATGGTCGGCGCGCTGATCATCATCGCGCTGGAGAACAAGATCGGCGATTTCGGCAAGGCGCTGGGCGACCTGACCGGCATCCAATGGTTCAATGGCCTGGGCGAATCGGTCAGCCTGGTGACCGGGCTGATCTTCATCATCTGCGTGCTGGCGTTCCGCCGCGGCGTGGTCGGTGAAGCGATCGCCATGTGGGACAAGTACCGGGCCGGCCCATCTCACAAGGCCGGCCACTGAAGCTCAACTGTCCCGTGCCGCGCTGACGCTCATCTCGAAGATACGCCGGCACAGCAAGCGACGGAAAGCGGCCGGGTCTTCGCTGGTGGCCGCCTTCGGCGAGCGCGGATTCTTGATCAAGGGATGGGCTGCGGCTGCCGCGTCCGGCCCAAAGCCGGCGCCATAGATGCGCGCAGCACCGGCCAAGGGGCCAAAGTCGGCGCCGAAGCGCTCGGCCACCTCGTCCGCCATATGCGGCGGCATGAAGGCCACATGGGCCATGCCGCGCAAAGCCTCGGCCAGCCCCTTGGGATCGACTCCATAGAAGCGCGAGCGCGGGCTGTGGGTCAGCGCAATGACGGGCAGGCGACGCTGCTTGCACAAGACATGGCGGCAAAACGCGTCCAGCTGCTCCGGCTCCTCGACCTCACGGGCCTCGCCCAGCACGGCCAAGCCGCCGTCTTCCAGCGCCAGCTTCTCCACCCACATGCTGAGCAGGCGCGGCGGCGCCAGCACCAGCGGCCCGGACCCCACTTCGGTGCAGGAGGTCTGCACATCCAGCGTATCGACCCCGTCGGTGTCGGCCACGATGGCGCGCGTCATCCAGGTGCGGGCGCCGTCACGCTCACTGTTGGCGACCGTCAGCGACCAGATGGCGCCATTGCCGCTGGTCGCAACGGCCAACTCCATGCCCGGCAGGGCGCAGCTGAACTCGCGCCGCTCACGATCCTGCGGTGAAATTTGTATGCTCGGCCACTTGGCCTTGACCCAGGCCCAGGTCAGGTCACGGGCATTGCGGCGATTGATGGGCGAACCCTTGGAGCTGCGCAAGGTGGAGCGCAGCATCAGCCGCGGCGCCTTGCTGATGGCCGAGTTACCGCCGCTGCGGCCGCTGTAGGAGGGCTTGCTGCTGTGACTGGATAAGTCCTGCATATGCGTTTCTCTGTAGAGGATGAAGACATCCTCCACTCGCAAGATTCAGGCCATCACGAGCAATTGCGTGCGCCAGTCACACCACTGGCGGCCGCGCTCGGCCTCAATGGCGGTAAAGCGCCGTCAGGCTATCGACCAACTGCGCCGGGCCGAAAGGCTTGACGATAAAAAGATCGGCGCCGCAATCTTTGGCGTCGGCCTTGATCTGGTCCAAGGGCTTGGCGCTGATCAAGACCACCTTGGGGGCATTGGCGCCGCCGGCCGCCTTGATGCGCCGGCAGGCTTCGACGCCATCGAACTGGCCCGGCATCATGATGTCCATCAACACAAGATTGGGCGCCAGGCTGTCCATCATCGCCACCGCGCTGGGGCCATCGACGGCCTCATGCACTTCGAAGGCGTCCGCCAGATCCAAGGTTGCATGCAGCAAGGCGCGAATCTCCTCGCTATCGTCAACGATCAGAATTTTCAGCTTCATGCGGTCGGACTCCGGCGCTGTCGCCCCATAGGCAACTTAGGCGTGCAGATTAACGCAAAGCCGGCCATGACGACGCGCCGTCAAGGCCTTGATGACCCGCCCATCCCGCCGAACTCGGGTGTTATCTCAAGTGAACCAACAAACTCCGGGGTCGGGAAGGGGCGATCCTGATAGCCAGTTTCAATGCGCTCGGCCAAGGCCTTGAAGCTGCCGCGCCATTCAAGCGCCGCCATCGCGAACTTGTAGGTGAACAGACCGAAGCGCTTGACCTGGGCGGGCTGCGCGGGGTCGGGCAGCATTTCCTCCGCACTGCCCTCGCCTTTCTGCGACGAATAGAAACCCACAAAGCGGCCCGTCGCCACGCCACGCACGCGCGGGCTGGTCATGTTGCGCGTCGTCGGGCTGAATCCACGCGCCGCCCACAGCTGCATCGGAATATGCAGCGCCTCGGGCGCGATGAAACGCCAGGCCTGCGGCGGGCCGGGCTTGCGCAGCATATCGGCCGAGTGGCAGGTATCCAGGATGGCCCAGACATGGGCGCCCTTGGCACGGATGCGGCTCAAGGCAGCGGCCAACTCGCGGTCGCGCAGGGCGCCCTCCACCGCTTGGGTCGCGGGGTGCCAGACCTGGGTATCACGCGGCAGAAAGACCTCGTCCATATCCCCGCCCTGGCCCTGCTGGCCGGCCTTGGGCACCTGCGCGCCATGGCCGGACAGATACACCAGCACCCAGTCACCCTGCCGCGCTTGACCGGCCAGCCCGGCCAGCCCGGCCAGGCCGGCCAGGATATTGGCACGCGTGGGCAGGGCGCCGGCGGCTTCCGACAACAGCGTCATCTGCGCGGGCGCAAAGCCCAGGCCGGTGATGGTCTTGGCCATCAGCGCCACGTCATTGGCGGCGCCGACCAGATTCTTGTCGGGCAGATTCGCGTAGACGCTGACGCCGACCAGCAAGGCCCGGTTCTCGGCCCGCGCCGGCAAGTCCCAGCTCAGCAGTGCGGCGATCAGGCCGAATTTTAGGATTCGCGTCATGGCTTGAATCTTCCCATGCGCAAGCGAAGGTCAAGCTAGGGGCTTGCCTGACAATCCGCCGCCACCGCCCTCTTCTCTCATATGAACCCTCGCCACTTCGATGCCCAAGCCTTTCTTGCCGCACTGGCCCTTGGCGGGCCGGCGGCCGAGCGCGCTACGCTGGCATTGCTGCGCCACTACCGGCCCTTTTTGCGGGCCAGGCTGCATCTGGCGGGCGTCGCGGCGGCGGCCTTTGAGGACCTGATCAGCGAGGTGTTCTTCAAGGTCGTCACCGGCGCTCACAAGCTGCGCGCGCCCGCCGCCTTCCACAGCTGGGTGCTGACCATCGCCGACAACGAGCTGAAGGCGCACTGGAAGCGGCTCGGCTTTGAGCGCCGCCTGTTCGCCGCGCCGCCGCCGCAGAGCGATGCGGGCGACGACTGCGACGACGCGCTGGCCCTGCTGGAACGCATGCCCGACGAAGGCGCCTCCGACCACGGCCTGCGCCTGTGCCTGCAGGGCCAGATGGCCCGCTTCGAGCGCGAGCAGGACAAACGTTATGCCTGCATCAGTCTGATCGCCCAGGGTTTTGACGCGCGCGAAATCGGCGCGCTGATTGGCCGCAACTACGGCGCCACCCGGCAGTTCATGAGCGAATGTTGCGCGGCCCTGATGAGTTACTTCAAACCCTGCCTCGGTGACGAGGCCGGCCTTGGCAAGAAACGCGGCGCGGCTGGACGCGCCAGGAGTGAAGCATGAGCACACAGCTGGACATCGAGCGTTGCCTGCACGCGCTGGGCGGCAACGCCACTCAAAATCAGGACGCCAGCACCCGTGCCGGGCGACTGATGCGCGAGCTGATGCTGGGCGAGCAAGCCCAGACCTCGGCTGTCGACGACGAGGCCACCGTCGCCATGATGGCGCGGCTGCGTGCGGCCGGCGCTTTCCAGGGTCGCCGTCGGCAGACGCATGGCATCAGGTGGCCCACCTGGCTGAGCCTGCCCGCAGCTGCGGGCCTGCTTTCGCTGGCCGGCGTGGCGACCTTGTTCATCATGCAGCGGCCGATCGAGCAGTTGCCCTTCGACGACGGCCTGGAAGTGATGCGCGGCGCCGAGCAGGCGCAGCGCCTGCAGGTGGCCGATCCGGCCGCCTTCGCCACCGAGTTGCAGGCCTTGTTGCAGGCGCAGCATCTGCTGGTGCGGCGCATCGATGCAGCGGGCAGTGCCTCTATTCAGCTGCAAGCCAAGCTGCCCGACGACGCCGGGCAACTCAAACAGGACTTGTTGGCGCGCGGCGTCCATGTGCCCGCCCATGGTCGGCTGTTCTTGTTGATTGAGCGTGCGCAGGCCGCCCCTCAAACCCCAAACAACACAAACCCCGCCCAATAGCGCGGTGCGCGCCAGGCGGGGTTCGGGTGGTGCAGGAACTCACGCTTGGTCGCCTGCAGCGCCTGCGCGTGCGGCCGGCCCCGGGCCACATGGGCGAAGAAGCGGCTGACGAAGTCGGCGCCGGCACTGTCCAGCACCGGCCATAGCGTCAGCAGCGCGTTCTGATTGCCTGCGATATTGAGCGCATAGGCAAAGCCGAATTGGCCCTCATTGGCGCGCGCGTCGCTGCGGGCGGTGTTGCAGGCCGAGAGCACGGCCAGGCGGCTGTTCATCGTCAGGCCGGCGATGTCACCGATGCTCAGCTCACCGTCTTCTTCGGGTGCCGGGCCTTCGCCGCGCAGCACCAGCATCGAGGCATCGGGGCGCTCGGCGTCGAACCAGGCATGGGTGGCCAGCAAGAGGTGGCGCGCGCCGGCCAATTCGCCCGAGGCCGAGGCCTGGCGCAGGCGCGCCTCGCTCGCCTCGCGGCCACTCAAGACGCGCGTGGCCTGGCCCCGGAACGCGGCGGCCGAGCGCTCCATTTCGATTTGCGTGGCCGGCAGGGCCGGCCAGCTGCTGGCTTGAATTTGATCGTCGGCCAAGGCCGCATTGCCCCGCAACGCCTCATCCCACGCGGCCGCGCGCGGTGAGCGCGAGCGCTGCAGCTCGGCCGCCCCCGGCCGGCCGGCTGTGATCGCCGTAACGCCGTCAAACTGCGGATTGCCAATGGCGAGCAGGGCCAGCGGCTGCGCTGCCTGCATGCGGCTGGAGGAGCCCGCATCCTGCAGCGCCTGCAGGACCGACAAGGACTGCAGCTGCGACACCGCCACCCGCGCGGCCAGCTCGGCACCGCGCCATGGCAAGACATCAAGGGGCAGGCTGCCGAGCGCGCCGTCAGGCGACACAATCCATTGCGGATGGGCCCTCAAGCGCGCCTGCATAGGCTGCAAGAGTTGCGCGGCCAGATGCCGACGCAAATGCGCATAGTCGGCATGACTCCACACCGCGACCGCGCCGGCCGGCCGGCAATCCGGCGGCCAAAGCCCTCGCGCCGGGCAGGCCCGGGCCGCGGCTGCATGCTGACCCAATGCTGGCACCACGCGCCAGCGCGGCCGGCCCTGTTGCTGCCAATGCAGGATCTCCAGCGCTTGCCCCGCGTCGCCGACAAAACGGCGTTGGATACCTATCTGCGCCTGCGTGCTCCACAGACGCAGGCTCTCGATGCTGTCGGCCAAGCCGGGCTGCGGCCCCAGCGCATGCCATTGCAGACGGCCCTTGGCGTCGAGGCTAAAGGCACCGAGCTCCGGCACGGCCTGCGGGTCGCTGGGCTGGGCCTCGCCCTCCAACAAAAATGAAATGAACAAGCCCTGCTTCGGCAGACGGGCGGCCGCCGCCAGCCCGGCAACGGGCAGCGCCGCGACGCGTTGGTAGCGCGGGTACTGCAGGCGCAAGCGCGCTTGCACCTCGGCAGCGCTGAGCTGCGCGGCGGTCAGCTGGTCCAGCCATTGCTGGCGCTCGGTCGGGCTTTTGGCCTCGCTCAACTTGTGGCTCAGCACATGCGCTCGTTCGCGCGCTGTTTGCAGTTCGCTCCATTGCGCCGCCGTGACGCCGGCCCCCAGGGCGGTCTCACGCTCCGACATTTGCGCCAGCAGGGCGCGGGCCTTGCTGTGCTCCAACATCGCAAAGGCTTCGGGCAAGCGCCCCAGCTCGGCCAGCAAACGAGCGCGCAAACGATAGGCTTCGAGTTGCTGACGCCCTTGTTCGCTCTGCTGGCGCCGCGCCTGGGGCAAACCCAGCTGAGACGCCGCCTGCTGTTCGGACCAGACCACCACATCGGCAAGCAGGCGCTCGGCCTCGGCCCGCTCGCCCAGTGCCGCCAGATTGCGCGCCAGCTCGGTGCCCACCGCCAAGGCCAGCTCCGAACTGGGGCCATACAGCCGCCCTGCATTGGCCTGCAGCGGCCGCAGCGCGCTCGCCGCCTCGGCCTGGCGCCCAAGCCTGCGCAACACACGTGCCCGCAGCATGCCCGCGTCCAGCGTTTTGAAATGCTCGGCGCCCAGGGTCTCCAGATAGATCGCCAGCGCCGCGTCCAGCTGCGCCAATGCCTCGGCAAAAGCACCGCCCTTCTCCAGCGCCAAACCGAGTTCGATGCGGGTGTACTGGGCGTGATGGTGTTTGGGGCCATAGGCTTGCACGCTGTCGTCCAGCAAAGCACGCAAGGCCGGCGTCGCTTCGTCGACGCGGTTCAAGGCCAGCAAGTCACCCGCCACGCCCCGGCGGCCGGTCAAGCTGCTGAAGTGGCGCGGGCCGAGTGTTTCGGTCTGCAAGGCCGCCGCGCGCTGGTGCAGCGTCAGCGCTTCTTCCTGGCGGCCCATATGGCGCAGCGCCAAGGCGGTGTTGTTCATCGACACCAAGGTCGACGGATGGCGCTCGCCCGACTCGGCCAGGCGCAGCTTCAACACCCGCTCATGCAGGGCCAGCGCATCGGCATGGCGGCCCAGCTGAAACAAGCTGTGGGCCATATTGTTCATCCCCGTCAACGACCAGCTGTGGCGCTCGCCGTGTAGCTGCAAGCGCAAGGCGAGCGCGCGCTCGGCCAAGGGGAGTGACTCATGCAGCCGACCCGCCTCACCGAGTGCCCAGGCGTAGTCGGCCAGCACGGAGCAAGATTCAAGATCGTCATCGCCCAGCGTGCGGGCGCGCTGCGCCAGCGCCTGCTCGAACAGCGGCAGCGCCGCCTGCGGCGACTGCGCGGCGGCCACCACATTGGCGAGGTTGTTGAGGCTGCTCAGGGCGTCCCTTCTGTCGGCGCTGCCGGCCACGCGGTGGCGCTTCAAGATCAACTCGAACTCGGTCTGCGCCTCCGCCAGGCGGCCCAGCCTGAACAGCGTGGCGGCGTAGTAGTCATGCACTTTCAGCGTGTGCGGGGCCTGCTCGCCGAGTTCACGTTGGCTGCGGCGCAGCGCGGCCTCCATTGCGGCCAAGCCCGTCTGCAGCTTGCCCGCCATCAGCACCTCGAAGGCCGCCTTGAACTCAAGCTCCAAGGCAAGCGCTTGGCCCGCCGGCGCGTCGGCAGCGAAAGCCGGCGCCTGCAGCAAAACCGCCAACATGACGGCGCGAACATAACGGGACATGTAGAAGACCTGAGCTGATTCTTGTGCGGCCCAGGATAGCGGCCAAATTGACACAAATTCATCCCGCGAACCGGCAGCAAGCCCCGTGAAAACCCTTGAAAAACAGGCCTGACAAAAGCCCGGCCTCGCACTCTTCAAAGGCATCAACCGCGCAA